>JANXXI010000205.1 GCA_025350695.1 Acidobacteriota bacterium
GTACAAAGCCTTTGCAACGGACTGCATCATCGTCCACCTGCCCGGTTCGAAGCAGCCCTACATCGACTTTGGGTTTCCGAATAAGTATGACGGAAAGTTGCCGGTGCTAAAAGAATTTACTCCCTTTGATCGTATCTACAAAGTTCCGCGCCGCTATCAAAGCTTGGCCCGTGTAGTGGATCGGGATCAACTATCAAAGGTGACGCCTGTGCCGCAGGAAGCCAATATCGAAGGGCTCACACTCTACACGAACATGCTGGAGCAAGGCCCGGACAGGCCGACGAAAACGCGGTGGCTCACGTGGGAGCACCTGCGGATCGATACGACTGCCGGCCAAAACGAATCCGTGTTAGCGATGATGACCTACGACCCCGCATGGCATGCTTACTCGCGCGGGACTGAATTGAAAGTGCGGGAAGATCCCTTGGGGCAAACCGTAATTGAAACTACGCCTGGCGAGCAAACTATCGACTTGAAGTTTGAAAAGCCTCTTGAAAACAAGGTGGGCGGATATGTCACGGTTGCTTCGTTGGGTCTTTCGGGATTGTTGCTATTAGCCCCATTTAGAAGGAAACAGATCTAAGTTGCGGCTCAACCTTTTACTGGCGTTCCTGATTACGGCTTTCAACATCGCCCTGAATTTTCCGATGTTCTTGCCCGGCGTCTCGCCCTATCGGGGCTCCATCGAACCAGGTTACGTATTCATGGCGCGGTTCTTCAGCCAGCATCCAAACCCCTGGGCATGGAGTCCGCTTCAGTATTGTGGATTGCCCGCTCAATTCATATACCTGCCACTGTTGCCATACTTCACTGCGCTCTGGATTTGGATTCTGCCTTGGCTTGACCCGGCGCAAATCTATCGGGTGATCGTGTATTTTGCGGCGTGCCTGGGTCCGGCGGCTGTCTTTCTTTTTGTGCGAAGCTTTACGGGAACGCGACCGAACGCGGTCGGAGCCGCCATGTTGGTCTCCATCCTTTCGCCACTGTATGAACTGATCGGCACAATCGACCGCGACCGGGGCTTCATGCAGATTCCTTGGCGATTGCAAGTACTGGTGAAATACGGGGAAGGTCCGCACACTGTCGGCTTCGTATTCCTACTCGCTTCGCTGTGCGCCAGTTGGAAGGCCGCCCGGCGAAATGATTGGTCTTCCCTGCTGTTGGCTGCTCTTCTGATGGCTCTCACTGTCCTGACCAATTGGGTTGCGGGACTCGCGCTGGCGATTTGCACCGTGCTTCTGATCTCAACCATGTGGGGCGTGGAAGATTTCAAGCCACGCCGCATCATTGATGCCGGAGTGGTGGGCTACGGGCTTTCCTGCTTCTGGCTCACGCCTTCGTTTGTTTATACAATGGCCTTCAACTGGCCGCAAGATGCCTTTGGCTACAAACTGCAAAATGCGGAGCGGCTGATGTTTCTGGGTTGGTTGGGTGGGTTGGTGCTCATCCGCCTAGTTTTCGCGAAATTCCCCAAGCAGCGATACTATTGCTTCATTCTGTCCTGCCTATTCGCCTTCGGTCTCATGGTGAGCGCATTCTATGCCTACAACATCAACACGATTCCCGAATCACGGCGGTACGCTATTGAATTTGAATGTTTCCTGATTCTGGCGAGCGTGGAAACGGTTCGTGTGGCTGTCCATTCCGGAAAGTGGTGGTTGCGTTGGCCAATGCTGTTTACGCTGTTGGTGACGCTTCTGTACCTGACGCCCAACACCTGGACGTTCTTATACAATCGGTGGGACAAGTGGCAACCGTCGCCGAAGGAACAAACGGTGGAGTACGCAACAGCAAACCGATTGAATGAGGCCAAGCAACCCGGCCGCGTATTCGTTAGCGGTGGAACGCGGTTTTACTTGAACTCCTGGTTTCCAGAACCTCAAATTGGAGGCGTGTTTGAAACCGGTTTAAGCAACCGAATGCCGGTGGACATGATCTACCAGATCCGCACCGATATCCTAAGTCAGCAGGGCCAGGAAGCGGAGAACACCATCTGGCAATTGCGGGCAATGGGCGTTGATTATGCGGTGATCCACGGGCCTAAGTCCACCGAATATTATCGGGACTTCAAGTATCCAAATAAATTGGACGGAGTCTTAACTTCTAGCCCCGTGGCCAACAATGATTATCTTTACGAATTGCCGTACGCGCCACTGGCGCTGTTGGTGAAAGATACGGAACTGCCAACCAAGCCGCCCCGTCATGGCTCATTGCGATTGCTGGAGCCTTATATCAGAGCGATGGACGACCCGGCCCGCCCAAAACTTCGTTGGCAATGGTTGGACAACAATCATTTTCGTGTTGAAGGAGATTTCGAGGAAGGGTATAAATTGGCTGTCGCGGTAAACTACGATTCAGGTTGGAAGGCAATTCAACGAAGCAAAACTCTTCCCTTGGGCCCCAACAAGCTCGGCTTCGTGACAGTCTTACCGTTGGCGGGTCAAAATGGAACGGTAGACTTCTACTATTCCGCCGGATGGGAGCCGCGTTTTTTCGCTTTGGTGAGCCTTGCCGTTTGGATCGCCAGTATCCGACGGCTTTGGCAAGAGAAAAGATGAGACAGTTTTTCCTACTGTTGCACAGAGCCCTAATCGCGACGCAAATGGACGGGTGCCTGGGCGTGGCCAAAGCCGCTGCCTACTCCGGATTACTGGCTTTGTTTCCAGTGCTAACCTCCATCACCACAATCCTCGTACAAGCAAACGCCAGCGCTGTTTCCGCACGGCTCGCCCAATTTCTGTTCGATGTAGTTCCTCCAGGCACTGAAGAGTTAATCCGGCAAAGTGTTACCGTACGTGGAGCCCGCCCTGTATTCGTTATCATCGTGGCGGCGCTGTTATCTATTTGGGGCGCCTCGGGACTGATAGCCAGTCTAATGGAAGGCTTCCAGTCCGTTTATAAGATTCCAACTGGACGGTCCGTTGTCAAACAACGATTGGTAGCCGTGATGCTTGTACTGGCGACCGTACTTCCCGCCGTTTTCGCTTCCGCCCTAATCTTGTTTGGCGACAATATTGAACGCGAATTTTTCCGACGGATTGGTGGATTTGGAAGCGATGTACAAGTGCGCGGCGGGGTTCGCCTGATTAGTTCCGCAATTCGCTTCCTGCTTGAATTAGCAACCATAACCGGCGTCATGACAGTAATGTACTACTTCGGTCCAAACCGGCGGCAACTTTGGCGCAACGTTTGGCCGGGCGCACTGCTGGCTACCGGCCTTTGGCTGATCACCACACAAGCATTCGCTTGGTACGTTAGCCATCTGGCGCAATACAATGTGCTTTACGGCTCAATCGGCGGTGTTATAGCGATGCTGGTTTGGATGTACCTTCTATCGGTCATCGTCCTGCTTGGTTGCGAATTTAATGCCGAACGCGAGCGGTTATTAAAGAGCAGCCGGTAAACTAGAAGTATGGGTTTTCAGTTGGGCATTCCTTACACCCCCAAGGGCGATCAGGAACAAGCGATAGAACAGTTGTCACGCGGACTGGTCACTGGCGAGCGCGATCAAGTGCTGTTGGGCGTCACCGGCTCAGGGAAGACGTTCACAATGGCGAAGATCATTGAGCAATCCGGACGACCCGCCCTAATACTCGCCCACAATAAGACGTTGGCCGCTCAGTTGTACGGTGAGTTCCGCACCTTCTTTCCGCAAGCCGCCGTTGAGTACTTCGTAAGCTACTACGATTACTATCAACCGGAAGCTTACATGCCGTCGAGCGACACTTACATCGAAAAAGAATCGACGGTTAACGATGAACTCGACAAGCTTCGATTGTCTGCCACTCGATCTCTGTTTGAGCGCAGGGACGTCGTCATCATTTCTTCGGTTAGTTGTATCTACGGTCTTGGTTCCCCCGAAGCGTATTACGGCATGCTGCTGCCTTTGGACAAAGGCAAGACCATGTCGCGCCAGGACATTGTCTCAAAGTTGGTGGAAATTCTTTACGAACGAAACGACATCGATTTCAAGCGCGGAACTTTCCGTGTGCGTGGCGACGTGATTGAAGTTTTCCCAACGTATGATGACTACGCATACCGCATCGAGCTGTGGGGGGACGAGATTGAAACCCTGGCGCGATTCGATCCGCTTACCGGGCAAATCAAAGAGACGCTACAGCGGATTACTATTTACCCGAAGACCCATTACGTCCTCACGCCTGTTCAAAAGGAAAAGGCGATGGTGTCGATTGAAGAAGAGCTTGATTGGTGGCTTAAGGAGCTGCAACACGGCGGCAAGTTGGTGGAAGCGCAACGGATCCAACAGCGCACCAAGTTCGATCTGGAGATGATCAAGCAGATCGGATATTGCCACGGCATTGAAAACTATTCCCGCCATTTCTCTGGCCGCCTGCCGGGCGAGGCGCCACCGACGCTACTCGACTATTTGCCACCCGACAATATTATCTTCCTCGACGAAAGCCACCAGACCGTCCCTCAGATTCGCGGCATGTACGGCGGCGATAGGTCGCGTAAAGAGAACTTGGTCGGCTACGGGTTCCGGCTGCCTAGCGCCCTGGACAATCGTCCGCTCACCTTTGAAGAGTTTGAAAACCGCGTCAATCAAGTGATCTACGTTTCAGCCACGCCAGGCCCATATGAATTGACAAAGACTGGCGGCGTGTTTGTTGAGCAGATCATTCGGCCCACCGGCCTAATTGATCCGGAGGTTGAAATCCGGCCGATCAAGGGTCAAGTGGACGACCTCTTGGGTGAAATCCGCAAGCGCACGCAAAGCAACGAACGGGTGCTAATTACCACGTTAACCAAACGCATGTCGGAAGACTTGGCCGAATACTATACCGAGGTTGGTGTTAAGTGCCGCTACCTGCACTCCGAAGTCAGCACGCTCGATCGCGTCAAGATACTTCGCGACCTACGCAAAGGCGTCTTTGACGCGCTCATCGGTGTGAACCTTCTTCGCGAAGGTTTGGATTTGCCCGAAGTATCCCTTGTGGCCATTTTGGATGCCGATAAAGAAGGCTTCCTTCGTTCAGCCGGCGCCTTAATCCAAACCATCGGACGCGCGGCCAGAAACGTGAATGGCCGGGCCATTCTCTACGGCGATGTTCTGACCGACAGCATGAAGAAGGCTATTAGCGAAACCGATCGCCGCCGCAGCATTCAGAGGGATTACAACGAAGAGCACGGCATTACGCCGCAGACGATCATCAAGGCCATCGATCAGAATTTGATTGCCATCGCGGATATGGATTACGTCACAGTTCCACTTGAAGAAGAACCCGCGTTGGTGAACTTGAATCGAGAGCAGAAAGAAAAGCTGGCCCTTGATTACGAGGAAAGGATGCGCGAGGCTGCCAGAAATTTCGATTTCGAAAAAGCAGCGGAATATCGCGACAAGGCCAAGTCTATCAAGGAAGGGCTACTAGCCTAACCCACTGTGGCCGCTTCCTCAATCACCAATTCACCTTTGTCGGCATCGAGTGAGGCCATCACGCCTTCGGGCAACGTCAACTGATCTTCGGTGTGTCCAATCGTAAGACCGGCCAGCACAGGGATTTTCAACTTGCCCAGAATTTCGTCAACCACTTCGCCCAATGTGAACGAATTTGTAAAACTTGGATCATACTTGCGCGATGTGCATCCATTGCATTCTCCAAAGACGACGCCCGCAGCCTGGCCCAACTTGCCGGAAATGCGCAATTGGGTAAGCATGCGATCCATGCTGTTAGGCTCCTCGCCAACATCTTCAATGAAGAGAATACGGCCCGCAGTTTCAATCTCGTAAGGGGTGCCCATGGTAGTGGCGATCAACGTGAGGTTGCCGCCAATCAAGGTTCCGCGAGCCTTTCCTGGCCTGACGGTACGTAATTTGTGCTTGGGCCGCAGCTTATTCGACTCTGAAGGATTGGTTAGCGAACCAATCGGCGATGCGTCGAAAAGCGCCTTCTTAAAAAACTTCTGCGTATAGTCGGAAAATCCCGACAAAGGCACAGGCCCGTGGAAGGTCACAAGGCCTGCCTTTTTGTTCATCCCCAAGTGCAGTGCCGTGACGTCGCTATAGCCAAGAAAGATTTTCGGATTGCGCCGGATCAGATCGAAATCAATGGACGGTAACAATTGCGCCGATCCATAACCGCCTCGGATGCAGATTACCGCCTTCACTTCAGGATCGGAAAACATGGCATGCAAGTCACTGACGCGATCTTCAATGGACCCGCCTAGATATCCACTGCGCTTCTTAACGTTCTTGCCCCATTTGTATTTGAGGCCGAAATATTCCATTGTGCGCGCGGCGGTTTCCAGGTCGTCGGGATCGCTTACGAAAGTGGAAGGCGTGATGAGGCCCACGGTATCACCTGTTTTCAACATACGAGGCTTCAATAGACCATTGCCCGTGCGTTGACCGTGGGCAGTTGCGGCCCAGGCGGCACTCGTGAGAAAAGTTCGACGATCCATCATGAACTATAGGGTAACAGTGGTTAAGGCCAGGGCAATAACATCGGAACGCGTCGGCGGTAGTCCGAATAGACGGGTCCAAGGAGTCGAGCCAATTTGCGCTCCTCGAACTGGATGCCAATCAGAATGTAAATAGTCATTCCAACGGCGAAGAGCATGCGGTCAGCAGTCATCAGCGGGACGGCAAAGAACACGAGTATGCTACCGGCATAAATCGGGTGACGAACGTACCGATGCAGGATTGGTTCGCGAAACGCTGCATTCGCCGGCTCATCTCGAAGCCCCAACAATTGCAGGGCATTCAAAGAAAACGCCGCGATGGCCGTCACGATGGATCCAAACAAGGCAAGCGACGCTGACAACCAAAAAGGAAGCGACCAGAGTATCGGTCCAGAATCGCGCCAGAGCATGGAAATCAGCACCAACCCCAAGCCTGAAGTCACCACGAAAACCGCCCGGCTAACGCGCCCAGCAAGGCCACTGTGCTGAAGGCCAAACAGCAGCACAAGCATTAGATCAACCAGCAACGACTCCGTACTGTTATCAGCAGGCATGGAAGGTCGTCTTAGTAGGTAGAGACCAGCCGCAACCCCGCTGAGCCCAATCAATGCGACAAGATATTTCGTCATCTGGATGGCTTCAACACAATCACGCCAAGCGGCGGCACGGTTACGGTAACGCTTGCTGGTTGGCCGTGTGAGCCTTCAGCGAAGGCGTTGGCATATCCTCCATTGCCCACATTACTTCCGCCAAACAGATGGGAATCGGTATTTAACACTTCCCGATATAAAACGGCCTCAGGAACTCCAATGCGATAACCGTACCGCACCACCGGCGTAAAGTTGCAGATGAACACCAGATGATCCCGAGGGTCCTTGGCTTTCCTCAAGAACGAAATCATTGAGGCGTTCGTATCTCGGAAATCCAGCCAATCAAATCCCTCATAGCTGAAATCTACTTCGTACAATGCCGGCTCTTCACGGTAAAGTTTATTCAACGCTGCGACGCATTCCTGTAATTTGCGGTGGTTCTCGAAATCGAGCAAGTCCCATTGAACGCCCGCATCGTGATTCCACTCATCAAATTGGCCAATCTCCGAGCCCATGAATAAAAGCTTCTTGCCTGGATGTCCCCACATGAACCCAAGGAAGGCCCGAACGTTAGCGAACTTCTGCCAGATGTCGCCGGGCATCTTGCCGATCAAGGATCCTTTCCCATGAACAACTTCGTCATGAGAAATAGGCAGCAGGAAGTTTTCACTGAAGGCGTAGAGTAGGCTGAACGTGATGTTCTGTTGTTGATACTTGCGGTATACAGGATCTTCCTTGAAATACTTGAACATGTCGTGCATCCATCCCATGTTCCACTTCATTGTGAAGCCCAACCCGCCGCAATAGACAGGGCGGCTGACGCCAGGGTAGGACGTCGATTCCTCCGCAATGGTAATGGCGCCTGGCACGGTGTGCGCCAATTCGTTGAACCGTTGCAAGAACCCAATTGCTTCCAGGTTTTCCCGCCCCCCGTACTCGTTGGCCAGCCACTGCCCCTCTTCGCGCGAGTAATCCAGATACAGCATCGACGCCACGGCATCTACACGCAGCCCATCGATATGGTATCTCTTCAACCAGAATAAAGCGTTTGAAATTAAGAAAGAACGTACCTCATTTCGTCCATAGTTGAAGATTAGCGTACCCCAGTCCTTATGCTCGCCTTTGCGGTAATCCTCATGTTCATACAGATTCGTGCCGTCAAAAAACGCCAAGCCGTGGGCGTCTTTCGGAAAATGCCCGGGCACCCAATCCAGAATTACCCCGATGCCTTCCTGGTGCAGCCGGTCAACCAGGTACATGAAATCCGTAGGGCTGCCAAACCTTGACGTTGGGGCGAAAAAGCCAGTTACTTGATAGCCCCAAGATCCTGAAAATGGATGCTCCGCCACAGGTAGAAATTCCACATGAGTGAATCCCATTTTTTTCAGGTAAACAGGAAGCGCCTCGGCCAGTTCGCGATAGCTGGTCCACGTATTGCCCGCGCCTCTTAACCAACTTTCAATGTGGACTTCGTAAATCGACATTGGCTTGGAAAGCGCGTCTGTTTTTGCGCGGTGCGCCATCCAAGCCTCATCATTCCAGAAGTAGGAATCAAGGTCAGCAACCACGGAACCTGTGCGGGGGGCCGTTTCGCAGGAAAACGCAAATGGATCGGCCTTCAGCTGGCTATAACCTTTGAGTTTCGATTTGATCAGATACTTGTAACAGGCGCCCTTCCCTACCCCGGGCAGAAACATTTCCCAGACGCCGCCTTCGCGTAACCGCATAGGATGCCGCCGCGTATCCCAATCGTTAAAATCACCGGTCACGGTCACAGTGTGTGCATTTGGAGCCCACACACTGAACCGCGTCCCCTTGCATCCGTTTACTTCCGACAGGTGCGCTCCGAAGGAATCGTAGCCGTGATAAAGAGTACCCTCACCATGGAGGTGCAAGTCGAAATTCGTGGATAATTCGGAAAACCGGTAAGGATCCTCTAACTGCAACCATTCCCCACTCCAAAGCTTAATTTCCAGAACATACGGAAGCATGGGTCCCAGCATTTCCGCCACAAAAAAGCCGTTCGGATTGAGCGAACTCATGGCGTGCGCATTGCCACCCACAACAACTCTGGCCATCAGAGCCTGTGGTAAGAATGCTCGAACCTCCCACCCCGGGGGGTTTTCAACTTTGTGTGGACCGAGGATCGCGAATGGGTCTCCATGGTAGCCGCCCATAATAGCTTCAATTTGTTCTCGTGCAATGTTCGCGCCAGCAGCCATAGAGTCTATTATTACAGGTAGTGTCCAGTTTCTACCGTGATTTGAAAAAAGCGGAATTGCATCTTCACCTGGAAGGTTCGCTTGAAGCCTCTACCATTCATGAAATGCACCCCAATATTAGCAAGGAAGAAGTCGCCGCGAAATATGCGGAGAAGGGGTTTTCGGCATTTCTAGAAAGCTATAAATGGGTGTCTGTTCTGCTTGAAACGCCTGACCACTATGCGTTGGCTACTCGCCGCCTGCTCGGTCAACTGCAAACCGAAAACGTCGAATACGTTGAACTGACTCTTTCCGTGGGCGTTATTCTGTGGAAGCAGCAAAACGTAGCCGCGATCTTTGATGCAGTGAATAAAGAGGCCCGAAAGTCTGCAATCCCCTGCTTTTGGATCTTCGACTTCATCCGGCATTTCGACTTGGATCATGCCATGAGGGTTGCCGAGCTAGCTGCGGAACGCGCCCGTGACGGCGTGGTCGGGTTCGGATGCGGTGGAGACGAAGCTCGGGGTTCTGCCTTAACATTCGTTCCCGCGTTCCAATTAGCCCAGCGCGCGGGCCTTCGCCTGGCTCCACACGCCGGGGAAACCAGCAACGCGCAGTCGGTTTGGGACGCCCTGGAAGTTGGGGCCGACCGTATCGGCCACGGAATTCGCGCAGTGGAAGATCCAGCGTTACTTAGGCGGCTTCGGCAGGACGGAATCCCACTCGAAGTGTGTATCTCAAGCAACGTCGCCACTGGCGCTGTGGAACATCTTCTCTGCCACCCGCTACGGCGTATCGCCGATGCCGGGGTTAGTGTAATCTTAAACACCGATGACCCTGCGATGTTTGGAACTACGCTCAGTGAAGAATATGAAAGGGCCGAACAGTTGGGCTTTTCCCGTGACGAATTAAGGTTACTGGCGGAAACCAGTTTCCAGTTTGGTTTCAACAAGCAAGTGGGCAGCCCCCAATGAAGCTTCGATGGATCGATCAACCTCGATCAATCGATCAATCCACATGGCTTGCTTGGTGCGGTCCGTAAAGAAGTAGTCGAATGGTGTTTCCATTCGCCCAGGATCCAACGCCCCAGCCCAGCCGGACTATGCCGAGCTTGGTTCTCTGAAACAGGCTTAAATGCGGCAATCGCCAATGCTACTCGGCATAATCCGGAACTCGGCATAAGCGCCACGCTTTCGCTGTCCATCGGCTGAGCCGATGGTATCGCCAGGGAGTGGATCTTCATTCGCGACTGCCATGGCTTTCCGCCTATATGGGCCATATCGACATAATCGGAACCGAATCTTATCTGAACGCCACTCCCGAACTCCTCGACCTGGCAGGGCAACGCCTGCGCCTGCGTTACCGAAAGACCATACCGCACAATGAGGTCGACCGAAACATGAGCCGTTCCAAACCGGAGTCACTGCTGACGTTGACAGAGAGCTTCTTTCAGAACCATCAGCAAAACCTTTGCGGAGCAAGCGCCCACACGGTGCGCGCTTATCGAGACACCCTGAAAATGTTCTTCCTGTTTCTGGCCGACCTGAAGAAGAAGGGACTCGCGGGGTTGGACCTTGACGATGTACATTCCGATGACGTGCTCGCATTCTTAAGCCATATCGAGTCAAAACGTGGGAATACCCCAGCAACAAGAAACTGCCGATTGGCGGCCATTCGTAGTTTTTGTCCAGCACCTCCTCGGCAGTGATGTCACACGCGCCGGCCAGTATGGCCGCATTCTTGCGATCCGCACCAAGAAGGCTGCGCGGCGAACGGTTGGATATCTGGAACCCGAGGAAGCCCGCGCGGTGATCTCCGCCGTCGATCGCCAGTCTCGCTGTGGCGATCATGATCATACCTTGCTACTATTCCTCTACAATACCGGGGCGCGGGTAAGTGAAGCCTTGGGACTGCGCGCCGGTGACCTGCGATTGGATCGACCCCGGCAAGTGCGGTTGCGCGGAAAGGGCCGCAAAGAAAGGGTCTGCCCTCTTTGGCCCGAAACCGCAGTGGCGCTGCGAAAGATCATTGGCGTCAGCGAGAATGAGGACGTTCTATTTCGGAATGACGGTGTCGCATATTTGCTGGGCAAGTACGTGCGGGCCGCCGCTGAGCAGGTACCTGCCCCGCGAAAACGGCGTGTGACGCCGCATATCCTACGTCACAGCTGCGCGGTAGCACTACTCCAGGCAGGCGTCGATATCTCGGTCATTCGCGACTACCTAGGTCACGCTTCGGTCGCTACGACGAGCCGCTATGTTACCGCCAATCTAGAAATGAAGCGGGACGTCCTTGAGGCGTTCTGGAAGCGTGCGGCACTTGCGCCCACTGGGCCGCGCAAATGGCGTCCATCACCCAGCCTGCTCGCATTCCTCGACTCCCTCTAATTCATTATCTGGAGTTCTCACTCAGCAAAGTGCGATTTTACCCCGAAAAATGCGCCTCTCGAGACATCGTTCTGGATAATGCTCGACTCGGGATAGTGAGCCCAGCACCCCGCATACACCAGCTTCGGCCCACCCACGCCGTTATAAGCCTGAAACCCGTCGGTTTGCAGGATTCCTTCCCATTGTTCCAAGAACTTCTTCGGGCCTTCGCGTCCCCGGCCCAAGCAAAAATCGAACACCGTTTCCCCACCCGGTTTTCCATATTGCCAAAGATAGGCTTCGTGATTGGCCCCGCGCTTATCGCCCATCTGCACTGGCGTGCGGACTGGCCCGCTATAAGACCAGGAGGGCACTATTCACTAAAGAAGCCATCTACTAGCCCCCCGATGAAAATCCGGGGATTATTTCGAACCTAATCCGCTGCTGGTGCTCCGAACAATCCCCCGATTTCCATGGAGGCTGGTCGAAAGGCAGGTTTGGAAAGTAGCGCTAATTACGCTAGTAACCAAAGCGAACAGTGTTGCCACTAACCCATAAGGCCGCTTAACTTCTGCGAAGACGTAGGGAAAGTTCCAACACCCGCCAGCATGACCTCATCCGCAACCGTCAAATAAAGATCCGCGACAGTCCCGGTCATCTTAGAGTGAACTCCCGTCACCAACTTCGGATTCGCATGCCCCGCCACAATCGCCGCCATGCCATTGTTCTTATGGTCATTAGCTTCGGCATGCTCATGCACATAAAGTAGACACGTGTTGTCAAACACAGTTCGTTCGCCTTCAGGAATTGACCTCAGTTTGTTGCAAAGATACGCAAACTCTTCAGCATGCCACCGGCATATATCCCGCATAGTCCGGTTCCCGGCCAGCTTCTCCGGCGTATTGGACGGAAGATCGCCATGCGTATAGTCATGATGCCGCCCATGCGTGTATCCAAGCCACGGAAAGCGCGACAGGCCCTGACACTTCGTCAACATGTAACTAGCCACGCGCGTCTGCCGCGAAGCGAAAGCATGGGCCAGCAGGTCCGATTGCAAACGGGCGATGCGTGGCCAATCCTTCATGTCACCGTCGTATTCCGGCGCGTCAACTTTACGATAGTTGGCGGGAAGTCCTTCAATGGCGCGCTCTACGTCCCGGATCGATTGCAGATGCTCGTCCACCTTGCCTGTATCTTCTTTGCCAAGGTTCTTCCGCAATCCAGCCAAGTCCTCCCGCACCGTGTCGAGGATGCTGTGCTTCCGCTTCACCCAACCTTCTTCGCGCGCGCCGAAGAGACGATCGAACAATTTATGCGGCAACATCTCCGGGGGAAGCGGACGATCATAACCAGCCCAACTCATATTGCGCTGAATACTTTCGCCGAACGATTCCTGGCTAACCCCGATTTGGAGCGAGCGGAACCTCGAAGCGCCACCGAGCTTCTGAGCAATAGCTTGATCGATGGATGGGCCACCTGCGCCGCGTCCTGTAAATTGCGTACCAGAGACCAGCGCCGACATCGAGCGATGATGATCGTTGCCCGGACCCGGCATGCGCGCAGCCGGGTTGTCAAGCCCAGTCACAACGTGCATATCTTCTTTGAAGGATTCAAGTGGAGCGAGGCAAGGGCTGAGCGTAAAGTTGCGACCGGTCTCAGTGGGGATCCAATATTTTTCAACGATGCCGTTACCATTGAACCAGAACACGAAACGGGTTTCGATCGGCGCCGACGTGGCTGCCCAGGCCGTACCGTTCCCGGTGAACATGGCAGCCAGAGGCGGAAGGCCAACCCGAATGGCGGAACCCGCGATTGTGGCTCCAGACAAAAATCGGCGGCGGGAGATGCTGGTTGGCTTGATAGAAACGTTGCTCATATTTTTAAAACCTTACTGGGCGAATTCGCTTCGGACGACTATAGCAATCATAAGCTCTTTGAATTTGAATTGCGAGCGGGTAAAGGCGGCCAGCGCCTGATCAAGTACTGGTTGGTCCCCACGCGTCTCGGCGCGACCTAGACAATAGCGAAAGACTTGCTTAGCCACACAGGATCGGCAGGCGTCGCTTTCATATAAAATCCTTCCCAATTCTCGTGGATTTTGGAAATCAGCATTGCGCAGTCCCGCGACCGATCCGGAGATGTCGATGGGGAGTTCAATGTCGCGCTTGGCTTTGTCGTCTGCCCTCCCCTGGGCCACGTGGGCGATGAACTTCTCCTGAAAACGACCGGCTGCATCGTACTGTTCAAGGCCGAATCCGATAGGGTCGATCAGCTTGTGACAACTGGCGCAGCTTTCGTTCGTAAGGTGCTCGGCCAGTCGCTGACGGTTGGTCATCGGGTGACTTTCCTTAACCTCAGGAAGATTGGTATTGACGCCAGGTGGCGGTTGAGGAACATGCTGGCAAAGCAGTTGTTCCCGGATGAACAGGCCACGGGCTGTGGGTGATGTCTCTACTGGCTTTGAAGTTTGAACTAATACGCTGGCATGGGTAAGGATCCCCGAACGAATCGCTGTCGCCGGGAATTGCACTTTGGTGAATGGTTCCGAAGGCGGTGGAATCTGATAGAGCGAAGCAAGATCAGCATTGAGGAAGCTGTAAGGGGCAGAAACAAATTCCATGAAATCGGCGTCACTTGAAATTAGGTATTGGAGGAAGCGCCGTGTTTCTTCGTTCATGGCAAGCGCCAATTCGCGGGTGAATAGAGGGAAGATCCGGCGGTCCTTCAGTTGGCTTGTAACACGATCAAATCGGAACCATTGAGAGATGAATTCGTCGAGCCCGGTTTGGGACCGTTCAGAAGCCAAAATCTTGCGAGCGTGCCGCTCCATGCCGGCGGCATCATTCAGTTCACCCTTGCCTGCGGCATCAAGGAGTTGAGGGTCGGGCATTGTGTCCCAGAAGAAATAGGATAGTCGCGCCGCACGCGCGTAGGGCTTCCATTTTGGATTGCTCGTACGCTCAAGACGGAAGAGGAAGTGCGGAGATTGGAGCATCGCCTCAACAGCGGCTTCGATGCCTGACCAGAAGCTGGCGCCACGTTTGGCTTCGGCCGCGAATAGGCGGCTGTAGCGGGATTGCTCGTCGGGCTCGAGCGGGCGCCGGAAAGTACGGCGACCGAATTTCCGGATGAATGTTTCCCGGCAGGTTGCATCGGCTGGCCCCGACGGTTGACAGAAAACCAATTCCTGGGCTTGGCGGCGGACGGCCGAAGCTGCCAGTTTTTCAGCGGATGCCGCGTAGCTTTCGGCAAGCAACGGAGAAAGGCTTTGCCCTTGAATCTGGTTCTTGAAACCGTTGATGAAATCCTCCGGCGGAAATTGAGAGGCCGGGTTAGATGCATCGCCCAGGAGGTCGCGAACTGTGTTGTTGTATTGGCTGTGAGTGAGTCGGCGCAAAGTCTCAGTCGCGGAAACGACGCGCTTGGGCGCAACCGGTGTGAGTGCAAGAAGCTCTTGGGGGGAAAGTCCAGCAAGGTAGTCGATCCAGACTTTTAGTGACTTCTCTTCCGGGCTGTTCGGTGCAATGCGCATGCCACCAGAATGCTTCAGACGGTTAGTCGGCTTGTTCCACAAGAGGCTTTGCCTAGGCGATTTCGCATTGACCCAGCGCTGTAATTGAAGACCGAATATTTCCTTTTCCACCTCGTTGGCATCGAGTTCGGGAAAAACCAGCTTAGTCGGTCCGGCAACGCCATCGAGCACATGGCATGTGCGGCAGTTGGCCTTTTCAAATGCAGGATAGAGATTCTTAACGAACCAAGGCGCGTTGACCGCTTGCGCCGTGAGGGTTGGCAAACCGAGGACAAAAAGTACGAGTTGGCGCATCTTCATCCGATATCGTATCAACTGTATTGGCTATATTGAAGGGGAGGACTATGAAAAGACTGACTGTTTTGGCGCCGGTGTGTACTATTTTACTCTCGCTCTCGTGCGCAGGGACGAAGACCGAAGAGAAGAAAACGGAGGCTCCGGCCGCGGCTGCCATCGTCGGCGGCGGAGCGACGATTACTGGCAAGATTACTTTCACCGGGGAGAAGCCCAAACCCAAGGATATTCGGGGCCAGATGGATGCCGTGCCCCAGTGCCTCAAGCAGCACCCCGGTCCAGTTTACGCCGAGGATGTTGTGATAAATGATGCGGGCGGAATGAAGGACGTTTTTGTTCGGGTCAAGGAAGGTCTCCCCGCCCAGAACTGGCCAACTCCTGCTACGTCAGTCGCAATAGATCAGAAGGGCTGTATGTATTCGCCTCACGTAATCGGTGTGATGACAAATCAAAATGTAGAAATCAATAATAATGACTCGATCAACCATAACATCCACCCTTTCCCGAAACTGAATCGAGAGTGGAACGAATCCCAGCCGCCGCAGGGCGAAAAAAAGGTGAAACAATTTACGAAGGAAGAATTTATGGTGCCGATAAAGTGTAATGTGCACCCCTGGATGCGGGTTTTCGTAGGAGTCTCCTCGCATCCGTTCTTCGCAGTCTCCGGCGAAGATGGGTCCTTCACCATCAAAGGCCTTCCCGCCGGCGAATACACATTAGAAGCCTGGCATGAGCGGTTCGGCATCCAAGAAGTGAAGGTTAGAGTTGGGGCGAATGAATCGAAATCAGTCGATTTCAACTTCAAGAGTTGATAGGGAAAAATTAGAAACTTTCTCGCCTGACAAGAACTTTTCGCGCTAGAATAGAAATTTGGCGCGCCTGTGTTCTCTTGAGGACATATTTATGAAAAATCTGGGACTGCACAAGTTTGCTCTGTTCGTCGCTTGCTGCACCTTATTTTTGGTGTTAGCGGGCGCTTCTGTAACCAGCACCGAATCATCCCTTTCGGTACCCGATTGGCCACTTTCCTACGGGCAGATTTTGCCGGAGATGAAAGGCGGAGTTTTGTTCGAAACAGGTCACCGTCTTATCGCTAAGACAGTAGGTCTCCTGGTTATCATTTTGGCTATTTGGATTCAACGGGTTGACGAGCGCGCCTGGATGCGAAAACTCGGTTGGACAGCGCTTGGGGTAGTCTGCGTTCAGGGATTATTAGGCGGCCTTACGGTGCTTTATTTATTGCCGAAACCGGTGAGCATCTCGCACGCGTGCTTGGCGCAGTTGTTCTTGTCCCTAACTTTTTCGATTGCCTTATTTACTTCTCCAAGCTGGCGCGAAGGCGCTGTGATGGTCGCCGATAGCGGCACACCTTCGTTTGGATCAATGGCTTGGCTGACACCTTTCTTAGTGTTAGTACAAATAGCACTGGGCGCCGGGTTCAGACACCATGTGATTAACGTCCTGCCACACATTGGGGGAGCAGTGTTGATTGGGGGCTTCCTGATGTATGCCGCAAGCGCGGTCATGACGCAGTTTTCTGAACACAAGGCGCTGTATCGTTCGGCGCTTGCTCTTTTGACTGTGACAACCTTTCAAATGTTCTTGGGAATCGCAGCCTATGTCAGCCGGATGGCGGCAATCGGTAGCCTGACGCCACCGACGTCCACGATTTGGTTTACTGTAATTCACGTTGCCGTCGGTGGATTGACGTTGGCCACAAGCGTTATTTTGGCAATTCAGATTCGTAGAAACGTAACGCCTTCGTCAGCAATGACGGGGCAAAAGTTGGCAGTGGCATCTTCATGATGAATAACTATTTGGAGCTCACAAAGCCCCGTATCACTTGGCTCATTTTGATGAGCACCGGTATCGGCTACTTCTTTGGCTGGGATGGCTCGTTTAATTTGTGGCTGCTGTTCCACACAATTTTAGGCACCGGGCTGATCGCCTCGGGCACGGCAGCCTTGAATCAATGGTACGAGCACGATGCTGATGCCAAGATGCTGCGCACGAACAAGCGGCCCATTCCATCGGGCCGTGTTCCGGCGGACAAAGCGCTTTGGTTCGGTATCGGAATCGCTTTGGCAGGCTTCGCGGAGCTTTGCTGGGGCTGCAATTTGTTAACGGGAATACTCGGGGCATTCACTTTAGTCAGCTACCTTTTCGTTTACACTCCTATGAAACAAAAGACGTGGTGGTCTACCACGGTAGGAGCAGTTCCTGGAGCCATGCCGCCCATGATTGGTTTCGCCGCGGCGAAGGGAGATTTGACGCCCGAAGCCTGGATCCTTTTCGCAATTCTTTTCTTGTGGCAGTTTCCTCATTTTTACGCAATTGCTTGGATGTATCGGGAAGACTACGGACGGGCCGGAATTCAGATGCTTCCCGTAGTGGAGCCAGATGGCAATTCCACGTCCCGGCACATGGTGGCATTTGCCATAGCACTGATCCCCGTCAGCCTGCTCCCAGCCTTCTACGCAATGTCTGGAAAGTTCTACCTAATCGGCGCGTTGATGCTTGGAATGGCGTTTCTAAATGCCACTTGGCAAGTATTCTCAGACCGCTCTGTGCTGAAGGCTCGGGGAGTGTTGAAGGCATCCGTTATGTACCTCCCTCTGCTTTATTGTCTAATGGTTCTTGACCGGACCAGCCTGTGATCGTAGCCGCTAACCATCTCAAACTGAATTACGGGGAACAACGAGCACTCGAGGACGTCTCCTTTGAAGTAGCTGCCGGTGAGTTGTTCGGGATCCTCGGACCGAACGGTTCGGGCAAATCCACGATGTTTCGTGTGCTTGCTACGATTGAGACACCCCAGGCAGGCACAGCGAATATAGCGGGTTTGAACGTGGTCACACAGGCACAAGAAGTACGCAAGAGGATCGGGGTGGTTTTCCAAACCCAAAGCCTGGACAAATACCTGACGGTTGCCGAAAACCTTACCAGCCAAGGCCACTTGTTCGGCATGAGTGGGGCCAAGTTGAAGTCTCGCATCTCCGATTTGTTGGAACGATTGCAAATCTCTGATCGGCGGGATTCCATTTTGAAGACACTTTCGGGCGGGATGAAACGAAGGGTTGAGATCGCCAAGGCGCTACTGCACGAACCTCAAGTGCTTTTGATGGACGAACCAACAACGGGCCTCGATCCAGTTGCGCGGATGGAGTTATGGAAGTATGTCGACGAGTTGCGCCGTCAAACCGGAGTAACGGTTGTGGTCACCACGCATCTGCTTGAGGAAGCCGAGCGTGCTTCACGCCTGATGTTGATGCACATGGGCGTCTCGGTGCTGCAGGGCACTCCGCGAGAACTGAAAGCCAGCATTCCTGGCGATGTGGTCCTACTCGAAAGCGCCGACCCCGAATCTCTGCGCCAAGGTATTTTTCTTCA
Organism: Acidobacteriota bacterium; assembly: GCA_025350695.1. Taxonomy (GTDB): domain Bacteria; phylum Acidobacteriota; class Terriglobia; order Bryobacterales; family Bryobacteraceae; genus JANXSF01. The sequence goes on from JANXXI010000205.1 coordinate 18,794, forward strand.
TTTCGATAAACAAAAGTGTACGGTGTTTGATAATTACGTCCGCACTATCGTGCCTGACGGACCAAAATTCGTCGTTGAAGCTGCGGCTGCTTTTCAAACTGCCGTTCAAGGAATTTCGTATCACAAACCGACCCTGGAAGACGTATTCATGAAAGAAACGGGGGCTCGATTATGAGTTTTCTACTTCCGACATGGACGCTTTGCCGGCGCGACTTGATCCGTTTCTGGCGGGAGAAAGCAAGAGTCGCCGCCTATGCCGCCTCACCAATTTTCTTTTGGTTTGTCATTGGATCTGGGTTTGGCGACCTGAGCGTTTTCTTCCCCGGCGCTTTGACCATGACGGTGTTGTTCGCCGCGATTTTTTCGACAATGTCGATCATCGAAGACCGCAACGAAGGCTTCCTTTTATCGATGCTCGTCTCCCCTGCTCCACGCCTTACTTTGGTGGTTGGAAAGCTGCTCGGCGGCGCCACGATGGCCTGGGTTCAATCTCTCATTTTGCTTGCATTCACCGCCGTGGCAAAGTATCAAACCGGCAACCTGCTTGAGGTCGCTGGCATGCTTTGGTTGATTGCGTTTTCTTTCACCGCTCTTGGATTCATAATTGCTTGGGGAATGAACTCCTCAGCCGGTTACCACGCAATGATGAACTTGGTCTTATTCCCAATGTGGATGCTCTCCGGAGTGCTGTTCTCTCCGTCGAAGGCTGTTCCGTGGATGAAGGCCCTGATGAGTATCAATCCGATGACATATGCGTATTCGGCCGTATGGCAGCTCCTCGATCCCAAGGCCGACCGCTATGCCCCCATCGCAACTTGTGTAGCCGTAACCGCAGGATTCGGCATCTTACTAGTGATCTTATCCGCATGGATTGTTTCCCGCCCAAGCAAACGAACCGCTGGCTAATCGCCCTACTCGCAATCGGCCTTGCATCGTGCGGCAAAGAGCCGGCCCTCGACGACTTTGGCCTTCTGCCCGATTTTGAATTAGTCAATGAGCAAGGTCAGCCGTTCGGCAGCAAACAATTGACGGGCAAAGTTTGGATTGCCGACTTCATCTACACCACATGCCCCGGCCCATGCCCACGAATGAGCGCAATCATGGCGAAGCTACAATATGATGCGTTCGGTGACTTCAGAATGGTGTCGTTCACTGTCGATCCGGCACGAGACACGCCCGCGGCGTTCGCCGCTTATGCGAAGCGATTCAAGGCTGATCCCACTCGGTGGACTTTTCTGACCGGCCCACAAGACACCTTACAGATGTTGAATCGGAAAGGGTTCAAACTCGGGGACGTTGATGGATCGCTCGACCACAGTTCACGCTTTGTGCTGGTGGATCGCAGGATGCATATTCGGGGCTTCTATGGCACTTCGGAAGAAGATGGAATCACCCAGTTGAAACGTGACTTGAGTAGAGCTTTAAGGGAGAAACAGTAGATGGCCGGATTGAACGCAATTTTGAACGCGCTATCGGCAGTGCTCTTGGTGCTAGGATTCTCGGCGATACGCCGCAGGGAGATCGAAACCCACCGCCGCTTCATGCTTATGGCCTTTGGGGCGTCAGTCCTGTTTCTGATTAGCTACGTGGTCTATCACTTGCGCGTGGGTTCAGTGAAGTTTCAAGGCACTGGGGCGATTCGCTATGTTTATTTCACTATATTGATTTCGCACACGATCCTCGCGGCCATGGTTCCATTCCTCGCAAGCGTCACGTTGTTCCGGGCGCTGAAAGAGCGAATTCCCCAACATCGCGCCATCGCCCGCTGGACACTCCCCATCTGGCTTTACGTCAATGTTACAGGCGTAATTATCTACCTGATGCTATATCAGATTTAAGATCAGGATTCGAACAGCTATAATTACAGTCTCTATGAAAGATTGGAAGTTAACTTCAAAAGCTTGGAACCTCCCCATTCCCGAGAGCGATCTGGACAAAATAATTCCTTCGTTAAACAGCCTGGAATTGAGTTTCCGGCCATTAGTTGAGTACCTCACAATGGAGGAAGAATCTTCCCTCATCTTTCGGATGACCGAGGATGGGAAATGAGAACGATACAAGAGGCGGCCAAAGCTCTTCGCGCGAGGAAAGTCTCCTCAGTTGAATTGACCAAGCGGTGCTTGAATAACATAGAGCGGCTGGAACCGAAGCTGAACGCCTTCATCACGGTCACAGGTGAGCACGCTTTGACGCAGGCAAACACTGCCGATAAGGAGTTGGCCGCCGGCCGAGATCGAGGACCCCTGCACGGTATCCCCATTTCTCTGAAGGACCTGTTCCGAACCAGAGGGATCTTAACGACGGGCGGGTCGCTCTTATATAAGAACATGGTGCCCGATTACGATTGTGCCGTGGCGGAACGCCTCAACGCCGGCGGCGCGGTCTTGGTTGGAAAAACAGGCATGCATGAATTGGCCTACGGAGTAACTTCAAACAATCCGCACTTCGGGCCAGTCCGCAATCCCTGGAACACCGAATGTATTCCCGGAGGGTCTTCGGGTGGATCAGGTGCGGCCGTAGCTGCCGAGATGTGCTTCATGTCGATGGGAAGCGACACCGGCGGTTCGATTCGTATTCCGGCTTCATTTTGCGGAACGGTGGGTCTGAAACCAACATTTGGGCTAGTCAGCCGGTATGGAGCACTACCCCTGGGTTCCAGCCTAGATCATATGGGTCCATTGAATCGCAGCGTCAGGGATGCGGCACTAACACTTCAATTGCTGGCCGGACATGACGGCCGCGATGAGTCCTCGGTTAGTCGGCCATCCGAGTCCTATTTACCTCCGAGTGAAATCTCATTGAAGGGGTTCAGAATTGGCGTTCCGGACAGCTTCTTCACTGATCGCGTAGCCCCCGAGGTGATGGCGCGCCTGCGAGCCATGGTGCAATTAGCCGCTGGCATGGGAGCTCAGGCTGAAGTAATTCCCATCCCCGATATGGCGGCTATCAATGTGATCGGCAGAGTCATCTTGCTCTCGGAGGCTGCGGCGTTGATGCAGCCACATGCAGCTCACCGCGATGAATTCGGAGCGGACGTAAGAGCTCTGTTCGATCAAGGTTTGTTGCTCCCGGCCACCGACTACATCAATGCGCTAAGACTACGCAGTATCTACCGGAGACAGTTTCTGAAGGTGTTCGACTCCATCGACGCTCTGCTAACTCCAACTGTCCCCATGGGGGCTCCGAAGATTGGTCAAGCCACGGTCATGATTGATGGACAAGAAGAGGATACAAGGCTTGCAGCGACCAGATTTGTCAGAGGAATCAATGTTGTAGGATTTCCAGCCCTTTCGATGCCTTGTGGTTGGGATTCAGAAGGTATGCCTATCGGTTTACAACTTCTCGGTAGGCCGTTTGGAGAATCAACGATTCTAAAGCTAGGAGCGGCCTTAGAGGATGGGACTGATTTCCATCTCCGGAATCCGCCATTAGCCTAAGAAAAACGCCCATTGCTCGTGACCCTTGCGAAACTCCCTAATTTAGTTTCACGGTTCCGCCGATAGAACAGGAAAGCAACATGCAGAGGATTTCCATATTCGCTTGCGAAGCGCAACCCATTGTGCTGGAAGGCCTGAACAAGGTGCTGTCCAATGAACCAGGATTCGAGCTTGTGGGCTCGGCGTCAGATTTGGCGTCAGCCAGTGCAAGGATCGTGCAAATCAAGCCGGATGTAGTCCTTCTCGATACAGCCGCTGGATTCAAGACAACGCTGCAGTTTGTGGGAGAGTTGCGATTTCTGTGCCCATCCTGCCGGGCCGTTCTGTGGGTAAATGATCTGGCGGAGGTCGAGTCCTTCCGGTCCCTACAATTGGGGGTGAAGGGCGTCGTCAAGAAGACTTTCCCTATCTACCAATTGCTTGAATGCCTCAAAAGTGTGGGAGAGGGGAATATCTGGCTTGAAAATTCCATCTCTCAACAGGTAAACAATATTCTCAATCGCAAGGCAGCTCCGAGATTTACTCCACGTGAGCGGGACATCGTGGGTTTAGTTTGCCGCGGAATGAAGAATAAGGAAATCGCCGAGGAACTGTACATCACTCCGGGAACTGTAAAGGTTCACCTAATGCATATCTTTGAGAAAGCGGGGGTTAAAGACCGCTTTGAGCTTGCCGTGCAAGGCCGGCAGCTTCTTGGTGGGGATGAACCGATCGTTTCAGCTCCCTTGACATCACAAGACGTGAATAGAAGCCCCGTAGGCTAAGGTTTCTGACCGAATCCGCCGAAGTTTGGATAGGAGCAAAGTGCGAAAACGCGCTTTGGAAATCCAGCCGATGGCAGATACAACTCATCCTATTATTCCCGATTTTTCAAATACAGCAGGCAGGTCCAAATCATCTAGATGGCCTCTGTGGAAGCCCACTTTCTTGGACTTCTTTTTCATTGCCATCATTACTTGGCTATTCGCCCTTGGACCGGCAGGTTGGGATAGCCTGCTTGGGGATGGCGACACTGGTTGGCACATTCGGGCCGGGGATTATATGTTGAAGAACAGGCAGTTCATCCATCAGGACTTCTTCTCGTTTTCAAAGCCAGGTGAACACTGGTTTGCCTGGGAATGGCTTTCCGAAGTGCTATTCTCGTGCCTTAATTCTCTGGGTGGGTTGAAGGCCGTCGTACTCTTCAGCGCCGTTGTGATCACTCTTGCCTTTACTGTTGTATTCCGCCATATGGTATGGCGGGGAGCCACGCCGCTTGTGGCGATGGCGGTTTCTTTGGTCGCCACCGGAGCTGCTTCAAATCATTACCTGGCTCGCCCACACGTAATTACGTTCTTATTCCTTGCAATGAGTTTGTGGCTCATAGACATTGATAGAAAACGGGAGACTCCGTGGATTTGGATACTTGCGCCGTTAGCAGTTTTGTGGACCAACCTCCACGGCGGCTTTTTCTCACTAATAGCTTGTCTAGGAATCGTTTCTATTGGATCGGCGCTTGGCCAAAATTGGAAAGCGGCAAGGAGGTACGGAGCACTCACGGCGATCTGTTTGTGTTTGAGCGTGATAAACCCATACGGAATCGCACTACACAGGCACATGGTGGAGTATTTGCGTTCGGATTGGATCAAGACTGCAGTGGAAGAATTCCAGTCCCCGAGTTTTCGAAATGAAAGCGTGATTCAGTTTGAAGGGTTGATGTTTGTTGGCATTGGTTTATCAAGCTTTCTGATCTCTCGCAAGAAATTCGTTGAAGCGCTACTGATTCTCTTCTGGGCACACAACGCACTACAATCGGTCCGACACATTTCTGTGTTTGTCCTTGTCGCATCGCCGATCATTGCCGGAGAACTCAGTTTGTGGCTGAAATCTTTTTGCGTGGGTAGGCCGAAGTTATCCACTCCCCGTATCTTGGAGAGGATGTCGGAGGATTTGACGCCTGCCTGCCAAAGCGGTGGGGTTTGGATCATGGCGGTCATTCTTGGGTTTGTGATTTGGAACGACCCTCAAAAGTGGCCGCAAGACTTTCCAACTGAGAAGTTTCCGGTAGCGATGGTCACCAAGCACGCAAAACTACTCCAACAATCTAGAGTACTAGCTCCAGATGAATGGGGAGATTACATGATTTACCGTCTGTATCCTGACGTACGCGTATTTTTCGACGGGCGAAGTGACTTTTATGGGCCGCAATTGGGCAAGGAGTTTATGGGCCTGTTACAACCTTCCTACGAATGGGAAAACCTTCTGAAGAAGCATCGATTTACGGCCGCAATGATACCACCAAGTTGGCCCCTGGCAAGCATTCTAAAACTGGATCCGACCTGGAGAATCGTTGAAGACAGCGGTAACGTTATCTTGTTCCAGAAACGTTCCGTCAACGATGGGCGCCCATCGGCAAACGTTAGTACTGACAGAGAGAAAAAAGTTCCAGTCGACCTAATGAAAAACACCGATAGAGTCGAAGTAAGTAGAGGAGACCATAAATCATGAAGGCGGCGAAATCGAACATTTCTCCGAAAGAAAAGGCTCCTAGTTCTGCGGAGGAATCTGCAACTTGGACTCTGACCTCCGGCAAACGGCTCGAGGACTTTGCAGAACAAGGCGGTTACCTGGCGCCTCTTTTGTTGATGACAGGTAGTGTACCAGGTCTGGGTGATTGGGTAAGCAAACTGGACTGAGCTATTTCGATGGAAGGTCAAATCATACTTGCGGTGGGGATTGGAATCGCGGCGGTCGCCGAGGACCTGTGGCGTCGAGAGATTTCCAATTGGACTTCCTTGGCCGCACTTGTTGGCGGATTCGGTCTTCACTTGTATGAACGTGGGACCCACGGTTTAGTCTCAGTTTTTTTGAGTGCGCTTGCAGGTTTTTGTGTCTTTCTAACATTTTACCTGCTTGGTGGGATGGGCGGAGGCGATGTGAAACTGATGGCGGGTTTTGGAGCGGTGCTCGGCAGGCCAGGAGTTCTCCTTGAAGCCGCGCTTTTGACGGCATTCATTGGCGGTGTAATGGCGCTGGCGGTTCTGGTGTTTAGAGGTTTGGCACGGCTGGTTCGAAAGCCGAAGGTTCACGATGAAACACTGGCTGAAAAGCGTGCACACATCCCCTATGCACCAGCCATCACGTTAGGGGTGTGGTTGTCGTTGTTGGGCAATTTCTGAAATTGAAAGGGACAGTCTAGTTGAGTTAATTAACGACTCTGTCCTGATTGTTGGATTAGCAAACCCTGGAAAGCCTAAGCATTTCCAGAAAATGAGGGAGACCTAGAAAATGGATCGCAGATTTTTGACGGTTCTGGGCGTTAGTTTGGTTTTCGCTCTTGTAGTATCGGGTATCTTTTACCAGATGTTGGGAAAAGCAAGCCCTTCGCAACCTGCTCAGGTCAAATCGGACTTGAAGGACTTGGTGGTTGCGCTGAAGCCTATATCAATCGGCGTCATCGTTAAGCCAGACGATGTAAAGCTTGTGAAGGTTAACACTGAGTCTTTTCCCAAAGGGGCTTTCTCGAAAGTTGAGGATGTTGTAAGCCGACCCGTTACAAGCAACATACTTCAGGATGAACCTATCCTCGAAGGCAGATTGGCGCAAAGAGGGAATTTGGGATTGCCCTCACTGATACCTGTTGGCATGCGTGGTGTGACCATTCGCGTCAACGAAGTAGTTGGTGTGGCTGGCTTTGTAATGCCGGGGATGAAGGTTGACGTGCTGCTCACAGGCCGCCCACCGGGCGGGGAAGGCATGGTTACCACTACCGTATTGCAGAACATGCAGGTACTTTCGGCGGGACAAGCAATCCAAGCGGACTCCAGGGGCCAAACCATCAATGCGAACACCGTAACTTTGCTTTGTACGCCCGAACAGGCGGAAACATTGACATTGGCTGGAAACGAATCACGCATCCAATTGGTCTTACGTAACGGAACGGATACAGATGTTGCCAAAACGGGCGGAAGAGAACTGAGTCAACTGTATGGCAGCTACGTGAAGTCCACTAAGCCAAAGGCTGCGGCGACCAATGGCGATGAGGGTCCACCGGTTCGACCGAAGCCAATTGTTCGCAAATCAGTGGTCGATGCTGTGCCGGTTCCTGTCGCCGCGGCACCTCCACCGCCACCGCCGCCTACAGAAATTATCGAATTCCGCGGCAATGTGAAAACGATCGGCACAGTAGCGCCGAGACAAAACTGATTGCATGCTAAGCCGTTGAGTTTGCTGGATTAAGGGATTTTGGAGATCTTTTCATGTGGAAGCTAAAAGCAATTATTACAAACTCGGGGTTATGTCTAGGAGCCTCACTCTTATGGTTAACCTCAATGCTCGGACTGTTGGCCAGTACTAGCTTGGCTCAGTCGATGCAAGAACTCAAACTAACAGTTGGCAAGAGCGTTGTGATCGACTATCCCGAAGACATCGGCAGAATCTCAACAAGCGCGCCGGAAGTGGCGGACTATGTTGCCGTGTCTACCAGAGAAGTTTTGTTGAACGCAAAAGCTGCGGGAACTTCCACACTTATCGTTTGGTCCCGAACTGGGCAACGAGAATTCTACTCTATAGTCGTTGAGAACAACACCGAACCATTCCGGAAACTACTCAAGAGTACATTTCCTGATGAGAACATCCAAATTCTAACTTCCAAGGATACTGTAACGCTCATCGGAAATGTTAGTTCGCAAGTAGTCGCGGATCGCATTGCCGCCATGGCGGCGCCAATGGGAAAAACGGTGATCAACAACATGCGTCTGCCTATCCCTAAACCAGAAAGGCAAATTATTCTGCACGTTAAGTTTGCTGAAATTGATCGCAATAGCGGCAGCGCGTTCGGCGCAAGTTTAGCGATGAACGGCAATACTTCGGCCAGATCGGCGCCAGGCAATGTGGCTGCTCCTACCTTCGGAGCATTGACTAAAGGCTCGCCGTTTAGTATCTCGGATTTGGGAAACATTTTTGCATTTCGTCCGGACCTCAATCTTGGAGTGTTCTTGCAGAATTTTCAGTCCAAAGGTTTGTTGCAAATTCTAGCGGAACCGAATCTGGTTACCAACAACGGACAGATGGCCACTTTTCTCGTAGGGGGTGAGTTTCCTGTTCCAGTACTGCAAGGCGGATCCAATGCAGGCTCGGTGTCAATACAATTCAAGGAATTCGGCGTACGGTTGATGTTCAAGCCGGAAATTACCGAAAACAATAATATTAAAATGTACATCAAGCCTGAAGTTTCAACCATAGACATCGCCAATGGCGTACAGTTCAACGGTTTTTCAATTCCTGCAATCGGAACCAAACGGGTGGAAACTACGCTGGAATTGGGCGAAGGCCAAAGCTTCGTTATTGGTGGACTAATCGATGAACGCGTCACTGAGACCATCTCAAAGATCCCAGGGCTGGCCAACATCCCTCTGCTTGGACACATTTTCAAGACACGTCAGGAAAATCGTAATAAGACCGAACTGATTGTCCTGGTCACACCTGAGATTGCAATGCCTATCGGCAAAAACGACCCTCGGCCTGAACTGAATTTTCCGAAAGAATTCTTGATGCTTGAACCGCCAAAGGCCTCGACCCAAAAGAGTGAACAACCGGAACGGCAAGCAGAGAACGCTCCTCCCCAAAAGCAAAAGCTAGCGAGCAAACTCTTCAAGAGAAACCATTAACGAAGCCTGAGTCAATAAGTCAGAAGAGCGATCCATCATGCCGCGAGCATCACAGTTAACCGCGCTACTTATCGCTCCCAATCGGGAGTTGGCGCAGGCGTTTGTACGTGCTCAAAACACTGTGGGCGCCTTTCACATCCTCTCGGAACAGAAAAGTTTCTTGACCGACGAGGCTTTAGGGCTTCGCTTGAGACAACTTCAGCCTGATGTTGTCCTGCTCGACCTGAGTTCAGGTTTGGACCAGGCACTCGATGCTCTCGCCGCAATTCAATCCAACCCGGAGAAAATTCATGTGGTGGGAATCCACACTTGCAACGATTCCGACGCGCTCCTGCGATCCTTTCGTGCAGGTGCTGCGGAGTTTTTGTATGCGCCGTTCGATCCAGATACAATTCTGTCGAGTTATAGCCGAATTCAAAAGCTGATTTCTCCAGAACTGTCATTTACTGATACCGACTTCGCCTTTGTTATTGGTTTCACGAGTCCCAAGCCAGGTTCCGGAGCATCTACATTGGCCGCCCAAACGGCATTCTCTTTACGCCGCTCGGGTAAGGGAAAGGTGCTTTTAATTGATCTCGATCTGATGGGAGGGACCGCAGGCTTCTACTTTAAGATCCAAAGTCACGGTTCTATTGTAACCCTGCTCGAGCTGAATTCGAATATGGACTCAAGTATTTGGAATACCGCAGTGGAATGTGCTCTAGGCATTGATGTAATGCCCTCACCCGACGAGCCGTCCTCCATTCAGTTGGATCAAACGAGATTGCACGACATACTCGAGTTTGCCCGGCGTAGGTACGATTGGATCATTTTGGACATGCCCTCTGTTTTTGACAAGACCACGTTACTAGGCATGCCAGAGGCAGATATGACGCTCTTCGTTAGCACCTCCGAACTGCCGAGTCTCCATCTAACGCGAAAGGCTATTGGAATGGTACAGCAGTTAGGTTTTGACCAAAACCGTTATCAGGTTGTGGTGAACAGGCTCGACAAGCGGGATGGGATTAGCCCAGGCGACATGGAAAAGATGTTCAATGCCCGCCTCTTCGCAACCGTCCCGAACGACTATTTTTCTCTTCACCGGGTCGTTACCCTGGGAGAACCGCTTGGAAAAGATACTGAACTCGGAAAGGCAATTGATTCCTTAAGCACCAAGTTGATCAGCCTGGCAAATGCAGTGCAGAAGCCGGCTGGAAGTGTATTGGCGACCCCTGGAAAGGTCGCTGTGTCGCAGTGAATCGATCGTTCTTAAAAAAAGGAGCAACACAAACACTTCATGATCTCGGGAATTGAATCGAAAACACCTCAGCAATTGAACTGGGAACAACGGCTATTGAAAAACGCTCCTGCGGTTGCTACAAAACCGAAGGGGGCTCTGCGCCCCGAGTATCAGGAATTGAAGTTCACGCTTCATAGAAAACTCCTGGACAAGATCAATCTCGAGGCGCTGGCCACCATTGACAATCAGCGCGTCCGAGGTGAAGTCCGGCAAGCACTGGTTTCCTTGATCGACACTGAACCGACTCTGCTCAGTTCGGTAGAAAAGCAACAAATATGTGACGAAGTAATCGACGAAGTTTTTGGATTGGGTCCGCTTGAACCGCTTTTAAAGGACCCGACGATCTCCGATATTCTCGTCAATGGCAGCAAACAAGTGTACGTCGAGCGAAAGGGGATACTCGAGTTAACCAGCGTAACATTCCGCGACGACGGACATTTGTTGCGGATCATCGACAAGATCGTGTCTCAAGTGGGACGAAGGGTCGACGAATCGACTCCAATGGTTGACGCGCGTCTACTTGACGGGTCGCGCGTGAATGCAATTATTCCACCTTTGGCTCTCGATGGTCCTCTAGTATCTATCCGCCGGTTTTCAAAGGACAAGTTGATGCCTGCCGACCTTGTTACTCGCAAGGCGCTGACGCCAGGAATGATGGAACTACTCGAGGCCGCCGTAAAGGCTCACATGAATATCATTATTCTGGGCGGGACAGGCGCCGGCAAAACGACACTACTCAATGCCCTGTCGTTCTTCATCTCCCCTAAAGAGCGAATCGTAACTATAGAAGATGCCGCAGAACTTCAACTAAAGCAACCGCATGTGGCTCGGCTGGAAACAAGACCGCCTAATCTTGAAGGGAATGGCGCAATTCGTCAAAGAGAGCTGCTAATTAACAGCTTACGCATGAGACCTGACCGAATTGTCGTAGGTGAAGTCCGCGGGGCCGAAGCCCTCGACATGCTTCAAGCCATGAACACTGGCCATGATGGTTCTCTGACCACAATCCACGCAAACACCCCAAGAGATGGAGTCTCCCGTCTTGAAGTAATGGTTTCCTTGGCGAACGCGAGCATGAAATTGGAGTCGATCCGCCAACAGGTGGCGAGCGCCGTACACCTCTTTGTCCAAGCGGCGCGATTGAGCGACGGAACACGTCGCGTAACCAGCATCACAGAAGTGACCGGCATGGAAGGGGAGATCGTGACGCTGCAAGACATTTTTGTATTCGAAAAAAGAGGCTTAGGACCACAAGGGCAAGTACTCGGTAGGTTTGCGGCAACCGGCATCCGTCCAAAGTTCTATGAAAAGCTGTTGGCGGCCGGAATTCGGCTGCGACCTGATCTTTTCGATGAAGTCCTTGAAATCGAATAAAAGGGAAATATTACAAATGAGCTCCTTTATTTTGATAGCAATTGGGGTCTGGATCGCCGCCCTCGGGATTTGGTATTTTCTTAATACTTTCCTTCGGAACTCCGATCTCGGTAAAATCAAAGCCCGATTAGGCGGGGGATCCAAAAAGACTGAAAAGTCAAAGAAACAGGGTCCTTCCCTACTGGAACCGGAACAAGATCAGACGGCTGTCTCGGCAAAATTCATTCATCGCTTTGAACTAGGGGAAAGGCTGCAAAAGCTAATTGAACAAGCGGGTTTAAGATGGACTCCCGCAAAATTGGTCAATATGATGCTAGTTGGCTTCGGTATGGGGTTCGGAACTGGTTGGCTTTTTCTGCCTTCACGATTTCAACCGTTGGCGATCATTTGCGGACTTCTAATGGGCGTGTTCCCGTTGGTTTACCTTTTAAGATTACGCGGCTCGCGACTTCACAAGTTCGAGGAACAATTCCCGGATAGCCTAGAATTCATAGCCCGATCGATGAGGGCGGGGCATGCCTTTTCAGTTGCCCTTGAAATGATTCACAAAGAGTTTCAGGACCCCTTGGGAAATGAGTTCCGTAGGGTATTTGAAGAGCATAATTTGGGTCTGCCGATTGAAATCGCTTTGGAAAAATTATCGGAGAGAATCCCCTCACTGGATGTCCATTTCTTTGTTTCAGCGGTAATGTTGCAAAAACGGACCGGTGGCAACTTGGCGGAAATACTAGACAAATTAGCCTACATTATTAGAGAACGCTTTAAACTCAGAGGGAAAATTAAGGCCATCAGTGCGCACGGCAGAATGACGGGAACGGCATTGACATTGATCCCCGTTGGCGTCGCCGTAATGATGTTTTGGTCTAACCCAGACTACGTGCGGTTCTTTTTCACTGACGAGACAGGTAATTATATGATGGGGGCCGCAATACTCTTACAGGTTGTCGGCTACGGAATTATTAACAAAATTGTGACGATTGAGGTTTAAGCCATGCCTTTGTTCATAGGTATTGTTGTTTTCGTTTTAGTTATGGTGGGGTCGGCGTATGTTGGATTGCGCCTTTATGTAAAACCCAGCGAGGCTATCGAAAGGGTAAAGGGAATCGATCTCCATCCAACAGAGACGCCAAAGCACCCTAGCCTACTTCTTCGTGATTTCTTGTTGCAAATGGGCACACTAATTCCCAATTCTCCGAAAGATGTTTCGGTGATGCAACGCAAATTGATCCGGGCTGGTATAAAGAACGAGAACGCGTTAACGATTCTTTACGGATGCAAAGTTGTCTTGGCCGTTCTGTTTCCCGTTCTTGCCAGCATGTTGGTACTAAATGCGCAATCAGACTCCACCAACAAGATCGCTTTTATTCTGGCAGCTGCTTCCGCCGGCTTTTGGGGTCCCAATGAATTTGTCAAATTGAAGGCGTCGAAGAGGCAAAAAGAAATTCAGCGAGGACTGGCCAACGCCCTCGACTTAATGGTGGTTTCAGTAGAAAGTGGGCTTGGTTTAGACCAAGCTATCTTACAGGTGGCGAAGGAGCTTCACAACGCCCACCCTGAGATAAGTGAAGAATTTGCCATGGTGAACCTTGAACTGAAAGCGGGAAAGAGGCGAGCTGAAGCCCTTCGCAATCTTGGAGAACGGACCAATGCCGAAGACCTCAAGAAACTGGTAGCAGTTCTGATCCAAGCGGATCGCTTCGGAACTGGAATCGCCCAATCCCTCCGAGCTCACGCCGACTATATGCGGGTCCAATCTCGACAGATAGCGGAAGAAAAGGCAGCTAAACTCGGCGTCAAGCTGGTATTCCCAATCTTTTTTTGTATATTGCCATCGTTATTCGTCGTTACGGTTGGCCCCATGGTTCTCAAAATCAGCCGGGAATTGCTTCCCATGATGAATGGTATGTAGTGTGATGTTAATTTTTTGAAAAAGGAGACACAACAATGGATGCAGGAATGATACGCATTGTGTGTTCGGTGATGGCGGCAGCTTTTCTAGGGCTGATCATTCTCCGACGGCGCAACACAGAGGAATAGACCTTAATAACCATCCACGCGCCCAGGTAAATTCAAGTCATGGCGCGTGGATGGATTGAAACATAGCGTGAGTGTTTGGGGATAGCGTGAGTGTTAGGGAA
>JANXXI010000227.1 GCA_025350695.1 Acidobacteriota bacterium
CACAAATCGTGCTCCTTACGCTGACGCCGCGGTTTCATAAACATGCTCGAACAGCACCGTGCATTTTTGCTGATACAGCGGCGGCGTGTAGGCGTCGGGCAAACCTTGGTCGAGCACGTCCTCGATTGTTCTGAAGGCCGCGCGCCGGCGCTTCGAGCAGAGCTTAGAGATCGATCAGCGGCTAGCCAACGCCAACCCCACCAGCGCCGAGGCGCAGCGCGATTTGATCGTCAGCTACTGGAAGCTGGCCGACGTGACCGCTGAGAAGAATTGGTGGCGGCAAGCCCTGGAAATCGCTGAGCACTTGCACCATTCGGGAAGACTCGCCCCCACAGACGCCTGGATGTTGGACGCGCTACGTCAGAATGCCAAATAATCCACTTCCGAGTTCTACGCGCCCTTATACAAGGCCGTCTCGCCAGATGCCACAGCAATCAAAACCCATCGAAGTTGGACCCCGTTTGCCGCTCGCGGGATTGGGATTATGAAAGTTCGCAAGCAAGTGTTTAAACAAGGAGCGAACCATAGGCGCGATTCCAAGGCAGGAGATAAGCTGGAAATTCTCAAACTCTTCCGGAACCCACTGCTGTCCGTCATGAGCCATGAATTCACACGGATTCCGTCATCCGATTCCGGTACAGCTTTTGCGCAACATCACTCCGCGAGTATATGATCTTCAGCATGGACTCCCCCCAGCCAACCGTCGAGCCGCGATGGGCTCTCACCCTTTCTGGCGGAGGTTTGCGCGCCACCTTCTTTCTTTCATCTGGGAGTGATTCGGCGCCTCTGGTTGGCGGGCGATTTAAACATGTTAGCGGCGATATTTTCAGTCTCCGGGGGCTCGATTATCGCCGCACACCTCCGCCTGAACTGGGAAAAATACACAGGAACCCCCTCATCGACCAAGAACAAATCCCATAACCGTCCTCCGCCCAATTCTCACATAGGCCTGGATTACTTGCGTGCAGTAACCTAATCGTGATAGTGTTGCTTCCAATGCATCGGGGACTCTTTCTCAATCTAATTTGCTCTGAGGTGACGCCATGAAACTTCTTTTGTTTTCCATAATCCTGATCACAACCTTGTTTGTGTCTCCAAGGATTAGTCATGCGCAAGTTCTTTACGGAACGATCGTCGGCAACGTGACGGATCCGAGCGGTGCTCCAATTCCGGCCGCCTCCGTGAAAATTGTCAACACTGGAACGCGTCAGGACTGGAGCATGCAAGCTAATGACGCCGGTGTCTATTCCATATCCACGGTTCCAGCCGGTCAGTACGACATCACAATTATGGTCACCGGATTTCAGACACACTTGGAGAAAGGCGTGCCCGTTGCGGCTAACAACACAGTTCGCGTGGATGTTGGTTTGAAGGTTGGCGCCGTGGCGGAAACAATCGCGGTAAGCGCCGCGGCCACGGTTCTGCAAACCGATAGCGCCGACGTGCGGGCCGAAATCAAGCGGACAGAACTCGACAGCACGCCGGTTCCATTCACCCGCAACTACCAAAGCCTGCTGATTACGGTGCCGGGCGTAACCCCCCCGGTCAACGCGCATTCGGCTCCCGCCAATCCTTCGCGATCGCTGCAGGTGAATTCAAACGGAACCAATTCGCAATCCACCAACTTTCGTGTGGATGGCGCCACAACCGGCCATCCCTGGCTGCCGCACGTTGCCGGTTACGTTCCTTCCATGGATGCGATTCAGGAAGTCAACATTGTCTCAAACAGCTTCGATGCCGAACAAGGTTTCGCCGGCGGCGCGGCGGTGAACGTGCAGATCAAAAGCGGAACCAACCAAATTCATGGTTCCGCATTTGAATACCATCTTAACCAACATCTAAAAGCGCGGCCATACTTCCTGCCCTCGGATCGCGATAAGGAAAAGCGCATCGTTAACCAATACGGCGCAACCATCGGCGGACCGATCCTGAAGAATAAGCTATTCTACTTTGTCGCTTTCGAAGGAACTCCCGACAGGCAAGGTGCTTTCGCAACCGGCTCCACGCCCACAGCGTTGATGAAGGCCGGCGATTTCACCGAATCGGCCCGCCTTATCTATGACCCGAATACGGGCGATATTGATGGCGGCAACCGCGTTCCTTTCGCGGGCAACAAGCTTCCCGGCTCGCGCATCAGCCCGATTTCAGCTAAGCTGGCGGCGCTCACTCCGTTGCCCAACATCGGCAGCGGCATTGCCAACAACCTTTTTGTCAGCGGCCCGTTCGCATTCGACCGCCGCACGATCGATTCGAAGGTGACTTACAACGCCACCAGCAGATTAAATTTGAACGGCCGCTTCAGCTACTTAAACTGGCACTGCGACGATCCGGCATTCCTTGGCGCGCTCGGCGGCGGCGGCATTGGACGTTGCACATACGACGGCAAATCATTCGGCCACACGGTGAGCATGACGTATGCCGGCGTTTACACCATCTCCCCCCGTCTGACGATTGACGCTAACTTTGGTTACACACTATACGATGCGCGCGTTGAGCCGATACGGCTGGATGAAAACCTCGGCACGGATTTCCTCGGCATACCCGGAACCAATACGCCATCCAACCGTTTGTTGGGAGGTTGGCCAGGCTTTGCGGTCAGCGGCTTCCGCACGATGGGCCGCAACAACACGAATGCCCCTTGGTTCTATCACAGTCCTCAGACGCAGTATGTTACCAACGGCTCTTACATTCGAGGCAACCACGGCATACGCTTTGGTTACGATTCCATGCGGGTTGCCTTGAACGGCGATGAGCCGGCTGGATTCCCGGGTTTGTTCAACTTCGCCACGGGCCTAACGGGCCTTAAGGGCGGGGTGGCCGACAGCTACAATGCCTATGCGGGGTTCCTGTTGGGGTTGACTTCCAGCTATTCGAAGACCGTCACCTGGAATCCGAATACGGCCCGCACTTTTGCGCAAAGCCTCTATGTGCGGGACAAATGGCAAGTCAACCGGAAGCTGACCGTTTCGCTGGGTTTGCGCTGGGATTATTTCGGCGTACCTACACGGGCCGATCGCGGAATGGAATTGTATGACTTCACCAACAACACTTTGAAGCTGTGCGGCTACAACGGCGCGCAATGCGATTTCAACATGAGCAAAACAAACTTTGCGCCGCGGCTCGGCGTTGCCTACCGTCTTTCGGAAGGGTTTGTGATACGCGCCGGATATGGCATTGCTTACGACCCGGTAAACATTGCCCGCAACCCGTTGCATAGTTTTCCGCTGCAAACCGCATTGTCGGTGACCGCCGCCAATGGCTTTGCCTCGGCCGGCAAATTGAGTGACGGAATTACCTCATTTAACGCTCCCGATTTGAAGAGCGGTGTGATCGCGGTTCCGCTAAATGTCAGCATGGAACTGTTTGATCCCAACTTCCGCCGCGCCTACGTGCAATCTTACAACGTCATGTTGCAGAAGGAATTCAAGGGCTGGGTGGCCGAAGGCGGCTATGCGGCCAATGGAACAAGACACATGCAGAACCGCTGGAATGCCAATTATGGCTTCATCGGCGGCGGAACGGCAAGCCGGGTTTTGAATCAAAGATTCGGGCGCACAGCCGACACAAACTTCTCGTCCGACACGGGCGGGTTCAATTCTTCTTACAACTCGCTGCAATCCACCTTGGTGCGGCGATACAAGTCCGGGTACTTCACCAAGTTCACTTATACTTGGAGCAAGGCAATTGGCCCCAATGGCAATGGAACGGGCGTCGATGGATATTCGCAGGCCACTCCAGCCTATTTCAATCTCAACAAATCGTTGCAAGCGTATGACCGCACGCACATGTTCACGGGCTCTTGGGGCGGGCCCCTGCCCTTCGGCGCCGGGCAGCGTCATGGCAATACGGCTCTGAGCAAAATTCTGCTCAGCGGCTGGCAGTGGAATGGATTGATTGCGGCTTACACAGGCACGCCATTTTCCGTCACCGCCGATGCCACTTCGCTGAACGCGCCCGCCAATGCCCAATTGGCGGATCTGGTTAAACCGAACGTAGCCATCCTCGGTACGCGTGATTCCTGGTTCGATCCGTTGGCTTTTGCGCCTGTGACGGATGGGCGTTTTGGAACATCCGGTTTCAACATCCTAAGAGCTCCAGGTTTGGTCAATCTGGATTCAAGCATCTTCCGAACATTCAAGGTCACTGAGCGCTTCTCCCTGCAGTTCAAGGCTGAAGCGTTCAATTTGACCAACACTCCGCATTTCGCGGGTCCTGGTTCTAACGTCAGTTCGCTGCAGAAAAACGCGGACGGCAGCATTCGAAGCCTGAATGGCTTTACCGTAATCAACGGCGTTCAGAACAACGGCCGCGAAGGAGTGGATGAACGGATGTTTCGCTTCGCATTGCGGGTTTCGTTTTAGACCGTGTCGAGAAGGCGCGGATTCAGGTCCGCTTTCGTCAGGCCGGCGCTCGATTGCATCAGCTAGGGATTACGGATGGCGAAGCGCCGGACAGTTTAAGGATAAACCGCAAGAGCGTACAGGGAACCTTGAAACCGAATAATAAGTGGCTCGGCGAAGCCCTTGTCGGTGTGAATGATTCAAAGAAGAAAAATGCCGAATCTTCACGAAGTGGCTGAAATTCCGCCACAAACATCGAGGGAGAAAAAGAAGAACGAACCCAAACGTCCCCCTGGCCATGAAACGTCTCTACCTGAAATGAAACCCACCCCGCCCGGCTCCACGAAAAACGAACCCAATCAAATAAATCCGAAGATCCAAGCTTAGATCCTTATTCGCGTCCATCGCCCTGAAAAAGCATCGCCAGAAAACCGTTCCCATACAATAAAAATGCCCTAACCCCCGCCCCTGCAACATTTCCATCCCCAAAAACCAACAACACACTTGCCCCCACCTGCTACGCTTTTCACCAGAAGAGATAAATTCTGCGCAGAATGCTCTTTTTTGAAGCGCTCCCGGCAACGGGAGCCAGCCCACGGATTAATTCGAGAAGCTCTGAAAAACAAGTTGGCGGCAATCGGTCATACGGAATACTCGAAAACATGTCTCTGGTTGGGTGACCAAAGGCATGGAGCCTGTAAAGCAGGCGAAGCTGCCGGGCAGCAGCGAAAACGGGTGAGGTGCGGCCGGTTCCGCCAATTGCAAAAGTCGAAGGAACCGAACCCAACGCCGAAGTGTCTCTATATACACAAAAAGAAAAGCCGGCCAAATAAATGGCCGGCTTAAAACATTTATGATTCGCGCTAACTCGAAAAGAACCGGACTAATCCAACCCGCTCGACGCATACGCGCCATATTTCGGCGGCTAATCGAAGGTCAAGTTTGCCGAGCCGCACTTTGTCTCCTACCTTGACGTTCAGGCGCGTCAGTAAGTCCTCGGAAACAAGAACCGCGTCCGCGGTAAGTTTGTCGCGCAAGGTTCCTTCGGAGAGAGTTACTTGCCCATAAAAAGGATAAACGTCCGGGTCAACCGCCTTGACGGAAACCAACATCGGCGCTGAATCGGGGGCGTTGGGCGACCCCATCATGGATACTGTTTCAGTAAGCCATGTGCGGCGCACGCCGCGTTTTTCCAGTGCGGCGAAGGTTTGTTGTTGTTGCTCGTTCGGTAAGTCGAAAATGCGAACCGAAAGATCTCCCGCCATCAGTGTGCGCGCCTCGCGCAACAGCATGTGGCTGAACGAGCGGCTGAACCCACGGACGCCCACAAGCGATCCAACGCCAATAGAGACGGCAAGCAGGGCGAACAAAAACTTTGTGCTCGATGCTCTCTTTGCATTCGATGTACTAGGCCAAGCGGTAATGGCAAAGGGCGATCTGAAGGCCGCGCGCCAACGTTTCGAGCAGGGCTTAGAGATCAGACAGCGGCTAGCCAACGCCAACCCCACCAGCGCCCAGGCCCAGCGCGACCTCAGCATAAGCTTGGACAAGGCGGGTGACGTGCTGGTGGCCGAGGGCGATCTGAAGGCCGCGCGCCAGCGCTTCGAGCAGAGCTTAGAAATCGATCAGCGGCTAGCCGACGCCAACCCCACCAGCGCCGAGGAGCAGCGCGACCTCAGCGTAAGCCTGAACAAGCTGGGTGACGTGCTGGTGGCCGAGGGCGATCTGAAGGCCGCGCGCCAGCGCTTCGAGCAGTGCTTAGAGATCATGCAGCGGCTAGCCAACGCTAACCCCACCAGCGCCCAGGCCCAGCGCGACCTCAGCGTAAGCTTGGAAAAGCTGGGTGACGTGCTGGTGGCCGAGGGCGATCTGAAGGCCGCGCGCCAGCGTTTCGAGCAGTGCTTAGAGATCGATCAGCGGCTAGCCAACGCCAACCCCACCAG
>JANXXI010000338.1 GCA_025350695.1 Acidobacteriota bacterium
TCCAAGTCTAATGTAGTGTCCCGATTTCCCTCAGCCCAAGCCGCTTGAACATCCAAATCGAACAAAATGTCTAACGAAGGAATTCCAAATTGAAGTTCATTGGTTATCATATTACTTGCCTTCCAGATCTAAACTTAGAGCTTTTTTCCTCAGCCTCTTGAATAGCAGCTCTCGGCTGAAAATGATTGTTTTTATTCTCGTCTTCTCCTTATCCGAAGCTAAATCGAATCGATCATTCAACCGGATCTCTAACGGTCGCACAAGAACGTCTGTGTCACTATACCCTTTGTGAAGGTTGTGGACAAACCATAGCCTACCAAGGCTGCTGTATTGGTTTTGATAGTTGGTGGGGTTGTTCGGAACAATAGCAGATAAGCCATCCGAAGTTAACGCGTGCGGGCCGTTCCCATACCTCCTCCAAAGGGTTGGCATAAGTGCAGTGAATTTTTCTTCTCCGATTTCAATCGTCTCGCTTCGCAAATGTACCAACGCAAGAATTCGATCCATGATGTAACTACGCTTTGCTGGAGTGTCTGCCTCAGTTGCTTTTAGTATCTTGCCCATTGCTTCTGGGAGCGAACCTGCGTGCGCAGTTGTAAATACAAGGTATCCCATTCCTGCGCATTCAAGAAGTTCCTTCCAATCCTCATTTTTCCTCGTCTCTCCGACAAAGAGGATTTCCGGTGTTTGCCGAAGCGAGTCGTGGATGACTTCGCTTAGGCTTGTCGCGTCTATCGGATATTGTCGGGGTGTATAGTCAATTGACTCTCTAGCCTTTGCCTCCTGATCATCTTTTGGAGGCACTTCCCAGAACTTTTTTTCGATCGGATCTTCAAAGGTAATGAGGTGAGGTTTTCGGGGATTGGGAGATGCAGACGTGCTACCAAGTTGAGTTACCCGTCGCTTCAGTTGTTGATAGATCATTCCTCTTGTAACAAGACTCTTCGATGAATTTGTTGAACCGGTTATTATTACAATCCCGTGCTCACGCTCGTTTTGAAAAACCAGAGATCTCAATGCTTCGCAAATGTCATTAATTGAAAAAACTCCATACTCGTAAGAACTGCTGGGCGTGAATGCTTTGGACTCTGGAAGAGGACTTACACAAGAATAATCGAGGCCGCTTGTTGGAGTTGAATCGGCGCGTACCGTAAAACTCCAGCGTTGCCCTGCAAAACACTTGCATGCCAATACTCTTCCAGAATTCTGCTTGCCGTTATTCAAATGACTCAACGAAACTTGAAACTCGTAGGATGACTTGGCTTTGGTCTCAAGTTCAGCTTTTGCCCACAAATGAAGCTGACTTTCCAAGTCACTTGGCCAAGATGTAGCAGAAAGCTCAGCGGCAGCGTCTCTATAGAAGGTGAAATCTGTCGTTTTGTAGACTGAATCCTCAGAAAAAACATTTATGGTTGGGAGCATTGAATTCGGCATATAAATATGAAAAGAAGTTAAAGTGCTGAAAGTTTATCACAAATAATACCGCATTGGGTCTGCTCGAAACCCACTGCTCGAAACCCATGAGGATTAAACAACAAAAACGGCCGCTCCCCTTTCGGGAGCGGCCCGGCTTCAACACACAAACTAAAAACTACTTAGTAATCCATACCGGGGCCGTGATCACCACCCCCGCCAGCCGGAGCAGCCTTCTTCTCTGGAATCTCGCAGATCATTGCTTCCGTCGTCAGCATCAATGCGCTGATTGAAGAAGCGTTCTGCAGAGCAGTCCGGGTCACCTTCGTAGGATCGATGACGTCAGCCTTTACCAGATCTTCATAAACACCCGTAGCTGCGTTGAAACCGTTACATCGGGTTCTTTTCAGCACGGATCTTTTCGACGATGATTGCGCCTTCATGACCGGCATTACCGGAAATTTGACGGCAGGGCTCTTCGCAAGCGCGGCGGATGATGTCAATACCAATCTGCTCATCACCAGTTCTCTTTACGTCTTTCAGAGCGATTGCGGCACGCAGCAGAGCCACGCCACCACCAGGAACAATCCCTTCTTCCACAGCCGCGCGCGTTGCATGCAGAGCATCTTCCACACGAGCCTTCCTTTCCTTCATTTCCGTTTCCGTCGCAGTTGTCCGAAAGCCCGTCAGTGTGGCCTTTACTTCATAGGTGCCAGACGGCAACGCAGGGGCGATAAAGATTCCGGATGCATCGGATCGCACTGTGCGCGAAGTACCTGTTTCCTTGTCCGCCTTCCCCACCTCAACGTTAGGAATCACTGCCCCCGATTCGTCCATCACGGTTCCGGAAATAGTGCCGGTGGGTGCTCGCGAATATGCGCCTCCAGCCGCTAGCAACAAGGCTGCCGCAACTACGAGATGAAATTTTCCGCTAATTTTCATTTTGTCCTCTTTCTTCTCGCGAAGGGAATTCTATACCGCAACGCGTCATAAGACATGCAGATCCCTTATTGAAAGAAGGTCAAGAAAACTATCCTTCCCTCTATGCGGCCCATCGAACGCCCAGCAACGTTTCATTGCAACTTAGCTGGATGCTATAACTGTTCGGGCTCCCTGTCAAGCGAAAACGACTGGGAAAAATTTGCTAGTGGCGGGAACTGCTACCGTGGACCAGGCCGATGCCTGACTGAGAACAAAGGTCAATTCGTGGGAAAATTTATCTCTGGCCATTGTCCACGCAGCACCGATGGTATTCAAAAGACCAAAAGGGTAGCGGCGGTTCAGAACACAAATTATGACCTACTGCTTTGGTAGGATTCCAGATACTCCATGCCCCCCACCATCAGTTAAAATGTATTCTAGATGACCATCGAAGAACTTGAAAGAGCCTACGGGACGCTTCGGCAGCAGGCAACTGCTGTGCGGAGCTATCTTTGACGCCCCAGCCAAACTCCGCGAACTAGCCAAAACTGAGGAAGCCATCTCCGATCCAGCCTTCTGGAACAGCCCGGAACAGAGCCAAAAAATCATGCAGGAGCGCAAGCGCCTGGAAAATTCCATCGCCGAAGAAAAGAAGGTGGCGGGCATGACGGAGGACCTGGACACCCTGTTCGAGCTTGGCAAAGAGGGCGAGAATGTCACCGGCGATATTGAACGGGACATGAAGATCCTTTCCGTTTACGTTGAAAAACTGGAAACGGGCATGTTGCTTTCTGAAGAGAATGATCGCTTATCGGCGATCCTCAACATTCACCCCGGCGCGGGTGGCACCGAAAGCCAGGATTGGGCGGAGATGCTGATGCGCATGTATATGCGCTGGGCCGAACGCAGTGGGTTTCCGTGTAACGTCACCGATTTGCTGGAAGGCGAGGGCGCGGGCATCAAGTCGGTCACGCTTGAGATTGAAGGCGAGAATGTTTATGGGCTGCTGAACTCGGAAATCGGCGTGCATCGGCTGGTGCGTATTTCTCCATTTGATTCGGCGGCGCGGCGGCATACTTCGTTCGCATCCGTGTTTGTGATTCCGTTGATTGACGACGACGTGAAGATCGAGATTAAGCCGGAAGACATTCGCGTGGATGTCTTTCGAGCCTCGGGAGCCGGGGGGCAGCACGTCAATCGGACGGAATCGGCCGTTCGTATGACGCACCTTGCGACGAACATTGTGGTGCAGTGCCAGAATGAAAGGTCGCAACACAAGAACCGGGCCAGTGCGTTGAAGCAGCTTCGGGCGCGGCTCTATGAACACGAGATGGACAAGAAGCGCGCGGCCGACAGGAAGCTGGAAGATACCAAGATGGGCATCAACTTCGGCAGCCAGATTCGCAGCTATGTGCTGGCGCCGTACCGCATGATTAAGGATCATCGTACCAAGCTTTCCATTGGCGATGTGGACCGTGTGCTGGACGGCGACATTGGCGGGCTGCTGCACGCTTTCCTCGTCTTCCGCAAGACGGGTAAGACGGCGGGCGACGGTAAGGATGACCTCGACGTCTAAGGCTGATTTGATTCAAGAAGCGGCGCGATTGTTGCGTGCGGGTAGGCTTGTGGCCTTTCCCACTGAGACCGTATACGGGCTTGGAGCGCATGCCCTGGACGCGGCGGCAGTGCGACGAATTTATGAGGCTAAGGGGCGGCCTTCAACCAGCCCGTTAATTGTTCATGTGGCGGATGTGGCGTCTGCGCGTGCGTTGGCGGCGGAGTGGCCGGCTTCGGCTCAAAAATTGGCTGACGCTTTTTGGCCCGGACCGTTGACGATTGTCGTAAAAAAGATTTCAGCTGTGCCGGATGAAGTTACGGCTGGGTTAGACACGGTTGGCTTACGAGTGCCCGCGCATCCGGTGGCTTTGGAGTTATTGCGCGCGGCTGGAATTCCCGTGGCGGCGCCGAGTGCGAATCGGTTCACGCAGCTTTCCCCAACGCGCGCCGAGCATGTGCGCGAAGGGTTGGGCGATGCGGTTGATCTGATTTTGGACGGCGGGCCATGCGAAGTGGGGATTGAATCAACCGTTGTTTCCGTGGATAGCGGTAAGCCTGTGTTGCTGCGGCCGGGGATGATTTCGCGGGCGCGGCTTGAGGAAGTCGTGGGACTGGTGGAAGTGGCTGGAGATGCGATTGAGGGAGATGCCCATGCGGCGCCGGGCATGCATCGGAAGCATTATAGTCCTCGGACACCGTTGCGGATTGGAGTTCCGGAGACCTTTGACTGCGCCTATTTGTGGCACAGCTCAGCGCGTGTTACCGCGCATGCGCGGCGGTTGCCGACGGATCCCGAAGGCTATGCGGTGGGGCTGTATGATGCACTGCATGAGCTGGATCGAACTAGGGCGCAAGTCATTTATGTGGAGCCTACACCAAGTGGCGCGGCATGGGATGCGGTTGTGGACAGATTGACGCGAGCGCAGAGCGCCTAGTTACTCTTCATCCAATTGCGCGAAGAGACCGATGAAATCTACAGTCATGCTTAACCCTGCGGACTGGAACGTAGGCTTTTGCCCGATGCATTCCACCGCTCTTCCATTGACCACCTCGTATAGGATGCGCGCTCGTGGATCGGCTATCCAGATGGTGGAAACTCCCATGGCCGCATAATCATCGCACTTTCGGATGGTTGGCTCTAGGCGGTCATCTGGCGATAAGATTTCAATGACCAAGATTGGTGGGTCTAAGGTGACAGGTGTCTTACGGTGTCCGGCTTCAAGAACGCATACGTCGGCGATACGGTAACGCCGCACGCTGTCATCGCCACCTCGAACGCGGACTCGCTGTTCCACCATCGCTCGAAATTTGACCCCATAAACTTCTCTTAGACTGTTGAGATGCATCGCCAAAAGGCTTTGAAGCAGACTATGAAAATATTCGCCCACATTGCGCTTCACGATGCACCCATCGACGTATTCACAATCGGGCTCGTAAGACTTTCCGAGGTATTCTTCTAGCGGAACTAATGCGGCGACGCCCATACCCTCATAGTACACTGTTCAAAAATCTGTTCAGTCCCCGTTGACAATTCTCAGATTCCCGCGTACTGTATTAACAGACTAGTACACTTTCCAAGCTATGATCTTTCACGTCAATCCATCTTCGGGCTCGCCGATCTATCTCCAATTGATGGAGCAGGTGAAGCATGCCATCGAAATCGGGGCCTTGCTGGCAGGCGAACAGCTTCCCACGCTGCGAAAGCTCGCTGAGGAGCTAGTCATCAATCCGAACACCGTAGTCCGCGCTTATCGGGAACTTGAACACGAGGGTATCGTGGAGCTCCGTCATGGAGCGGGAGCCTTCGTTAGCGAATCGGCCCCAAATCGCGCGAAGATTTCGCTGAAAGCGCAAACGGTGATGCAAACCGCTGTTGATCGGTTGTCCGCTGCTGGATTGAACGAAAAAGAAATTCGACGATTGGTGGAGAGTGAACTTGCACGATTGAGGGCTGGAGATATGACAGGGAGGAACGCATGACCGATTTTGCCATCGAGACTTCCGGGCTTCGGAAATCTTTCAAGGGACAAGCTGCGTTAGCGGGTTTGACATTCGCCGTGCCAAAGAGTAGCGTCTACGGATTCTTAGGGCGGAACGGCGCCGGAAAAACCATTACCATTCGAGTTCTAATGGGTCTGGCGAAAGCCGACGCAGGATCGGCGCGTTTTGGGACTATGCCCAGGCGGCGGCAAAGCTGGGGTCGATCTCCGGCGGCGAATCGGCTACGTAACCGAAGACAAAGAACTCTACCATATATGACCGTCGATGAGATCACTCGTTTCACGCGGCCATTTTTTCCGGGTTGGCGCAGCGACTTGGAGCAGAGATACCGGAAAGTGTTTGACCTGCCCTTGAATAAAAAGATTCCTAATCTCTCGAAGGGCATGCGTTCCAAGTTGATGCTATTGCTTGCGATCTCACGCGGGGCGGAACTCCTTATCCTGGACGAACCCACGGACGGTCTGGACCCAGCCGCCGTGGAAGACGTCTACTCGCCGCCGGCTGGAACTCCCATGGCCTCGTAACCATCGCACTTTTCGGATTGTAGGTTCCAGGCGGTCATCTGGCGATAGGACTTCATTAACCAAGATTGGCGAGTTTTCAACCCAAAATTTTCCCGCGGATGTTATTTAACCTTGTTAATCAAATTTGCCCCATCCTAAGGCCTAGTGTTTTAATCTAACCAACACCCCCATGCACAAGAGACAACTTACAAGACGCAAACTCTTAATCGCTGCCGGATCGCCACTGTTCGCGCGTCCTGCGTTTGACGCACCTCTGCGAAACTATTTCCGCTCTGGCGTGGAACGCAACGGAATCGCCGGTGCGAGCTTGGCGGTGTGGAGCCATGGCGAGACCGTTTTTGAAGAACAGGTAGGTCAACAAAATGTCGAAAAGCGTCAGCCCGTAACCGCCAAAACAATTTTCCATTGGGCTTCAATCACCAAGACGATGACTGGCGCGGCCATCTTACAGCTGCGTGATAAAGGCTCGTTGCGCCTGGACGACCCCGTGCTGCGCTACGTCCCGGAAATCAATATGGTGCGCAACCCGCATGGACCAAACCTTCGCATCACTTTGCGGCATCTGCTAAGTCACAGCGCCGGGTTTCGCGCCGGCACTTGGCCTTGGGATAACCGGCCTTTCGTTCCTACGGCTCCTGGAGCATGGGGCCAGTTGGCGGCCACTTTTCCCGAGACGGATATCCTGTTTCCTCCCGGCAGCCGTTTCAGTTACTCCAATTTAGGGATTCTGTTCCTCGGCCGGACCATCGAACGGCTGAGCGGGTTGCCCTTTGCACGCTACATTGAAAAGCACATTTTCGAGCCGCTGGGGATGAAATCAAGTTACTTCGATAAGACGCCGCCTGAGTTACTGCCGTATCGTTCCGCCAGTTACTACCGCAACGGGGCAACTCTAGGCGGCACGACCTTCGATTATGAGACCGGGGTAACCATGTCGAACAGCGGACTGAATGCCCCACTAGGAGACATGCTGCGGTATCTGGCCTCGCTTGGTGGGCACGGGCCAAGCTTGCTCGATCCGCGTTCGCTTGAAGAAATGTGGCGGCCTATTTTACCGGCTGAAGAGGGCGATTCGATGGGTCTTTGTTTCTTTGTGACGCAAAGAAAAGGCCTCAAGATGGTAAGTCACATGGGCGACCAAAACGCTTTTATTTCGCGCATTGGTCTTGTACCCGCCCACAAAACTGCATATGCGGTGGCGTACAATACAACTTCGAGCGGCAGGGGGCAAGATACAAAAGCCTTCGATAAGCAGCTGAAGGAGTATTTCATTGATTCGGTTTTTACTAACCTCACTTAGCCTCAGTTTGGGCTTGTCCATTTTGGCCGCGCAGACGATTGACGCCATGAAGTCTGCCGACATTGACGCGGGAACCGCTTTTGCTTCCGACCAAGGCAAATTCCTTTTTGCGATCCGCATGGAGCGGGAGCCGCGGCTGTTTGTTGACGAGGTTCCTGGTCCGAAGCTGGCTAGGTCGGCGGACGGTTTGTGGACCGCCAAAGCCACTCTTGAGACCGGCACTGTGCATTCGTTTCATTACGAAGTGGACGGTAAGAAATTCGGCGGGCGGAGTGATGTGCCTGCGTTTGGGCCTGATTCCTACGAACGAGCCGGGGTGCCGAAAGGCAAGCTTTCGGAGAAGATGGTCCACACCAGCAAGATTTATCCAGGATTAGTGAGCGATTATTGGACCTATGTTCCCGCGCAATACGACGCAGCCAAACCAGCTGCGGTCATGGTGTGGCAGGACGGCCAGGGTCTAACTTCGCGCGAAGGGCGATCACAAATTGTTTTCGACAACCTGACGCAGGATAAGAAGATTCCGGTAATGATCCATATTTTCATCTCACCCGGTAAGGTCGGCGACAAAGCCTGGCGGAGCATTGAATACGACACGATGAACGATACGTACGTGAAGTTTTTGCTTGAGGAGATTTTGCCTGAAGTGGGCAAGAAATACAGCTTGCGCAAGGATGGCTACAGCAGGGCGATCGCGGGCGGGTCTTCGGGCGGCATTTGCGCGTTCAGCGCAGCGTGGTTCAAGCCCGATGAGTTCAGCCGCGTGCTCAGCCGTATTGGTAGCTTCACCAGCATTCAGTGGAAGCCGGGCGTGATTGATGGCGGCAACGTTTATCCAAATAAGATTCGCAAAGAACCCAAGCGGAATATCCGTGTGTGGTTGCAGGACGGGTGGAACGATTTGGAGAACAACCATGGTTCGTGGCCACTCCAGAATATCCAAATGGCGAATTCTTTAAAGATGACGGGGTACGACTTCCACTTGAGCTTTGGACGAGGGACGCACAACGGCGCGCATGGGTCGGCGGAACTGCCACGGGAACTAGTGTGGTTGTGGCGGAATTACGATGCGGCGAAGACCAGCCAACAGTTTGAGCAAGAGGCTGAGGAGAAGGCCAAACCCATGTTCCGGGTGAATATTATTAACCGGTAGTTGTTTGGGGGATTCCATTCAGGCGGCCAGTGCCTTAAGCCCGGTACAATAGTAGCTCATGCGCATTGCTCTCGGGCAGATCAACACCACCATAGGCGATCTGGCGGGCAACGTGGACAATATGATTGCCACGGTCCGCCAAGCTGCCAGTAGGGATGTGGACCTCGTCGTCTTCCCAGAACTTTCAATTACCGGTTATCCACCGCAAGACTTGATTGAGCGGCCAAGTTTCGTCGCCCGATCGGTTGAGGCCGTGGACCGCCTCGTTAAGGAATCGAAAAGCCTTGAACCGGCCATGATAGTCGGTTCGATTGAACCAGCCGAAGACGGCCGGCGGGTACGGAACCTGGCCATCGTGATTCAGCGAGGTAAGATTCTGGCCAAACAGCAGAAGATGCTGCTTCCTTCCTACGACGTTTTCGACGAACAGCGTTACTTTGTGCCGTCGGCCAAGGAACAGATGGTACACATCAACGGCGTGCCCATTGCGCTGACCATATGTGAGGATGCCTGGAATGACAAATACTTTTGGCGCCATCCTCTATATGACCGCGATCCCGTGGAGGAGCTGGTTAAGGAAGGCGCCAAGGTTTTGGTCAGCATCAATGCTTCCCCTTACAACATAGGTAAGCGCGCCCAGCGTAGCCGCATGTTTGAGGCGCTCGCGTGCCGCCATGGCATTCCAGTCGTATATGTGAATTCAGTGGGTGGCAACGATCAGCTGGTTTTTGATGGGTCCAGCTTCGCCATGAGTTCCGAAGGCGCGTTGATTGCCTCGGCAAAGAGCTTTGAAGAAGACTGCCCGGTTGTCGATTTGAAGAAGCTAAACGGCGACAAGAACGCGAACCACGAAGACGAGAATCATGCGGCTTACCAGGCGCTGGTGCTGGGCACGCGTGACTATGTGCGCAAATGCGGATTTCAGAAGGTCTTGATTGGGCTTTCTGGCGGCATCGACTCGGCATTAGTGGCGGCGCTGGCCGTAAGCGCGCTGGGCAAAGAGAACGTGATTGGCGTTGGTATGCCCGGGCCTTACTCATCGGACCACAGTGTGACGGATGCGCGGGATATGGCTCAGCGGTTGGGAGTGCGGTTTGAACTGATTTCGATCAACGGGTTATATCAGGAATTTGTGCGCACGCTTGCGCCGGTGTTTGCGGGGGCTGCCGCGGACGTAACTGAAGAGAACATTCAATCACGGTTGCGCGGCAATACCTTGATGGCTCTATCGAACAAATGGGGCGCGCTAGTGCTGACCACCGGTAACAAGAGTGAGATGGCGGTGGGTTACTGCACGCTTTATGGCGATATGTGCGGGGGCCTGGCGGTAATTTGCGATGTACCCAAGACGCTTGTGTACAAGCTGTGCCGTGTTGCGAACCAAGTACTGGGGCCGATGATTCCGGAATCTGTATTTATCAAACCGCCATCGGCGGAATTGCGGGCCGATCAGAAAGATACGGATTCGCTGCCCGAATACGATGTGCTGGATACGATCCTGCACGCTTACATTGAAGAGTCCAAGCCGGCCGCGGATATTGCCGCGGAGCATGAGTACCCCATTGATCTTGTGCGCGACATTGCACGCAAAGTGGATAAGAACGAATACAAACGGCAACAGGCGGCGCCGGGCATAAAGCTGACCTCGAAGGCGTTCGGCATGGGCCGCCGCTTTCCCATCGCACAGAGGTTCACGGAATGAATATCAAAGCAATTGGCGGCATGTTATTGACGTTTGGAACGGCTGCTTTCTTGGTGTCTCAATCCGCGCCGGTGGAACAAGTGGGGCCGCTTTCAAATGGCAGGTTCCTGTTGAACAGCCGCGCTGTGCTTGATCCGGCAGGCAAGCAGATTCCGATTGACACATTGCCGATGAATAGCCTACTATCGCCGGACAAGAAACATCTTCTTGTTTTGCATGGCGGGTATAAACCGCCGTCGATTCATGTGTTCAGCGCCGAAACACTGGCCCTGGAAAGTAAGGTGACTTTACCCGATGCTTGGCTGGGCATGGCGTTCGCCCCGAGCGGCAACATGCTGTATGTAAGCGGCGGGTCAAAAGCTGCGGTCTATGAGTATCGGTTTTTGCCCGATCAAGCCAAGCTGGAATTGACCCGAACGTTCCCGCTAGTGGCGGAGAAGGATCGCAAGCCGACCGATTTTGTTGGTGACGTCACATTGTCGCCCGACGGTCGCTTGATCTACATCGCGATGCTGTTCCACGATGAAGTGGCGGTGATCAATCCCCAATCGGGCATGGTGATCGAGCACTGGAAGACCGGCCGGCGGCCGTACAGGATCCTCTTTCATCCCGATGGGAAATCGTACTTCGTCTCTGCTTGGGCTGGTTCGGCGGTGTATCAACACGACACAAATACCGGGCAGAACATCGGCATGGTTACCACGGGTCCGCACCCCACCGACATGGTTTGGCGCGACCGGCGGAAAACGATTGAGGACGGAGACAAGGACGAATCAAGCGCGCGCATTTACGTTACGGCCGGCAACACGAACAACGTGAATGTGATTGGTATGAGCGGCGAGCGGACCATGTCGAACGTGGAAACAATCAACGTCGGTTTGTATCCCGTGATGCCGGCTGGAATGACTCCAAATGCTCTGGCCCTAAGCCCGGATAAAAACAAGTTGTTTGTGGCCTGCGCCGATGCGAACGCCGTGGCTATGGTGGATGTTTCGACGCCTAAGTCCCGCGTGGAAGGCTTCATCCCTTCGGCATGGTATCCGACGGCGGTGCGCGTGTTGCCCGACAACCGGCTGCTCATTTTCAACGGTCGTGGTACGCGTAGCTATCCGAATCCGAAAGGGCCAAACCCCTCGAAGAAGGCGGCGCCTCTGCATGAAGGCGTTCGTACCGACGAGTATGTTGGCGCATTGCAAACCGGCACGATGCAGGTTATCGACCCGTTTGACGACGAGAAGCTGGACGCTTGGACTAAGACCGTGCGCCGCAATTCGCCATACAATCCGGAGCAGTATCAAATCGCTCATCGTAACCCTTCCACGATAATTCCGCAGAATCCGGAACAAGGTGGTGGACCGATTGAACACGTGATCTATGTCATCAAAGAGAACCGGACTTATGATCAGGTGCTGGGCGATTTGGGGATCGGCAACGGCGACGCAAGCCTCACGTTGTTTGATGAAAAGATTGCGCCGAACCATCACAAATTGGCGCGGGAGTTTGTGCTTCTCGACAACTTTTATGTAAATGCCGATGTAAGCGCCGACGGCCACAATTGGACGATGGCCGGGATTGCTCCGGATTATGTACAGCGCATGTGGCCGAACAGTTATGCGGGCCGTCGTAAGACGTATGACTATGAAGGCGGTGAACCCGCGGCGCGGCCCCCCGGCGGTTATATTTGGTCGTCGGTATTGTCGAAGAAGCTTTCCATGCGGAACTTCGGCTACTTTACCAATAACCTGAAAGAGGCTCCGGAATCCGGCAAGCAGGTAGCTTCAGTTCGCGACCCGCAACTTACGCCGGTTACTAACTTTGATTATCGCGGCTTCGACCTTGAGTATCTGGATGTGAATCGGGTGAAGGTGTTTCTTGCTGATTTGAAAAAGATGGAAGCTGAAAATGCCATGCCGCGGTTCATGATGGTGCGGTTGGGCAACGATCATACCAGCGGGACTTCGCCGGGCAAGTATACGCCGCAATCGCAAATGGCGGATAACGACTACGCACTAGGGCAGCTCGTCGAGGGCGTATCGGGCAGTAAGTTTTGGGCCAAGACCGCCATCTTCGTTTTGGAAGACGATGCACAGAACGGACCGGACCATGTGGATTCGCACCGGTCTCCGGCGTACGTGATTTCGCCGTATGTGAAACGTGGCGCGGTGGACCACACGATGTACAACACCACCTCAATGTTGCGTACCATGGAGTTGATCCTTGGTTTGAGTCCGTTAACCATGCATGATGCCGGGGCGCGGCCAATGGCCAACGCGTTTCAGACGACTGCGGACTTGAAACCTTATGCGGTGGAAAACCCGCGAATCGCCATTGATGCGAGGAATCCTGCGAATGCGCCCAAGGCGGCCGAGTCGAGACGCATGAATTTCTCACAAGCCGATTCTATCGACGACGATGAGTTAAACGAGATACTTTGGGCCGCAATACGAGGCACGCCTCCGCCGGCGCCCGTTCGGAGTTACTTTTCTAAATAATGGGCCGAATTCACGTCTGCTTTGTCTGGCACATGCACCAGCCTTTTTATAAAGATCTCGCTACGGGTGAATACAAATTACCGTGGACCCGGATGCATGCCTTGAAGGATTACTACGGTATGGTGAAGGTGCTGGAGGACTTTCCAAAAGTTCATCAGACGTTCAATCTGGTCCCTTCGATGATGGTCCAGTTGGAGGAATACGTTGCCGGAACCGCCGTCGATCCTTTTCTGCGATGCGCCCTAAAACCGGCTGAAGAGCTAACGCACGCCGAGCAGAACTTCATTCTGCAATATTTCTTCCAAGCCAATGTCGGCCGGATGATCTACCGCTTCCCGCGCTATGGACAGTTGTACGAAGCCAGCCAGCAACTGCGGCGCACCTTCACACCGCAAGAGTTTCGCGACCTACAGGTTTTGAGCCAAGTGGCGTGGTTCGACGAGGAATTTTTGGCAAACGACCGGGATGTGGTGGACCTGGTGCGCAAGGGCCGCAACTACACGATTGAAGAACAGCGGATGATGGGCCGTAAGCAGCGCGAGATCATGTCGAAAGTGCTGCCGGTGTATCAGGAATTTTCCGATCGCGGGCAAATCGAAATCTCAGCCACACCCTTCTACCATCCTATCCTGCCTTTGCTGTGTGATTCCGATATTGCCGGTGTGTCTCACCAGGGCGTCCCACTACCGTCGCGCTTCCGCTATCCGGAGGACGCGCGCTATCAGTTAGTTAAAGCTCGCGAGTATATGAAGACGACGTTTGGTAAGGCGCCAGACGGATTGTGGCCGTCAGAGGGTTCAGTATCGGACGAAGCGATGAAGATCGCCGCGCAAACAGGCTTTAAGTGGTTCGCTACAGACAATGGCGTGTTGGGACGGACGCTCGGCACAACGGCCGGCGTGCATGAAACGTATCGCATCTACAACTGGAAGAACGATGGGCACGAGATGAAGTGCATCTTCCGCGATCATTACTTAAGCGATTTGATTGGGTTCGTCTATTCGCAGATGGGGCCGGCGGACGCGGCGCAGCATTTTCTAGACCGGATCCGCGAGAATTGCGGCGGGCGCGACGCGATGGTGCCGGTGATTCTGGATGGCGAAAATGCCTGGGAATATTACGACAAAGGCGGACGTGAATTCCTCCGCGAACTGTACCAGCGGATCAGTGATGCTCCCGATATGGATGCCGTTACGGTGAGCGAGGCCATGGGGGCCAATCCGTCGCATGAGATTGGGCATATTTTCCCTGGGTCGTGGATCAGCGCGAATTTCGATGTGTGGATCGGAGCTGAAGAAGACAATCAGGCATGGCAAATGCTGTTGCGCGCGCGCGAGTCCTATGAGACGGGCAAGGACAAAGTTTCGGCTGAAGCGCGGGAGATGGCGTTCGAGGAGTTGATGATTGCCGAGGGCAGCGATTGGAACTGGTGGTACGGACCCGAGCATGATTCGGCCAACCGCGTCGAGTTCGATCAACTGTTCCGCGGGCACTTGGCGAATGTTTATAAATCGCTCGAAATCAGTCCGCCAGAAGAGTTGTCACGCACCATCTTGCAAATGTCGGTGACCGACTCGCACGATAAGCCGACGGGGCGGATCAAGCCGACGATTGACGGAGCGGTGAGCTCTTATTTCGAATGGCTGGGCGCGGGCAATTACCGGATTGAGGATAAGTCGGGCGCAATGCATAGCCAGCGCGGAATGATTCAGAGCATGTCGTATGGCACCGATAGTCAGAATCTATTTCTCCGGATCGATTTTCACGAGATGCCACCGGCGAAGAGTTTGGAGCTGCATTTTAAGACGGATACGGTAGAGATACAACTTACGTCACAGCGATTCTGTCTGGACCGGATTTTGGAGGCGGCGATTTCGTTGCGGGAACTCGGCGTGCAGCCTGGGGAGACTCTGCGGTTCCAGCTCTCGGTGTGGAAGGATCATTTGCCGGTGGCGGCGATTCCACAGTTGGGGTGGCTGGAGATGGATACGGCGGATCCTAGCGAGTGGCCTGGGTAGGTTTTATTGGCGGTAGAGACTTCTGCCGGTTCCTTTTGATGGAACCGGTTTCACTTCACCCGTTTTCGCTGCCGCCCAGCAGCTTCGCCTGCTTTACAGGAACCTCCTTGGCCAAATCTTAACCAGGAGGCTGCTTTCGAGTATACGATGCCAACGCGTTCGGCCTCAGCAGGCAGGCGCAACAGGAAACGCGGATGTTCCCCGCCGCCGCTCCAAAACGAAATACTTGTAGGTTGTAGAACTCGGCCAACCCGCCCATGGGAATCTGGATCAAGCAAAACTGCCGTCTCACAACAAACACATTTCCTAACCCCCGCAATCACAATCACTTACCGAATTCCGAAGCCGCAACCCCTTGCAGCCGCTTGCTACGCTTTTAACCAAAGAGATAAACTCTGCGCAGAATACTCTTTTTGAAGCGCTCCCCGCAAGGGGAGCCAGCCCTCGTATCGATTCGAGAAGCTAATAAAACTTAGTTGGTGGGACCGGTCAAACGGAAGTGGGGAAAGATGATCAAGATTACGACTACGCCGACTGGCATGCGTCCGAACTCGGTGGTGACGAAACTGCTGGCGATGGTTCGGGCGCACTTGAATTCTGAAATGTAGAAAGGGCACACGTCGGATTGAACAAATTGGCATCAAGGTGCGTACCTTCTATGATGAATACCGTTCAAACTGGCGAAACCTCTCCTCAGAAACCACTGCGCTTGTGGCCGGGCGTAGCTGCGGCCGTCCTGCTATGTCTGCTCAAGTTTGTCCTGCCCACCGTTGTGCCCGAGGCCGCGGTTATAGCAATGCTTGGCGGCGTCTTGTGCGGTCTGGCTATCTTTGTGTGGTGGGCATTCTTCAGCTGTGCGCCGCGGACGGAACGTTGGGGGACTTTCGTCCTGATGATTGTCGCGTCGGCCGCAACGTGGTTCATTCTCCACAAGTCGATTGCCACGGCGATGATGGGGATGATGTTCGCCTTCTATTCCATCCCGGTGCTGAGCCTCTCACTGGTTATCTGGGCGGTGCTCAGCCAACGGCTTTCGGATGGGCTCCGGCGCGCGTCGCTGGTTGTGACCATCTTGCTGGCTTGCGGCGGATGGACGCTGCTGCGGACCGATGGCCTTAGAGGTGGCGGCGCTGACTTAGCCTGGCGTTGGACGAAGACCAGTGAGGAACGGCTAGTGGCTCTGCAGCCCGCGGCAATGGCCAAGATCCCTGAAGAACAACCTGTAGTCAACAAAGCTGAAGACCATCCGGTTGCCCTCCCACCCGTTCCCGTGGCGGCGAGGACCATCGCCAACTGGCCCGGATTTCGCGGACCCGGCCGCGACAGCATCGTTTCCGTTATACGAATCAAGACAGACTGGTCCGCCTCACCTCCAGTGGAGTTATGGCGGCGGCAGATCGGGCCTGGCTGGTCGTCCTTCGCCGTTAGCGGTGACCTTCTCTATACTCAGGAGCAGCGTGGAGACGACGAGATCGTCAGCTGCTACAACGCAAACACCGGCGTTCCGGTATGGGTGCATCGCGACGCCGCCAGGTTCTGGGAATCGAACGCAGGTGCGGGCCCACGCGCGACGCCAACCTTGCACGAAGGCCGTGTGTACTCCTTTGGCGCCACCGGAATTTTGAACGCGTTAGACGCCCGCAACGGCGCAGTGTTGTGGTCGCGCAACGCGGCGTCCGACACGGGCAAGAAGATCCCGGGCTGGGGTTTTGCAAGCTCGCCGCTGGTGGTTGGGGATCTGGTGGTTGTGGCCACGGCCGGTCAACTCGCCGCCTACGACGCCTCGACAGGTGCTCCACGCTGGTTCGGCCCAAAGGATGGCGGAGGCTACAGTTCACCACAACTCTTGAAGCTAGGTGGAGTGGAGCAGATTCTGTTGATTAGCGGAATTGGCGCAACGAGCGTGGCGCCGGCGGACGGGGCGGTGCTTTGGACGTACCCGTGGCCGGATACTGGCGGCATTTTGCAAGGAGCGGTAACAGCGGATGGCGACCTTCTAATCGGTGGTGGTGGCGCAATGGGCGGAACAGGTTTACGCCGCGTTTCGGTTTCACACGGGCCCAGCGGTTGGAACATTGAAGAGCGCTGGACCTCCAACGGGTTGAAGCCCTACTTCAGCGACTTCGTTGTTCGCGATGGCCATGCGTTCGGCTTCGACGGTAACATTCTCGCCTGCATCGACCTGAAGGATGGCAAGCGTAAATGGAAGGGCGGACGCTACGGCCAAGGACAAATGGTCCTATTGCTGGATCAGGGCTTGTTACTGGTGCTGTCGGAAGAGGGTGAGCTCGCGCTGGTTAGAGCGGCCACCGACCAGTTCACACAGCTTGCGCGATTCCCGGCAATGGAAGGCAAGACCTGGAACCATCCGGTGGTGGCCGGGGATCGCCTACTGGTGCGTAACGGCAGCGAAATGGTTGCGTTCCGGCTTGCCCTTGCGCCCTAATGGCAGCCCGTGGTGGAAGACCGCTCCCTTACGTCACGGCTCGGTAACGTATTGAAACTACCGAGGCGCGAGCGTAAGCGCAAAAGGTGAATATGACCGGCCAGCGCAAATGGAGAGCATCGGCGCAGGAGAAGTTAGCTGGCGGCGAGAGCCGCATGCCCCTCACGGAATGGGTCCGATGGCGGGCGCAGCACTAGATGGCAAGTTGTATATTGCCGTTCGCGATAAAGGCCTGATGATGTACGATACAGCAGCCAAGCGCTGGGAGACGATTGAATCCGCCGCAAAGCCACGCTCCTGTCAGATGACAGCTTATCGCGGAGAAATTTGGATGCTGGGTGGGCGCGACACCGCCGGAGAAGATCAAACGTGGATCTATTCGCCCAACGATCACCAGTGGCGCAACGGCCCATTGTTGCCGCGCCCACTAAGTTGGGGCGCCGCGGAAGTGATCGATGGGAAATTAATCCTAACCGGAGGAGCCGGCAGTTACGGCAAAGATTACCTTTACACGGATCGAACCTTCGTGTTGCGCGATGGAAAGATTAAGTAGCCGCTGAACCTAAATTTCCTCGAACACGGAAAGCTTCGTCCACTTATCAAGCGCATTCGCCAACTGCTCCGGGCGGAACGGTTTTCCCAGGAAATCATCCATCCCCGCCTCAAAACATTGTTCGCGATGATGGGTCATTGCGTTGGCCGTCAAGGCCACAATCGGAGTCCTTCGCCCGCCTCGCTCAATCTCGCGTATCTTTTGCGTGGCTTCGTATCCATCCATTTCCGGCATCTGGCAATCCATGAACACCATGTGGAAAGAGGACCGGCGGTAATGGTCGACTGCCTCTCGGCCGTTGTTGGCCACCGTCACATCAGCTCCTAACTTGCGAAGCATCGCTACCGCTACTTTTTGATTCACTAAGTTATCTTCCGCGAGCAACACCCGCCACTTGTTACTTACGGCTTGCGCCAGCGGCTGAAGCGAAGCGGCAGTTGAATCCGGCGACGGCCGATCTGCCGCCTCAGTCGATCTAAGCTCGACGAGCGAGCGAACTAAACTCGATATGCGGATTGGACGCGAATGATTTAGCCACTCCGCTGGAGCTTTGAAATTTTCTTCCTTCGTGTTTGAGATGAGACAGACGCGCAGTTCCTGCCGCATCTCCTCAAACCAATCCACTTCCCCAAACCCTTCAAGACGATCGTCGATTACAACCGTGCAAGGTCCCTGCTGTTCCCGCAAGACCTGCACCAAATCAAATACATTCGAAAATGCCTCAGCCCGGAATCCCGCCGCGTTCAGTTCATTTTTCAAGATTCGGGCGGCATCCAAGTGCGAGTAGCCCACCAAGGCCATGCCGCGGTTTACGTTGACCTCTGGCCGTACAGTCGAATTCGCCGCGTTGATCGGCATCCAGAATCCGAAAATCGAGCCCTCACCTGGCCGGCTTTCCACCTGGATTTCTCCACCCATCCCTTCCACCAATCGCTTGGAAATCGCTAATCCCAGCCCCGTGCCGCCATACTTGCGAGTATTCGAAGTGTCCACCTGCTGGAACTTATGGAACAACATCGCAATTTTCTCTTCGGCGATGCCAATGCCCGTATCGGCGACCGTGATCCGCAATCGGCCCTGCTGATAGGCGCATCCGATGAGTACATGACCCTTGGCCGTAAACTTGATCGCGTTGGACACCAGGTTCAGAACGATTTGCCGCACTCGAGTCGTATCGCCGGTAAGATCGGCTGGAACGCCCGGTGCTATTTCAAGCAGCAGTTCCAGATCCTTTTCATTCGCTTTGGGTCCGCAAAGCGTTACTACTTCTTCAAGGGTTCGCCGTAAATTGAAGGGAATACTTTCAAAATCAAGCTTGCCTGCTTCAATCTTTGAGAAGTCCAGCACGTCGTTTAGCAGCCCCAGCAGCGCATCGGCGGAGGTTCGAATGGTCTCGGCAAAATCGCGCTGTGCCGGATCAAGCGGCGTATCGGCCAGCAACGTAGTCATGCCGATGATGCCGTTCATCGGAGTACGCAGTTCGTGGCTGATCACCGCGAGGAATTCGCCCTTGGCCCGTGAAGCTGCTTCGGCCTTCTCTTTCGCTACCTCAAGATCCCGCGTGTATCGGATGCGCCCCACAATTAAGGTGACGGCTAAGTACAACACAATGCCGCTCAACAGGATAAATGGAATCCAAAACATCGGCCTTTGATAGAAGGGCGGCACCGATTCAAAGGGCAGTGACTCAACGGGCGGATTGCTGCTCATTTGCAGCAGCTTTGCCTGTACTTCAATTCGGTGTGGCCCTGCCGGAGCCGAGGTCCACTCCGCAAGGCGGCCCAAGCCCCAATCACTCCAAGCCTGATCATCGAACCGGTATCGCGTTAGTACTTTGTCCGGTACAAATTCACCCCAGTACGGAAGGGCTTCCCAGCGAAATCGCAGCTTGCCGCGTTCGTCCGCCAACTGCTCCAACCGGACGCGCGGCTGATGCTTCAACAGTGCGCTAATATGCAGAATGTAAGTGCCCCG
This sequence comes from Acidobacteriota bacterium, assembly GCA_025350695.1. GTDB lineage: Bacteria > Acidobacteriota > Terriglobia > Bryobacterales > Bryobacteraceae > JANXSF01. Next base: position 20,055 of record JANXXI010000338.1, read on the forward strand.
CCCAAGGGACCCCACGTACACCTGTTGTTCTTCGACTAACAACGGCCATAGCGACAAGTTATCCAAACCGGAATCCATTTGAAACGAAAGCCAGGCGCCTTCCTCAAAAACAGACAGTCCCTTCTTCGTAGCCGCCCACAATCGCCCTTCCCGATCGGTCTTCACTTCAGCAACTTCATTCGACGGCAAGCCTTGCGCGGCGCCAAAGAAATGTACCTTATCGGTCTCATCGATATAGCCAACGCCATTCGTTTTATCAGCGAACCATACGCGAGGCGCACCCGGCCGAATTCCTGGATCGGCGGTGACGCTATAAACGCCCCCATCCAGCAACTGATTGGTCCATTGCCCTTCTTTCCACCGGCTCAGCCCCTCCGCCGTAGCGAACCAGTAAGAGCCGCTTCTATCCTCGGCGAACGAAAAGACCGCCTCCGATGGAAGCCCGTTCTCCTTGCCCCAACGGGTGAATTGACCTTCAATCCAGCGATATGCTCCTGCTTCCTTCGGCTTGCCATGAAGCGCGCCTTCGTGGCTTAGCAGCCATAGCCCGCCCTCGGAATCCCGGCGAATGCGATGTATGGGCTGATCCGTCAACCCGTCCTTGGCTCCGTATTGCCGCCATTGGCCTTTGAAGTAGCGGTAAGCTCCTCCGAAATGCGTGCCGCTAGAAATCCAAACCCCACCCTCCGTATCTTCGGCCAAACCGGTCACGCCCTGGGCTACATTGAAAAATTCAATGGAACCGTTCGCGTGGCGCACCTCGACGCTGCCGGCCGTACCCATCCACAAATCCCCATTCGAATGACGGAGAAATTCGTTGACTATGTTGCGATTCTCCGAATTGGGGTCCACCCAATGCGTCCATAGTCGAGTTGTGGAGCGGAAGCAGGCCAGGCCGTTTGAGGTGCCCACCCACAAATCGCCATTCGACCGGAACAAGGCGGAGGTAGCTAAACGGAACGGCCCAGGCACCGGCGACATTTCCTGCCAGTCGCCTTTATAGCGGTAGAGGATTTTGCCCGATTCAAACCCGGCTACTATGTCTCCATTCTGAGACACATCGCCGAAACGCAATTGGTCGGCGAAGGGTGGGATACGCCTGCCAAGTTTGCCCCCGGACATTTCCTGAAGACCCCGGGCGGACGCCGATTTGCGAACCCACACGAAGCCGTCCTCTTTCCTGTTGTATGAGGCAAACCCAAGTTCTTCGGTGCCGGGTTGACCCGCATGCTTCTTCCAACTTTTCCCAGTCCAGAGGTAAATCCCGTCGGCGGCATTCATCCAGGCGGACTGGCCGGAAGGCGCTAACAGAGCCGGCCCATCGGGCTTTGGAAGTGGGAAGCTGGACGGCGCCGGTGTAACCTTTCCATCGTCGTAAACAAGAAGCTTCGATCCGACCTGGATCAGCAACGTTTTTTCACCCAGAGGAGCCGCGGACAAGATGTTCTCCCGGCCGGCTGCCAACAGGTTCACGCGCCTAAACCCCTGCCGGCCTCCTACATAGAAATAGCCGCTGCAGTTGAGCGCCACCTTGCCGTCTTGAAGCACCCAGATTTGGCGCACGGATTCCTTGCAACTCAGACCTGATACGGCGGTCACCGTGTGCCAGGAATAGCCGTCGAACCAGGCGGCCCCTTCTTCGGTTCCGGCCCAGGTGATCTCTTCAGAATCTTCGACAATGGTGAGAATTGAATTGGACGGCAGACCGGAAGAAGTATTGAAACGAACCCAACGCCAATCGTCAAAGAACTGATTAAATTGGTCTTCGCGGGGGAAGGCGCAAAAAGACAGCACAAGACACAACAGGGCCAAGTGCTGACTTTTACGGATCATGTACCACCATCGGAGGAAGCGGTAGGGATCTTTGCTGGGTTGAAAACCTAGATGGGGTAGGAGGTGTTACTTAGAGGAAAGGATGGTGTCCTTGAGTTGCGATGGATAGGACTGGCGCGCAGCGTGCGTGCAGGCGCACTTGTGCCTGGGGCGTGAGTCTTTGCATTTTGAAATGTTCGCGCCAGCGGGCCGCACTTGCTTCAACTGGAAGGCCGCCAACCAAAACGGCCTGCTTGATTTGCCAAGCTAACGGCGCTGGTTCCCCAACCTGCGCCGCCTATCCAATGATTCCACCTGTACAACCCGCTGAACACGATTGAAAAACAACAACTCGAACTGTTCGAGACCGTCTGCCTTGGAAGACAAACGGTTTTTGTTTGAAGAGTAGTCCGGGCCCGGATTCGCTCTCTGGATATAAGTTACTACGGTGGGTTGGTGGAGTGGATTTCTTTGCAGGCGTTAAGTGGTTGAGGGATGGGGAGATATAAATGTGTGGTGCGCGGTGATTCGAGAAATCGCCTTTCGATTTAAGTGAAATAGAATCAAGTATTCTGGTTACATGTCTCCTCTGCTGCCTCTTTCCGGCAGCATTCTGATGAAATGCCTTAGGTCGAGGATAGTCAACTTGCGGCCTTGCTGAGCACCGTTGTTCAGAACATGCCGCGTTACACAATGTACGATGAACGGCATATCCTAAACGTTGCGGGCTGGACGTAACGGCTATTTTGGGGACAAAGCTTGATACACGAAGCGGTGGAAATCTGAAGCTTTTATCACGGAGGCGGGTTCGGCGGATCGAGTTAGTTTTCCTCAACGAGTTCGAAGTGCGAGAGCTCGGGGATTGGGTCACCATCGTCGCGCATTGCTGAAGGATGCATTTCCATCGCCTTAGCCATTCGCTGTCTGGTTTCTTCCAGGCTGCGGCCGGTGGCTACGCAACCCGGCAGGACGGGCGCGTAAGCGCCGTACCCAGTGGTGGACTTTTCATAGAGGACCAGGAACTTGTTCATTAATTAAATATCAGCTTGTTTAGCTCGTTTCATTGTAGACTTCTGCGTCTTCGGGGGCATCTCGTCTGATTCGTGTCCGGCGACACTTACTTTTCCAGGCTTGACTAAAGGCTAGCGTTTGGTCCGTGGTATGGTATTCGATATGGCGACCACCAAAATCACTATTACGGTTCCCCAAGAGCAAGTTGTGGAAATATGCGCCTTGGTCGCAGCCGGTCGCGCGACCAGCACTTCCGCTTTCGTAAAGCATGCAGTTTCCATTGCGCTTTCCGACGCGGCGGGCTGGAGGGAGATGCTGGACGACGCTCTTACCCAAACAGGAGGACCATTAAGCGACAAGGAGCGCGCATGGGCCGACGGCATTCTGGCGCCAAAGAAGAATGTGCGGAAAAGGAAGGCGGCTTGAGCGGCATTACTTTCGATGCGGGCGGTCTGATCGCGTTGGACCGGAATGATCGCAAGGTGATTGCGCTGCTGGCCCGCGCCGCTGAACGCGGTCTTCGCGCCACGATTCCAGCAACAGCATTGGCGCAGGCAATTCGTAACCCTGCAAGGCAAGCCCGTCTGCGGCGTTTGATGAGGCAGAGCAGCACGGATTTGGTTGCATTGGATGGGCCGGACGCAACGGCGGTTGGCCTATTGCTTGCGCGAAGTGGCACTGCGGATATCGTCGATGCCCACGTCGCCGTTTGCGCCCAGCGAACTGGTCAAGCTGTCGTCACCAGCGATCCAGGCGATCTCAGGCGTCTCTTGCCGGGCTTGCGGTTGGTCGTCGTTTAACGCTGGAAGGTGTTGAGGACTCGCGAAGCGACACAAGCACCTTGCTAGACTCCACGAGCGGGTCAATCATTATACTTATATTATGACCCTCAAACTCCTCGCGCCGTCGGCACTAGCACTGGATTGATTCTGCCCAAGGAACTACTCGCCCAGTTGGGATGGAAGGGTTCGCCGGCCTCAATCGTCACATGTCCCGGCTCCAGAGCGGTAATCACCGGTGGATCGGAGGGCTGAAAGACTAATCACTGCCGGGTCGCTTGACGTCCAGGTTAATCCGCCTGGTGGCATTTGATGGCTTGGATCGTACGCAAGCTGCGTGGTGCTGCCGCCTGACTCAGGTACGGTGAAAGTTAGTTAGTGCCTTGCTCTCTACATACCGCCCTGTGAATTCGCGCAATGCCCGTTACCGTGGCGGCCCCGACAGCCTGGGTGACGATTTCATTCCGTGATCCATAAGATTTCGCTTGCGGGGCACAACGTGGCGTATAATTTAAAGGTCCCACCCGCGTAGACGGAGCATCCTACAGAAAGTACAATCGGTATCCTGAAACCTTGCAAATAAAAGCTGTTACCTTAAAGGCTCCTTCAAAGCTCATTACAAACGATTTTATTCTCTCGATAATCGAAGAGGTGAATGTCGGCCTTCCCCGAAGCGAAGTCCTAACTTATTGCAAACAGTTGGAAGCTCTTTTTGCTAGAGCCGGTTCCAAGACGCGATATGTAAGGGACCGCGAAAACGGTGAAACCGCTCAAGTTCTTATGCAGCAGGCTGTACGGGATGCGATCACCAAATCCGGCGTGGCGCCGGAAGAGATCGATTTGATGATCTTCTGCGGCGTGGGCCGCGGTTTCCTTGAGCCATCAAACGCCGCATTCCTGAGCCACAGCCTGGGGTTGAAATGTGAATTTTTCGATGTCGCCGACGCGTGCATGAGCTGGGTCCGGTCCCTGCATTTGGCCTATCAGTTGTTGAAGGGCGGCGATCGCTACCGGAACATCCTAATTGTGAACGGTGAATTCACCACCTACGAATTCGGCATTCCTGATATTTTCAAGATTAACTCGGCCGAGCAGTTGCGCTACTCCTTCCCGGCCATGACCATCGGCGAGGCAGCCACGGCCACCGTTGTGGGTCCTTCCGATAAGCAGTGGAGTTTCAAGTTCCGCACCGACGCTTCCTATGCCCACCTCTGCACACTTACGCTGCCCGGTGCAAGCGACTACGCCGGCCAGCACGACAGCATTGGTATTAATGGACTGTTGCGATTGGTCTCCTTCGGTAAGCAATTGACGTATCATGCGTTACGTCAGATGCTGGATTTTGCGATGGATAATTACGATTTCGCCGAACTCGCCAAGATCGACATTTGCTTTCCGCATGCGCCGAGTGACCCGGTAGTAGCCGCCGCCGCCCGCCGCTTGAGGCTAGGCGACCGACTGTATTCGAACCTCTTTTCGCGCTACGGCAATTTGATCTCCGCCTCAATCCCCGCCGCGATGTCGCTCGCCATCGACGAAGGGAGATTAGTCAGAGGGAACCGCGTGGTTATGTGCCCTGCCAGCGCTGGAATTTCGCTCGGCTTAGTCGACGGCGTTTACTAGTTCAAACCGCTACTGGTACACGCACCTCTTATCGTCGCGATTCAGGTGGTATGTTTTGAAGTTCTTCGCCTTCGAATCCATGCAGCCTGTTAAATTCAGCAGTTCTACGTCCTTGAACTCAACCGGCTGGCTCTCCGCCTGCAACGCAATGTAGCCCTCGCTCAAAACTGTTCCGTCTTTCTTGAACTCGGGATTGTAGCCGTTAGCCACCCCGCCGCCGATCATCGGTTTTTCGTACAACAACACTAGTCGGCCTTCCGCCATCTGCCTAACGAACCCGGAACCCAACACTTCTAGTTCAACAGCCACCCACTCCTCATTTTTGTAGATTTTCGACGTCGAATTGGTACAGTGCGCTTTCACCATTTCACCGCCGCGGTGAATCTCCGTACCTGGTGTGCAGACGTTCATTGTGGTGCGGCCGCCCGCTAGAAGCTGAGCCTCGACAGAGATTGGCCAATCCTGGTCTTTTAGTATTGATTCTGGGGGCTGTGAATGGAACATGATGCCGCTATTCAACTTTGCGTAAGTCGGGCCGCCCTTGGCCTGCTCGCCGAAGAAGCGGTATTTCAAACGGACGCGAAAGTGGGATAGTTTCTGCTTGTAGAAGAGGTGTCCGAAGCGCGCGCCGAACTCGTCGTACTTGTCGTACATGACACGCAGCAGCCCGTTTTCCACACGGAAAGTATCCGCATAATTATCGCCGACTTCGTGATGAGCGAACTTCACGGCCCATCCGTCCAGGTTCTTGCCGTTGAAAATGGATTGCCAATCTTCGCGATTTGGATCGGCCGGTTGGGCGAGTAGGGGAATTGCAACCATAGCTGCGACCAAGTGACGAGTGTGGAAGGGCATTTTTATCATTGTAAGCGAAGATCGGCATCGGGTTTTCAGTTTGCTATTGACAGCAGTCTTATGCTGTCTTATAATTCATATTATGAATGCAACGGCCACGCAACTCGCGAGAACTACCGAGCACCTGACAGTTCGAGGTATCCCTGCTGCACTTGCCTCCGCGCTTGAGCAGGAAAAGCGCCAAAGCGGACTTTCCTTGAACCAGACTGTAATTAACCTGCTTAGTCAAAGCCTGGGCGTTCGAGGGACCCGCAGCAACGGCTTAGCGAAGATGGCCGGGACGTGGAGCGAGCAGGATCAACGGGAATTCAACGAAGCCACCACGACAATGAACGAGATCGACCCGGATCTCTGGAAGTGAGCCGTTATTGCCTTGACACCAGCGCCTACAGCAATTTCAAGCGCGGTGAGCCTCGGGTTATTGAGCTTTTGGACAAAGCATCCTGGATCGGAGTTCCTTCCATCGTTCTTGGCGAACTTGCGGCTGGGTTTGAAAAGGGCAGTCATCGCGATAGGAATTTCGCTGAGATGGAAGAGTTCCTCGAAGCTCCGGTTATCCAAGTGCTTCCACTCGACAAGGAAGCCGCGTTCATTTTCGGAGTGTTGGTTAAGAAGCTGAAAGACCTTGGAAGGCCGATTCCCACCAACGACATTTGGATCTCCGCAATTTGTGCGGCTTGCGGGGCGACCTTGATCACCTACGATGATCACTTCCGAAACGTTGAGCGTATTGGGGTGGTCGTCCTCGAAGCCCCGGCGCAGAAATTGACGGCCAAATAACTGGCGCCTACTGTGCCGTCGGCTCAAATGCCCACGTCGGTGGAGTAATTCCCTTCGACCGTAAATAACTCACCAGTTGGCCACGATGGTGCGCCGTGTGCATATACGCCCGCATAAACAAGTCGGTCCCATTGTGCGGCTTGATCCGTGAATTGAATTGCAGGTCCTTGCGGAGCATATCCTTCTCCTCCAGAGCCGATAACACGTCGGTCAAATAGTCAAACGAAGCTACCAGGTAAGCGCGGATCGATGCCTTGCCGCTCGCTGTTGGCGCGGTCGGAGCCGCTTTGATTTTGAACGCCGTCATATAAGCATCGTTGGCCCTGCCGATATGAACCAGTTGTTCCCCGAAGCTCCTTTGCGCCGGTACAGGTTTGAAATCAAAGGCCTCGGCCGGCATCGCATCGCACACGGCCAGCGTATAATCTTTGGTCACCTTCCAGTGTTTCAGAAAGCTATCGCGCCACTCGCGCGCAAACTGGTCTTTCCATTCGCCGGCCTCGGTCAGCGTAATCGCCGAAAGCAGAAATAGGATCTTGATTAGCATATCGCCTGCCATGCTAACACGCTTGCACGGGTTTCGATAAGATGAGAACACGATGACCCTCACTCGCCGAGCTATCCTCGCCTCCGCCGCCGCGCTGCCAAGGCTTGCCGCTCAGACTCCGCCGCTTCCGCTGGCGCTTGCCGGACTTGAACATGGCCATTCCACTGGCTTCTTGCGCGCGTTGCAGAGCCGCACTGACGTGACGCTCAGCGGCATGTTCGACCCGTCAAAACCGCTTCTCGAAAAGTACTCGAAACAGTTCAAGCTGGAAGGCGTTCCTACATTCACGAACCTCGACAAAATGTTGGACGACGTGAAGCCAGACGCCGTCGCCACCTTCACCAGCACTTACGATCACGTGGCCGTTGTCCGTGCCTGCGCCAAGCGTAAGATTCCAGTGATGATGGAAAAGCCGCTGGCGGTATCGAATGAACATGCCCGCGAAATTGCCGCTTTGGCTCGTCAATCCGGCATCCCGGTAATGGTGAATTACGAGACAACCTGGTATCGCAGCCACCATGCCATGTGGGACCTATTGAAGCATCAGAAAGCGATTGGCGACGTCCGTAAGATGGTTGCGATGGACGGGCATCAAGGTCCGAAAGAAATCGGCGTAGGACCGGAGTTTCTCAATTGGCTCACCGATCCGGTGAAGAACGGCGCCGGAGCGCTTTTCGATTTCGGTTGCTATGGCGCCAATTTAATGACGTGGATGATGGACAACCAGCGTCCGCTGTCGGTCACTGCCCGGGTGCAGCATATGAAGCCACACATCTATGCCAAGGTTGACGACGAAGCCAACATACTGGTGGAGTATCCGAAAGCGATCGGCATAATTGAAGGCTCCTGGAATTGGCCGTTCAGCCGTAAGGATTTTGAGCTATACGCGGAGACCGGTTACGCCCACGCCATCGGCGGCAATGTGTTGAAGATTCGCCGCAAGGATGACAAGCAAGAAGAGATCAAGACGCCGCACGAACTGAATCAAAATGTTCGCGATTCGGTTTCGCATTTGTCCGCCATCACGCGCGGAGTGATCAAGCCCGGTGCGCTATCCTCACTTGAAAACAATCTGATTGTGACGGAAATCCTGGTGGCGGCGCGCGAATCGGCGAAGACCGGGCGTACAGTGAAGCTCTAGTTAACCAATCGACTTCGTCCGAACGGCCGGAGCCTTTCGAACAGCAGCTTTCTTCACTTTCTTGACCTTCTTCTGCTTCGGCGCCTTGAACTTTTTGTTTCGCTGAGCCTTCGCCCGCTCCGTGCCGGCTGGCTGGGTAGTTTTCTTCCACAGCGGATTTGCCAAGAGCGAAGTCGACAACAATAGGCAGACAAAGAATAGACGCATACTGATCATTCTATCGGTTCAGTCGGCGGAAAACCTTAGGCATCTCTCTAAACTACAAATAACTTAGTAGTTTAGACCCACTTTGCCTTTTCTTCTCAGCAAACCAGGCACAGAACGGGAACATGATCGCCATCGCCGCCAGCCACACCAAATAGACGCCAAGTATTCCCAGACCGAACTCCTTCGGTACGGGATGGTCTCCCGGGCGGCCCCACATCCAATCGGCATCGAACCCGGTGGCCAATGCGAACAACACCCCGGTTCCGTGCAGCAGCGGCACATGCATCAGGTAGAAGAACATCGGCACGCGACCCAGCGTCACCAGCGGCTTCAACCACCTAGGAGCCGTATCGGGCAACTGTGAAAGCAGCACAAGGGCAGGCCCCAGCGTCATCAATACATACAGCAGGGACGGCGGATACTTCATGCAGTTCAGGAACGAAAACAGCGTCCGCATTGCTTCCGGAAATTGCTGGTATGGCCGTGGATCGCCATACACGTTCAGCCATCGAATCACAACGAACCCGGTCACCAGTGCAAGTCCCGTCCGAAGCACCGCACGCCGCCTAGTCTGCTCGCCCCATGGAAAAACCTCGCCGAAACCGTACCCCGCCAGCATTATGCCAATCCAAGGCAGCAACGGATACTGCGGGAAGAAGAAATGCCCCGGCCAAATCTCCATCGGCTTACGGTCATGCAACACCCGCCACAACCACCAAAAAGGTCCGAACTGCTCCGCTTTAATCGGGTCAGTCAAGTTATGAAGGGCGATGATCAAAACTCCAGCCAAACCCACCCAACGCGTGGAGAAACGAAGCAGCCACGAAAGAACAATCATCGACCAGCCAATGGCCCAAATCACTTGCCCCACGGAGAACAGGTAGTTGAAGTTGAAGAACCAGCCAAAGCAGCGGATGAACGTCAACTCCAAGAAGATCAGCCACAGCCCTCGCGTCCACAGGAAGTGCCGCAGTTCTGGAATAGGCTTGCGGACGCGCATCAAGTGCCCACTTACGCCCGCCAGGAACACGAACGTTGGGGCGCAGAAGTGAGTGATCCAGCGGATGAAGAACAGCGCCGGCCACGTTTGCGCGGCGTCCATCGGGTCTGGCAGCGGCGTTTGAAAAAAATCGCGAGTGTGGTCAAGAGCCATTATGGCCATCACCAGCCCACGCAGCAGGTCAATCGAGTCTAGTCGATACGATCGTTGATCGGCCATTTCTAATTCCCAACCGCCTCGGCGAAAAATTTCCAGGATTGCATCGCGTTCAAATCCCAACGATAGCGCTCTTTGGCGATAGCCCGTCCGTTCACTCCCAACTTTGCTCTTAGTTCCGATGACTCCAGCAAGCGCGCCAAGGCAGCCGACAGCTCCGAGGCGCTCTTGGGATCCACATGCAACGCTCCGTCGCCAGAAACTTCCGGAAGGCAGGAAGTGCACGAGGTGACCACCGGAACGCCACACGCCATCGCTTGAGCCACCGGCAACCCGAAGCCTTCGTAAAGCGACGGGTATGCGAACGCAGATGCGGCTTTGGTTAATCCGGGGAGGTCTGCCTCAGGGACGTATCCCAGGTACTTCACACCGGGGAGCCCACCTCGAATCCGGCGCATCGTCTCCATCGAAGCCCATCCCATGGGGCCTGCCAGCACAAGGTCGAAAGCTTCGCGCAAGTGGGTGGGCAACTGCTGATAAGCATCCAACAAAGTATCCAGGTTCTTCCGTGGCTCCACTGTGCCCAAAGCCAATATAAAGGGCTTATCACGGTGATAGCGGAGAGCAGTCGCGGCCGCATCGGCGTCGGTTACGTCAAAGAAAGGCGCCGGAATTCCCGGATAGATGGTCTTGATCCTGGCCGCATCCAGTCCCAGAATCTTTACCGCGTCGTGCTTGGTGTTTTCACTAATACTGATTAAGCCGCTTGCTTGTTTCAGCATCACGGAAAAGTGTTTCTCCGCGGTGATGTTGCCGGGTGTATGGAACTCCGGCATAAAAAAACACGTCATGTCGAACAACGTAGCCGTGAGCTTCGCGCCCTTCGGCGATTTGTGGATCTGGTTAGTTGCGTGGAACAGGTCCGCCTTTCGATTCATCCAATTCAACGTCCAACTGCCCGGCAAGTTCATCCAGTAAAGCAAGGCTAAACGCGGAATGGTTTCGAGGGGACCCAGCACGGATGCTTCATGGTTCAACGGCCCGGCATCATCCAGCAACGGGAACGCCGTAACGGTGTTTTCCCCACGGTGCAGCATCAAATTCGCCAACCAATAATAGAGGTAATTTTTCACTCCCGCGCTTCGCAGCAGCAAAGGGGAGGCATCAATGGAGATCCGCATGCTATATAATTTCAGCGGGACCCATTTATGTTAAACCGTCCAAGCATCCTTCAGCTTACGCTTTTTTTATCGCTGTTTGTAGCAGCCTTCGCCAGGCCCGCCGCGGCCGTTGATTTCGATAAAGATGTGCGCCCGATCCTTGAATCGAAGTGTCTGCAATGCCACGGAGCAGCCATGAAGCTGGCGAAGCTGGATCTGTCCAGCCGTGAAGCAATGCTGCGAGGTGGGGATCGCGGGCCCGCGCTGATTCCCGGATCGCCGGAAAAGAGTCCTATATACATGCGCGTCGCCGGCCTTGAAAAACCCGCCATGCCGATGGGTGGAAAAATCTCTCCGGCGGAAGTGGAAATATTGAAGCGCTGGGTGACGGATAACGCGCCGTGGGGCGGCGTCATTGCCGCTAAAGTCGATCAGAAAGCCGTCGAAGCCATCGAAGACATGGTGATCCCCAAAGCCGCGCGTGAGTATTGGGCCTTTCAACTTCCGAAAAAAGCAGCCGTGCCGCAGGTCGCCGACCCTGCCTGGGGCAAACATCCAGTGGATGCGTTTCTGGCGAAGGAACTGGAAGCTCGCGGCCTGAGTCATGCACCCAAAGCTGATGCCCGAACCCTAGTGCGCCGCGCTTATCTCGATTTGACGGGCCTGCCACCAACCCCTGATCAGGTGCGCGAGTTCGTCAATGACGAGTCCCCTAAGGCATGGGCCACTCTGATTGAAAAGCTGTTGGCCTCCCCGCAGTATGGCGAACGCTGGGGCCGTCACTGGTTGGACGTTGCCCGTTATGCTGATTCGAATGGCTATGAACATGATTTCGATCGTCCCAACGCTTGGCGCTATCGCGATTACGTCATTAGCGCATTTAATAAAGACACGCCTTACGACCGCTTCTTAGTGGAGCAAATCGCCGGCGACGAAGTGGAGCATCCCACAGCCGAAACGCGCATCGCAACGGCGTTCTTGCGTAATCACGCCAAGATCGGTTTTCGCGAAAAGGACAACCCCCAGTTCCGCTACGAGTATCTGGATGACATGATCGCTACCCTGGGCCGTGGCGTCTTGGCGATGACCGTGCAATGCGCACGCTGCCACAATCATAAGTTCGATCCCATTCCGCAAAAAGACTATTACAAGTTACAGGCGGCCTTGTTTGGTTACGTTGAAGTGGACCATCCCTTAGTAAGTGATGAAGAGGCGTTGAAGTACCGTAAACAATTGAACGAAGTGGAAGCAGCTCTGATCCCATTGCAAGATGAACTGCGTCGCATTGAGCAGCCTTATAAAGACCTGCTGATGCCCGCCAAGTACAAACGCTTTCCGGCCAATGTGCAGGAAGCCATCAACACGCCAGAAAACAAGCGTACGCCTGGCCAGGTGTTACTCGCCAACCAGATCATCCGCACCACCAGCGTCAGCAGCATTGAGGTTGACCGCATCATCAATCCCGAAGATCTAGCTGCCAAGAAACGACTGCAGGCTAAAACTAAGGAAGTTGAAAAGCGCCGCCCCAAACCCGTACCGGTGGCCATGGGCATCACCGACGGGGATTACCGTTTCACTCCCGATGGCCAGGGCGATGAACCCGCGCCGGGTAAGAGCCGCCAAGTGGCCGACTTCGAAGGCAGTTACTTGCATGAAGGCAATGGAACCTACAAAGTTCCGCCATCTTACTTCCTGCATCATGGTGATGCTAACTCGCGCGGCTCGCAAATGCAGCCCGGTTTCCTTACTGTCGCCACTTACAACAATCCTCCTGTCGCCGTGCCGCCGGCCGATGGACACACCTCGGGCCGCCGCCTGGCTCTCGCCAAGTGGCTAGGCTCGCGTGACAATCCCCTGCCTTCCCGCGTTATGGTGAACCGAATCTGGAAGCATCATTTCGGCCAGGGCATCGTTCCGACCATGGATAACTTCGGCAAGAACGGCGAGACTCCCAGTCATCCTGAACTGCTCGATTGGCTGGCGGTCGAGTTCATGGATCAAGGCTGGAGCATCAAGCAAATGCATCGCCTCTTAATGAATAGCGAGGCCTATCAGCAATCCTCAGAGTTCGCCACGGAAGCCGATGTCGCGAAAGACGCAGCCAACCGTTATTTGTGGCGGTTCCGCCAGCAACGGCTTGAAGCCGAATCCGTCCGTGATGTTGTGCTGGCCACCTCCGGCGCCCTCAATCCGCAGATGTTCGGCAAGTCCATTTTTCCGCATATCAACGACGAAATCCTGGGCAGCATGACGAAGGGTATTTGGAACCAGACCGTTGGTGAAGACGGGCCCACCGAATGGCGGCGCAGCATTTATGTCTACCGCAAACGCGGCTTGGCGCTGCCGTTCTTTGAGGTGTTTGATCTCCCCGATCAGAACATTGCCTGTACGCAGCGAAACAGCTCTACCGTGCCGACGCAAGCCTTGATGCTGATGAATGACGATTTCATTTTGCGCCATGCGGGGATGCTGGCCCAAAGAATCAAAGCGGCGGCCAGCTCAAAGGATGAACAGTTGCGCATCCTTTACGAAATCGCGTTGTCGCGGCAGCCTAGTGCGCAGGAACGCACGCTGGGCTTGGTGTTCTTGGAAACACAGCCACTGGAAGCCTTCACTCACGTGCTGCTGAACTTGAATGAGTTTGTCTATATTCGCTGAATGGGAACACCTCGGACTGAGGTTCCCACGGTGTGTCTTCGGGATTCTCGATTGCGAGACCTTCGCCCAATCGTGGTTGCATCAATGCTTGGGAAGTCAAACTATTTTGAAAGCTAAACGGAATTGGGTACGCAGTCCTTAAAGGCTTCAGAACAATAAATAGTAGAGTGTTAAGGTTATGGAAACCTGTCTCAGATGCAAATCGGAGCTCGCGGACGCAACCAAGGCCTGCCCAGGGTGTGGCTCCGTTGCTGGAGTTCTAACCGGCGACGCCACAGTCGTCATGGCCGCTGACTCCGCGTCCGCGCCCAGCCGCACCTCCACCTCCCGCATACTCGAAACATCCATTCCCGACGACGGCCGCTTTCCCCCAGGCACACTCCTCAATAGCCGCTATCGCGTCGTCGGATTGCTTGGCCGCGGCGGAATGGGCGAAGTCTATCGCGCCACCGACCTAACGCTGGCACAAGCCGTGGCGTTGAAATTTCTGCCCGAAACCGGAGTCTCCGAAAGGGTTTTGGAACGCTTCCATGCCGAAGTGCGCATTGCCCGGCAAATCTCCCATCCCAACATCTGCCGCGTTTACGATATCGGCGAAGTAGACGGCCAGCCGTTCATTTCGATGGAATATGTCGATGGCGAAGATTTGGCCGATCTACTCAAACGCATCGGGCGCTTACCCTCCGACAAGGCTCTTGAAACAGCGCGCAAGATTTGCGCCGGCTTGGCGGCGGCGCACGACAGAGGCGTTATCCATCGCGATCTGAAGCCGCAAAACATCATGCTCAACAAACGTGGCGAGCCGGTCATTATGGACTTCGGCCTCGCCGCGGTCACCGATCAACTCACCGGCGCCGAGGCTCGCATCGGCACGCCCGCTTACATGTCGCCGGAGCAGTTGCGCGGCGACGAAGTGACGGCCAAGAGCGACATTTACGCACTGGGGCTTGTCCTGTTTGAGATCTTCAGCGGCAAGCGCGCCTATGAAGCCCGAACCGTTGGCGACTTACTCAAGTTACAGGAAGGCGCGCAAATGAGCAGCCTTACTTCGCTCGCCGCCGACATCGATCCGCAAGTCGAAAAAGTTATTAAAAGGTGCCTCAATCCAGCCCCGTCCCAACGCCCTGCCTCGCCTCTAGCCGTATCCGCTGCGTTGCCAGGTGGGGACCCACTTGCCGCCGCGCTGGCTGCCGGCGAGACGCCTTCCCCGGAACTGGTCGCATCGTCTGGTAAGACCGAAGGTATGGATCTGCGTTACTCCATCCCAATGCTGGCGTTGGTCCTCATCGTGGTGATCGCACTTCCCGTCATTTATATCTCATTCTGCATACTGCAGCGATCCCCGGTTTCGTATTCGCGAGATGTGACGTCTTACCAGGCCCGTAAGATCGCCGCTTCCTTCGGGTATACGCAATCGCCTGCGGACAGCTACATCAAAATCACCAGTGGAGGGGCTAAAGACTACGCTCCTGAGCCTTCATTCGAATGACAACCGCGCGGAACGCTCCAATACTGGGCATTCCGCGCGGCTGGTTTACTTCTTCTTACGCATTCACCGGCCCGAGTAAGTCACTGTTATCGAGCTCGTATCGGAATCACCGGCGGCATTGGTGATCTTAAGCTCAAACGTATAATCACCGGGACCACTTGAGAACTGCGCGGTCGCCTTACTTTGGCCTGCCCCATAAATAGCCGCTTGCGAGCTACCCACGGAACGCCATTGATAAGTCAGCGCGCCATTCGCCGGCTCTACTGAACCGGAACCGTCCAAAACCACTTCGCGCGAGAAGCCATCCCATTTCACTGGCTTAGCCACGGCCAAAGGTAGACCGGCGCCACGAGTCGTCAACGCATCCAATACCCGTTGCGGAGTGAATGGAACTTGCCGGATCCTTGCACCGGTCGCATCGAAAATCGCATTCGCCAATGCCGCGGCGACGATCGTGATAGCGCCTTCACCCGCTCCAT
Organism: Acidobacteriota bacterium; assembly: GCA_025350695.1. Lineage (GTDB taxonomy): Bacteria > Acidobacteriota > Terriglobia > Bryobacterales > Bryobacteraceae > JANXSF01. The sequence goes on from JANXXI010000338.1 coordinate 35,752, forward strand.
CCTGCGTTGCGTTCAGATTGTTGATCGGCACGGTGACCATCTGCGGCACAAATTCACCGAACTGGAACACCGGGTACTTGCGCCAATCCGCGGCTGTCACGCCAAAGTCATCCCACCGCACTTCCTCGCGAAGAGCGCGGCTCATGCCTTGTAAGGTTCCACCTTCCATCTGATTTCGCAATCCATCGGGATTCGAAACCGGGCCTGAATCCTGGCTGATCACAAAACGCGTCACAACCACGTTGCCCTTGTCCTGGTCCACTTCCACTTCGGCGATCACCGTACTGTAGCCGTTATTTCCTTCATACAGCAGGACCGCCACGCCACGCCCAGTGACCTTGCCCTTTCGCAGGTTGCCACGCTTGGGGGCGCTACGGGTCTCCCATTTAGCTGCGCTGGCTGCTTGCTTCAACGCATCAATCAGTCGCGGGTCGGCCAGGTGGCGCAGACGATACTGCACCGGATCTTCCCCCAACGCCGCGGCCACTTCGTCCATGAAGCTTTCATTGGCGAAGCTGTTCTGCAATCTGTTGGGTGAGCGCAGAGGCCCCGTAAAGAATGGAGATTGGATGGTATGCGACAGTACCCTTTCATTACGTAAAACCCCGGTGCTTCCCGAAACACCATTCACGGTTCCTGTTCCGTATGCCGGTGCTGCGTTGCTGTTGTTGCTGAACGCCGCTGGAACGGTCGGTGTTGTGTTCGGAGCCACAGCTGCAATGGTGAGCCCGACCAATTCCCCGGAAATTATGTTAGCGGCCGCATTGCCCGTGGGTCGGCCGCCCTTGCTGAAGCTGAAGCCTTCGTAATCCCATGCAGTGAGTTGGTTCTTGTCATCCACACCGGCCTTTAACCTCATCACAAAAGCGGGGCCGTAGTTTTCACCCGCGACGTTTTCATCGCGGCGTGTGTATTGAACGCGCACCGGCTTGCCCACGGCTTGAGAAAGAATCGAAGCGTCGTAAGCAACTGTATCCACCCCATTGATACCGTAGCAACCTGAGCCTTCCTTGAAAATGACACGCAAATTGTTGGTGCTTGCGCCAAGCACCGTGGCAATGGCGTCGCGCAACGGATAGACGCCTTGCGTCGCCGCATAAATAGTCCCCGTCGCTGCTGTCCCTGTACCCTTAATATCGGCAACGGCGCAGGAGGTTCCCATCGAACCGTGCATTTGGAACGGATGCAGATAGGTGGCCGAGAAGGTTCGTTTGGCCGCCTTCAATTGTCCATCTACATCGCCGCTATTTACAATAAATGCCTTGCGCGTTGGCTGCTTGGTCATGAAGTCATAAATGCCGTCAAACGCGGGCAGCGTAGTCCCTCCGGTCCAAGTTACATTCAGTGCCTGGGCCGCCTGCAGCGCGTCCCATTCGCGGTCCGCAACCACGCCCACGAAATCCTTCTTCACTACTACTTTCACGTTGCCAGGCATCCCTTTTACCGAGCTTTCATCCACCGAAACCACACGCGCACCTTGTCTAGTGGGACGAACCACCTTGCCATGAAGCATTCCCGGCAACCGCACTGCCTGCACGTATTCAAACTCGCCAGTTACCTTTGATGGAACGTCAAGACGCGGGATGGATTTGCCAAGCACGGTGTAAGTGGCCGGATCCTTGAATTTTGCCGCGGCGCTAATTGCCGTGCTAAGTTTCTTGCCGCCTACCAGGCTGCCGTAACTGACGCGGCGGGAACTATCGGCCTTCACCGAAATCACGCCGTTGATAATCTGAAGTTCGCTTACTTGGGCCTTCAATTGATCCGCCGCCATCTTCAGAAGCGTTTCACGCGCCGTCGCCAAAGCTTGTCGCAACGCGCTAGGACCGAACTGCGTCGGAGAACCTTGGCTACCGGAACTGACGCCTTGATCGGGCGTGATGGCCGTATCGCAAATGGTCATGTTGACGCGTTCGAAAGGCACATAGAGTTCATCGGCAGCCAACTGCGCTTGCACGGTACGGAAGCCTTGGCCGAAATCGCACTTGCCGGAGTAGACGTACACCGTCTCATCGGCGGCAATGGCTACCCAGGAATCCGTTGCGGTCAGAGGCACGGTTGGATAAGGAGCCCCACCAATAGGATTTTGCGCGGAAGCCTGTTGCGGATTTCCGGCAGCATGAAATCCAATTACCAGAGCGCCGGCGGTTTTAAAGAAGTCGCGCCGATTCAGCGCCTGATAGGCGTCTGTTGTCATGGTTGCGTGCTTCATACTCATTTCCCCACCTCCTGTGCATAACGTTCCAATGCCTTTACCATTCGCGAATGCGTATGGCAACGGCAAATCAAGCCGGTCAAGCTCTGAATAATGTCTTCACGCGAGGCGCGTGGGTTCTTATCAATGTAAGTCTTGCCATAAAGCAGGATGCCGCTGATGCAGTAGCCACATTGCACGGCCTGCTCTTCAATGAAGAGTTGCTGCAATCGATGCGGCGTTTTCGTCGTGCCCAATCCTTCGATGGTGGTGACTTTCTTTCCCGCCGCATCCGAACACGGCGTTACGCAGGATCGGATAGGTTCTCCGTCCAGCAATACCGTGCAGGCTCCGCATTGAGAAAGGCCACACCCAAACTTAGGGCCGTTGAGACCCAAATCTTCCATCAACAAATTCAACAGCGGCATGTTCGGGTCAACATCCGCAGTTGCCGCCTTGCCGTTGACAGTCAGCTTTACCTCAGCCATATCCTCTGTCTCCTTATTATTACTCGCGGGCTGAAATTTGCCACTTGGGGGAGTGCTTGCTCGCTCGCTCGTTTGGATTGGATTATATCGGAGTTGACAGCATGAGACAGGCAATTGGTGAAGAGTTTACAAGCTTTGATCGGGTCGTCGAATTATTGCTAATTGCTCAATCCAGCCACTCGAGGCAAGTGTCGGTCAACATGCCACCTAAGACGTGAGCGGCATCGCGTTCGACGGCGGCCAACACCTTGCTGGCAAAATCGCGGCTGGTTGAAACAGTCACTGCCGCGATCGTCGCGCGTTGCCAGGTATGTTCACCGTCGATCTCCGCTACAGACACGTTATGCCGCTCTCGCAGGCGGTCTTTCAGCCCCTTGACGACGCTTCGTTTATCTTTGAGGGATTGGGCATGGGGAATGCTGATCTCCATGGTCATTACCCCTATAACAGGCATGTAGACTAGTGTATCTTGGGGATGCCCAGGGCGAAACCATCCGTTGCCAGGCAACGTCGGAAATAACGAGGAATGCCATGTATCCGAAAAATATGCTTCGCTATACGCTCCCCCTTCTGTTGACTGGCGGCGTCTTCGCCCAGTCGCATCAACCCGAATTTCGCCGTGCCGAGATTCGCGGTGGAGGAGGAGATGGTAAGTGCACGATCGAAGTGATCGTGGATGGCAGCGCCGAAGTGGAAATCTCCGGTGACGGGGCGACGGTGCGCACGATTACCGGCGACCGGGCGCGGTTCCGTCGTTTTGACTGCAATCGGCCGATGCCGGTAAACCCAGTCAGCTTTCGTTTTAAAGGCGTGGATGGGCGGGGACGCCAATCGTTGCTGCGGCAACCGGGGCGCGGCCCGGCGGTGGTCCGCATTGACGATCCGGATCGCGGCAGTGAAGGCTACACGTTCGATATCGAATGGCAGGATGGCGGCCGGCAAGACCTGGGCAGTCCTTACGGCGGTGGAGCTCCACAGTCTCGCCGGGCGGAGATTCGCAGCGGAGGCCGTGAGGGTAAGTGCACCGTTGAAGTAGAAGTGGGCGGGAGCGCCGAGGTCGAAATTCGGGGCGATTCGGCTGTGTTGCGCCCGATGTCGGGCAGCCAGGTTAACTTCCGGCGTTTTGTCTGTAATCAACCGTTGCCTGCGGATCCGTTTGAGTTTCGGTTCACTGGGATTGATGGGCGTGGGAGGCAGTCGCTGGTGCGGGATCCAGGCCGCGGCGGAGTTGCGGTTGTTCGCATTGATGACAATGGCCGGAACATGCAGGCCTACACATTCGATATTGAATGGCGTGGTGGTGGGGCGCCGGTGAGTGGCATTCCAGAGCGAGGCGGCTTTGGCGGAGGACGCGATAGAGGCGAACAGCGGCAAGCTGACATTCGCGGCGGCGGTGGACATGGCAAATGCACCCTTGAAGTGCTGGTGGATGGCGTCGCTGAAATTGAAGTGCGAGGCGATTTGGCGTATATCCGCACCATCACTGGCGAGCATGCTTCCTTCCGGCGTTTTCAATGCAATACACCGATGCCTGATGCGCCTTACGACTTCAAGTTCTCCGGCATTGATGGACGGGGCCGGCAGAAACTGGTTCGCAGCCCACAGCGCGGCGGGCCGGCGGTCATTCGTATTGAGGATCGGGATCGCGGACGTGAGGCGTATACGTTTGATCTGGAGTGGCGGTAAAGTCAATGGGCACACTTGTGCCTGGGGCGTGAGGCTTTCGTATTGCGATGTTCGCGGCGCGAACTGCGATTGCTTCAATTGGAAGACCACAGCCAAGCGGTCCGCCTGGTTTGCCAAGCTCGGCGGACTGATCCAATCAATCCCGCCTATCCAATGATTCCTCAACTGCAACCCGCTGGCCCTCTATGTAGTCACAATCCGGGTGATAAGTGTGGCCGAGGTATTCGGACAGCGGAACCGGACCAGCGTTTGGCATGCCTGCATTGTACCGCCAATCGCTTGCTGTACAATCAGAAGGGACAAACTCCTCACCATGATGCCTCGTTTGCTCAGCATTTCCGCGCTTCTTGCCACATCCTCACTATGGGCGCAGGATCAAGCGGCCACGTTCCAACATACCGTCCAGCCTTTCCTCGCCACCCATTGCGCCGCTTGCCACAACGATAAGCAAAAAACCGCCAACCTCAGCTTCGATGCTTTTCGCGATCCCTCGCACGCCCTGAAGCAAACTACCGTTTGGGAAAACGTGCTTGACCGGCTGAACGCTGGAACTATGCCGCCCCCGGGTCCGGCGCGTCCGGCAAAAGTTGAAGTGGCCGCTGTGACGAAGTGGATTGAATCCCTTGTCAATCCCACTGGAGCGGCACGCGATGGGAACCCCGGCAGGGTCACGGCGCGACGGTTGAATCGCACGGAATATAACAACACGATTCGCGACCTGCTGGGAATTTCAATCCAGCCCGCCGACGAATTTCCCGTGGACGATTCCGGTTACGGGTTCGACAACATTGGCGACGTACTGACTGTCTCGCCCATGTTGATGGAAAAGTACATGGCCGCCGCGGCCAAGGTGTCGCAGCTTGCCGTGTTCGGTGAAGTTCTACCGCCGAAGCCCACAAGGCTTGCCCGCTTGCTGAACCGCCGCTCGCCGGAAGCGACCGATGTGTTGAGCAAGGACAATTATTTCCCCTATTCCATGCGCGGCTCCATGTATGGGAATTGGATTTTCCCCGCTGATGCCGAATATGAGTTCCGGTTGCGCGTGGCGAACTTCCGGCCTGACGTGGCGCCCGACAAGCGCGCCCGCATGCAAAACTCCAGCGCCGAAGAATTGAGCGCGCTGGACGAGATCAACCGCAAAGCTGCTCCCCCTCGCGATGTTGTGTTGACGGTCGATGGAAAGACTGTGTTGACCGGCGTTGTGGAAGGCACAGCAGCCTATGGCTACCATCGCGGCGAGTTTATTGCTCGCGTTCCAGTGAAAGCCGGCCAACGAATGCTGCGCGCGTCGTTCCCGGAATTGGCTGACCTTGAGGACCCGCGTAAGAACATTAATAAAGATATGCGGCGCCAGTTGTTTGTCGACTATCTGGAGATTGTTGGCCCCTTCGCGCCTAGCACAGCTGCACCCGATAGCTATCGGCGCGTCTTCATTTGTAACCATGGGCGTGGACAGCACCAAGCCTCGTGCGCGCGGCCAATTGTTGAGAATTTGACTCGCCGCGCTTATCGTCGGCCGGTTACGCCTAAGGAAGTGGATTCGAAACTGGCGCTGGTGAATCTGGCGCTGAAGGATGGGGATACGTTTGAAGAAGGCATCCGGCTTGCCCTTGAAGCCGTTTTAGCTTCGCCCAATTTTCTGTTTCATACTGGGCAACAACCTGCGGGCGAGTTCGGCGCCGCGTATCAGCTCAGCGAGTATGACCTAACCTCACGTCTTTCCTATTTTCTATGGGGCAGTATGCCGGATGAGGAGTTGTTTCAAAAGGCCGCCACGCACGCGCTGCATCAATCAGGGGTGCTGGAAGCGCAAGTTCGCCGCATGCTCGCCGATCCGAAAGCCACGAATTTAGTGGACAACTTCGCCGCCCAGTGGCTGCAATTACGCATTCTTGGGCGCACCAAACCAGACCCGGCCCGCTTCCCTACTGTTGACGACGAACTGCTTGATTCGATGCGCCGCGAAACGAACTTGTTCGTGGAAGCGATGATCCGCGAGAATCGCAGCGTCCTTGATTTCATCGATGCGCCGTTCACCTTCTTGAACGGTCCGCTGGCGCGGCACTATGGCATCGCCGGCGTGGATGGCGAACAGTTCCGTCGGGTAAATCTGGAGGGAGAGCAGCGTAGCGGGCTCTTGACGCAAGGCGCGATACTAACCGTATCTTCCTATCCGACCCGGACTGCGCCAACAGTGCGCGGCAAATGGGTGCTGGAGAATTTGTTAGGCGCCGCGCCGCCGCCGCCACCGGCCGATGTGCCGGTGCTCGATGAATCGAAGAAAGCGACAACCATGTCGATGAGGGAACGGCTGGAACAGCATCGTAAGGACCCCAGTTGCGCGCCGTGTCATAACGCGATGGATCCGATCGGCTTTGGCCTGGAACGCTACGATGCCGTGGGGTCTTACCGCACCCACGAAGGCTCGGTTGCTATTGATTCGTCCGGCACTCTCCCCGATGGAAAATCGTTCGGCGGCGCTAAAGAGTTGAAGGCAATTCTAAAAAGCCAATCCGATGCCTTCACGCGCAACTTGACGGAGAAACTGATGACGTTCGCGCTGGGCCGTGGTTTGGAACGTTATGACCGCGCGGCGGTTGATCAGATTTGCAAGCAGGCCGCGCAAGACGGCTATAAATTTTCTAGCATTGTATTAGGCATCGTGAACAGCAAACCGTTTCAGATGCAATCGAACGATCCGGGGAACTAACATGACCAACAAACCGCTATCCAGACGAACGCTATTACGCGGCCTAGGCACGGCAATGGCATTGCCGCTGCTTGATTCAATGATTCCAGCCTTTTCAAGCGCTGCAACTAAATCGCCAGTACGCGCTGCGTTCGTTTATTTCCCTAACGGCGTGCAAGTACCATCGTGGTTTCCGCAATCTACCGGTGATGTTTCTCCGTTGCCGAATGTGTTGCCGCGCGTGCTGGAACCGCTGGCGCCGCACCGCAACGATTTTTCGTTGCTGGGTGGGCTCACGGTGAACGGAGGCCGCGCGCTGGGCGATGGGCCTGGGGATCATGGCCGCGCCGGAGCCAGTTATCTTACCGGCGCGCATCCTAAGAAGAGCTTCGGCCGTGACCTTCGCGCAGGCGTCTCCGTGGATCAACACATTGCCCAGGCCATTGGTTCGCAAACGCGTTTCGCTTCGCTCGAATTGGGTTGCGAAGAAGGTATTCAGGGCGGTAATTGCGACAACGGTTACAGCTGCGCCTACAGCAACAGTATTTCCTGGCGCACACCTACTACTCCGAATCCACCTGAAGTGCGGCCCCGCGCGGTGTTTGAGCGTTTGTTCGGAGCCGGCGAAATTGAGTCCGATCCCGTTCGCCGTGCGCGGCAGCAGCGTCAACGTAAGGGCGTCCTTGATTCCGTGCTGGAAGACGCGCGCCAGTTGCAGGGGAAACTAGGCGCAACGGATCGCCGCAAACTGGACGAATATTTGTACGCCATTCGCGACATTGAGACGCGCATCGAAAAGGCCGAGCGCGCGCCGCGCCGGGAAGCACCGCCCATCGACAGTCCAGCATCGGGCGTCCCGGAAAATTACCTGGAGCACACGCATTTGATGTTCGACTTGATGACGGTCGCCTTCCAGACCGATGCCACCCGCGTGGCGACATTCCTGATGGCGATTGAGCAGAGCAACCGGGCGTATCGCGAGATCGGAATTCCTGATTCTCACCATGGCCTCACACATCACGGCGGAGACAAGGAAAAGATCGAAAAGTGCATTCAGATCAACCGCTACCAGATGGAGCAGTTCGCATATTTCCTGGGGAAACTAAAGGCCACGCCTGATGGGGATGGCACGTTGTTTGATCACGTGATGGTGACTTACGGCAGCGGTTTGGGCGATGGACACGAGCACGACAATCTTCCTACGTTGTTGACCGGCGGTGGAAGTGGCTTGTTCAAGCATGGCCGGCATATCAAGTACAAGAACGAAACGCCCCTCGCGAATTTGCACTTAGTGATGATGGATAGGATGGGCGTGCCGGCAGAGTCATTCGCGGACAGCAACGGGAAGTTGGGCTACTTGGCGGATTTGTAGCTCTGAGCGAGGTTTGAGGGAAAGGCATGTCTGTCTTAGATCTTCGACCGAGCCAGCAAGTTGATTCCCCACGCGCTCAAAAACTCAATCTCCCCTGTTTCCCATAACTTACTCCCACACCAAATACAATTCGCTTGCGCCCGCCTGCTAGCCTAATTAACGTAGAGAGCGAATCCGGCCGGACTACTCTTTATCCAAAACTGCTCCGTCTTGCGGCGGAGCGGTCTCGGGTATACCTGAGTTCTACATCGTGTCAGTAGGGTTGCTAAACGTGGAAAAACTGGAAGGGCGGCATTGGTTGGGGAACCGGTGCTGTCCGTCTGCTATTAGGCAGACAAGCCGTTATGGTTGGCGGCTCTTCAGTGGAAGCGCAAAGCAGCCCCGCTGGCTCGATCATTTTTTAAGCAGCAAGGCGCCATCACGGGCACACGTGTCTTTAAATTTATGGAGGCTCAACATGCACAAAATCAACATTCTCGAACCTTCGCCAACTCCGGGCGGCCGCCGCTTCAACGCCAAATACCGAATCACATCGTCGGGAGCCACCCGCTCTGAAATTCTCCCGCCAGCGGCCATTTCTGCTGCCGGCTTAGGCAGCGCGGGCTGCGATCGATCTCATGGCAATCGGGGCGCCTACCAAGTAAGCCGAACAAAAGATGCAGGACCCGGTCATAGGGGTTGCGATTCGTGTGCAGCCAGACCTTAATCCATTCGCCCAATGGAACGCCGTCGTATTTATAGTGCGCACCCCATTCGTGGAAGCAGAGGTAGAGAATGATCGGAACGTAGGATGTGCGGGACAAAGGTACAACACGGTAGATAAGGATCAGCGCAATGATGAAGACCAGCATGATGAGGTTTTCAAGAAACCAATCAAACACCACCGTGGGATGGTATGCGGAAGCGGCGAACACCGGAGCCATGGCGGCCACTAACAACTGGAGAAAACGGTTTTCGCGAAACGGGACTTGGGTCAGTAGCACTCCGGCAAATTGTAGCGCAGCCCCTCGTGGCTAGGAAGTAATGTGCTTACGGGAGTTATCCCGTCGCGCCGGGCGCCTACCCGGCAGATACGCTTTATCGTTGTATTGAAACACACTCTCCCATACAATCGGGATTACCCTCAGGGGGGTCAAATGCCGCGATATTGTCCACTTTTTGCCGCTCTGCTTTTATCTGCCCTCGCCTCCGGCCAGGATGTCTTCGGCTCCATCCGCGGACGCGTACTTGACCCATCAGGATCAGCCGTCCCCGGCGCCGTCGTGGTCGCCACTCAAACGGAAACCGGTGCTGCGCGCACTGCCAAGTCCGCATCAAACGGCGAATACACTTTTCCCAATCTGCCTATCGGGCCGTATCAGATTTCCGCGTCGCATACGGGCTTCAAACAAGCTGTTGAAATAGGGTTGGTGCTCCACGTTAGTGAACGGGCGTCTTTTGATTTCTCCCTGCAGGTGGGAGAAATGTCGCAGCAAGTGACTGTAACGTCAACCGCCGAGCAAGTGGAAACCGGCACTGGCGATCAATCCACGCTCATCTCCGGCGAACAGGTTCGCGAGCTTCAACTCAACGGCCGCTCCTTCATGACGCTGCTTGAACTTGTGCCGGGCGTGGCCTCTAACATGGCTGATCGCACCGACCCGAATTCAACCCCTGATGTGGCCATCAATGGTTCCCGCAATAGCGCTTCGAACTTCAACATCGACGGCGGCAACAACGCGGACGTCATTGTAGGTTCAGGTTCGCTCAACACATTTACGTCCGTTGAAACTATCGCCGAGTTCTCTGTCATCACTTCGCCATATTCAGCCGAATACGGCAAGGGTGGATTTTCGCAGGTGAATGTGGTTACCAAAGGCGGCACAAAGAAGTACCACGGTTCCTTATTCTATTTCCTGCGCAACGATGCCTTTGCCGCCAACGATTATTTGACTCACCAGACCTTGCCGCTGAAGCTGAATAACTTCGGTTACAACCTCGGCGGACCGCTGGTGTTCCCTCACTATAACCGCAGCCGCAACAAGACTTTCTTTTTCTGGACCCAGGAATTCAACCGCATCACCAATACTCCGGCCGCCGTGAATACAACGACGCCAACGGCACTTGAGCGCGTCGGCGATTTCTCCCCTCTTGGCCCCGGCGCCGACAAACTTTTTGGTACTGCCGACGATCCGGTTGTCGATCCTACTACCGCCAAAGGCTTCCCTGACGGCAAAATCCCAGCCTCTCGCATAGATCCAAATTCGGCAAAGCTAATGGCTCTGTATCCGCTGCCCAACTTCGCCGGGCCAGGTGCGATCAACTATACTTCAGCCGTCGCCTCGCGCCAAAATTGGCGCGAAGAGATGTTACGTATCGACCAAAATCTGACCGATAACCTGCGCCTGTTCGGACGATTCACACAAGATGCGTTCGACCTGGCGAACCCGTACGGAGGCTTCTCTCTTTCGGCAGTAACCACGCGCTTTGCCGGATTGGCCAATACCTACGGGAAGAGGCCAGGAAAGAACGTAGTAATCAATGGATTTCACACAATTACTCCGACGCTGTTCCAGCACTTCCAATTTACTTTCGCCCGGCGCTACTTCAATCTGGGGCCCACGTCGAACTTATCGGATCGCAAAGGGTTGGGAGTTACTCTGCCCAAGCTGTTTCAGAACGGCGACCCCGATATTCCAGGCATCAACCTAGGCGCCGGTTACGCCGCAATCAGCCCCTATCACGTCGGTCACAAAGAGCTGTTTAATCTGGAATTCTCGGACACATTTACGAAGGTGTACGGCAGCCATACCATCAAATCCGGCGCTCTTTATTCCTTTGGCGGCAATCTGGAGCAACCCAACAACGTGAACACTGGCGGCAGTTTCGCCTTCAGTACTAACTTTGCCAAGAACCCCGTGGCTAACTTCCTGCTGGGTTATCCGAATACTTACACGGAAGTGGAAAAGCCCGTGGTTTCCGACGCACGGTTTGGGTTCTTTGAAGCCTTCGTGCAGGACGATTTCAAGGTTAGAAAAAATCTTACTATTTGTTATGGCTTGCGCTACACCAATTACTACAATCCATATGATGTGAACAATGTGATGAGCAACTTCCTGCCATCCGCCTTCCAGTCGGCTGATGCTCCCCAACTGGTGAGGGCAACCGGGGTGCTGGTTGCCGGCACAGGAAATCCACTCAATGGCATCATCGTCGCGGGCAAGAATTCCCCCTACGGAAAACGCATCGCCAACAGCAATCTGAATTTGTGGGGACCCCGTTTCAGCTTCGCTTACGCGCCCTTCGCCCGCAGGCACACTGCTATCCGAGGTGGATGGGGCATGTTCTTCACGCGACCGCTCATCGGCGCGTTTATCAACAATGCCTTCGACAATCCTCCGTTCTCGAAGACAGTTACGTTGAACCAGCCGTCCTACTATCTATTCGGGGGCTCCCCTCCTGCGCAGTCGCCACCCACGGTGACGGCCCTTGGCCTGTCACTCAAAGCCCCCACCGTTCATCGCTGGAGCTTCGGAGTGCAGCAGCAGATTCTGCGCAATGGCGTGCTGGACGTCAGCTATGTTGGCTCGCGATCACTGCGCCTGGAAATGCCGGTGGCGATCAACAATCCACTGGCGGGCACAGTGCCCTCGGGGACCAATGTCAATTTCGTGCGGCCCTACACGGGCTATGGCGCGATCACGTCGCGGCAAAGTTCGGGAGACTCTAATTATCACGCGTTGCAAGTTAGCTTCAACCGGCGCATGACTAAGAAGCTTTCCGTGGGGGTGGCCTATACATGGTCGAAATCAATCGACGATGCGTCCAGTGACCGCAGCGCTACCGACGTTCCGCCAAACTCGCAAAACTTCCGCGCCGAACGCGGCCCATCCGACTTCGACCGCAGGCAGATCCTAACCGGCAACTTTATCTGGTCGCTGCCCGTGCTTGTGCGTTCGCCCTTTTTTAAGGGCTGGCAGATTTCCGGCATTGCGCGTATGTGGACCGGTACGCCTTTCGACGTGGTTATGAGTTCCGATGTAGCGGGTATTGGCGCTGTGGAAAATCAGCGGCCCGATGTTATCGCCGATACGAAAGGAACTCGTACCGTCAACGAATGGTTTAACGTCAATGCGTTTGCCCGTCCTAAGACCGGCACATTCGGCAACATGGGCCGTAACAGCCTTCGCGGCGCTGGGGTGAATAAGTGGGATTTAGCGCTGTTCAAGAGTTTCACACTCACGGAAGACTCTAAGTTGCAATTCCGGTCGGAGGCGTTCAATGCGTTCAACCACCCATCGTTTACGACTATTGGCAATTCGCTGAATACGACCACTACGGGCGTCAATCCCGGGCTGAATAGCTTTGGTGTAGTAACGGGGACTCGTGATTCGCGGGTGATCCAACTGGCGTTGAAGCTGACTTTTTAAAAGGGAGTCTTTACCATGACCAGTTTCACATTGGATCGATTGCAGGCCAACCTGCGGGATTATGATTTTAGCGGCATCGTTCCCGTTAGCATTTGGGGAAAAATCGTGGCTCGTTTTGGAGAGCACAAGACCGGCAAGAAGGCCTCGGCCGGCAAACTGACGCGCAAGCACCGGTCCACGACGGTTGCATTCTGGGATCGTGCGATTTCGGAGTACAAGAAGTTTGTGTATTTGGGTATGTGTCAAAAGAAAGGCGTTGTGCCATCGTATTGGATCGACTTAGGTTTGGCACGAACATTTTGGGTTCCACGAGGAATATGAAAGGTTCTGCACGAATGTTTTAGGCGGGAAATTTTATCACCGCCCCGATCTCTTACCGCATGGCGAAAACAATTCAATTCAAAGGATGATGATGGCTTCGATTTCACAGTGGCCCTGTACACCCTTACGTTCGGAGAAGCGCCGGAAGATATCTGGCGTAAGACGAAGTTCAAGCGGAAGGAGAAGGGTCAGAGTACGCTGAATCCGGCCGGCGAAAATCGGCGGTTTGTTGATCTAAATCCGAACAGCAACATTGTTGACGTTGTTTCAAATCGGGGTCCCCAGCAAGACGCGGAATCTAGTATACGGCCGAAGGTCGAATTCGGAGGTGGCGATAGCGGAGGTGGCGGTTCTACCCGGGACTGGTCGCCGGCCTCGGTAAACAACGATCCGGTACCGGTCGCGAACGAGAGCAATAGCTCCTGGTCATGGTTCGGCGCTTCGAGCTCAAACGAAACATCGGGCACACCCAACAGTCCGAGTTGTTCGAGTGCGCCGAGCGGTGAATCAAGTTGTTCCAGCACCAGCGGCTCATCGTGTTCGTCATCCTCATCTTGCTCTTCAAGCTCGCCCTAAAAGTGAGGAGCCAGCGTTTTGCGCTAAAATAAGGAATCCCCAACTCAGGAGAACCCTTAAAGAAATGGCAATTAAAGTAGGCATCAATGGCTTCGGCCGCATCGGTCGGAACGTTGTCCGCGCTGCCCTCAACAATCCCGAAATCGAGATTGTCGCTGCAAACGATTTAACCGACACTGTGACGTTGGCTCACCTGTTGAAATATGATTCCGTCCTCGGCCAAATCAAGGCCGATGTAAAAGTAGATGGCGACTCGGTTGTCGTCAATGGCAAGAAGATTAAAGTATTCGCCGTCAAGGATCCCGCTGAAATCGACTGGAGCTCGCTCGGAATTCAAGTTGTCGTCGAATCCACCGGCCGCTTCACCAACGCCATCGACGCAAAGAAGCACCAACGCGGAACTGTGAAGAAGGTGATTATCTCCGCCCCCGGCACGGATGAGGACATCACCATCGTCATGGGCGTGAACCACGCTAAGTATGATGCCGCCAACCACCACATTGTTTCCAACGCTTCGTGCACCACCAACTGCTTGGCCCCTTTCGTCAAAGTGATCGACGAAAAGTTCGGCGTGGTGAAGGGGTCCATGACCACCATCCACAGCTACACGAACGATCAGCCCGTGCTCGATTTCGCGCACAAGGATCTGCGTCGCGCCCGGGCCGCCGCAATCAACATGATCCCCACTTCTACCGGCGCAGCCAAGGCTATAGGCTTGGTTCTGCCGCACCTGAAGGGCAAACTGGATGGTTACGCAATGCGCGTTCCTACCCCGAACGTTTCCGTTGTTGACTTGGTTGCCGAACTGAAGACCGAAACCACCGCCGAAGCTGTGAACGCCGCTTTGAAGGCTGCTTCGGAAGGCGAATTGAAGGGCATTCTTGGCTACACTACCGATCCGGTGGTTTCTAGCGACATGCTCCACAACAGCAACAGTTCCATCGTTGACGCGCAGTTGACCAAAGTCATCGGCGGCAACATGTTGAAGGTCGTGTCTTGGTACGACAACGAATGGGGCTATTCCAGCCGCGTCATCGACCTCATCGTGTTCATGGCCTCGAAAGGTCTGTAGTCCATTTTCGTTTGAGTAGTTTGAAAAAGCCGCCCGCGAGCCAACCAGCTCCAGGGCGGTTTCTATTTTGGTCTGCGCCCAAGTCAGAATGGAAATGATATGATTTCAACAATCTTTATGAAACTCTTTAAATGCTTGGTGGCGTCTTTGCTGCTTGCCGCCTTCTCACCCTTTGCGTTTTCGCAAGCCGTAAATGCCACGCTGCTGGGCACCGTAACCGATGCCACTGGCGCCGTCGTTCCACGCGCCAAGGTGGTAATTACCGAACAAAACACGAATGTGGCCAAAGCGGGCCAAACCAACGACAGCGGCAACTACACTTTCCCCGATTTACCCCCCGGCCTGTACATAGTTTCCGCCGAATTGGAAGGGTTTCGGAAAGAAGCTAGGCGCGACGTGAAGCTCGACGTCAACAGCAACGCCCGTGTCGATCTGCGTCTGCAACCGGGCAATGTCAGCGAGACGGTTGAAATCACCGGCGCTCCTCCGCTACTGCAAACCGAACGCGCCGATACGGGCCGTATCGTGGACGCCGAAATGGTTTCCGAATTGCCGCTGGGTGTAAATCGCAATTTTCAATCCTTGCTCGATCTGGTCCCAGGCACAACCGAAGCATCCTTCCAGCACTCGCAATTTTTCAATGCATCCAGCTCTCTCCAAACCCAGGTAAACGGTCAAGGCCGCATGGGGAACAACTATCAGATTGAAGGCGTCGATAACAACGAACGCACAGGCCTGCTGCAAGTGCTGATCCCCCCGGCCGAAGCGATTCAACAGGTCAGCATCTCCACCACCAATCATGATCCGGAACTGGGACGCGGCACCGGCGCCGTTACTAACGTTATGCTGAAGTCGGGCACGAATCAAATACACGGTGGTCTTTATGAGTGGACGCAGAACAGCGCCTTCGACGCCCGCACCTTTTTCAGCAAGAGCGTCGGCCACCTGGCCTACAACCAGTTCGGCGGCAACTTGGGCGGGCCGATCAAACGGAACAAGTGGTTCATCTTTGGTGATTATCTGCGCACCATGGATCACGAAGCCAACACCAACACCATGACCATTCCTTCCGCCGCCTTCAAACAAGGCGATCTGAGCGCCGGCAGGAACACTGTATTTGACCCCGCTACAGGCGACCCGCTCACCGGCATTGGCCGCGTTCCTTTCAACGGCAATATCATTCCAACCACCCGTATAGATCCAATTGCGAAAAAGATCATGGCCTATTTGCCCGATCCCAATCAGCCCTTCGTCGCAGCCACTCCCAGCAACAACTACTTCGCACTGCTGCCCATGGTCAAGACCACCGATTCATTCGACGTGAAGAGCGACTACACCCTCAGCGAGAAGGACCGGCTAACGGGCCGCATGAGTTTTTCCCGTCCCACTTCTTTCCAAGCCCCGGCTTTCGGTGACGCCGGTGGACCGGCGCAAGGCGGCTTTGCCGGCAGCGGTTTCCAGAAGACTTACTCAGCAGGCATCGGCTATAACCGCACCGTGACCCCCTCATTGTTAACCGAGTTCCGCCTCGGCGTGGCCCACTACCATAATGAAGCCGTGCCAACCGATTACGGCAAGGACGACACCAGCAAGCTCGGCATCCCCAACGTGAACATCAACCAGTTCACCAGTGGTTTCGTGGGCATCAGCATCGGGAATTTTTCCAGCCCCTTGACTGGATATTCGGCCAGTGTTCCGTGGGTTCGGGCCGAAGCCAATATCGACATCGTCAACAGCTGGACGAAGGTGCGGCGCAACCACACCTTCAAGTTCGGAGGCGACGTCCGCCGCATTCGTGACGACTTACTTCAGGACCAGACTTTCAGCCCGCGCGGCGTGATCACGTTCGGCACGAATCAGACCTTTGCTCCCGGCGCCACAGGCGGAACAGGAGTTGCCAACAACATGGCCGGCTTCCTGCTCGGCTTGCCCAGCTCCGTGGGACGCGACGTCAACACGTACTTCCCCGCCATGCGTTTGTGGCAGACGTTTCTTTATGCCGCCGACGGTTGGCAGATCTCCCCGAAATTGACCGCCAGCATCGGGCTGCGGTGGGAGGCCTATCCACCGGCAGTTCCGAGATTCGCGGGTGGTTTCTCCAACTACGATTTTGTCAAGAACCAATTGGTCATCGCCGGAGTCGGCGGCAACCCGATGAACTTAGGCATGCAGGCCCACTACAACTACTTCGCGCCTCGCGTCGGACTGGCTTACCGGCTCACCGAAAAGACGGTCATTCGCACAGGGTTTGGCATGAGCTACTCTCCTTTCCCGGATAATAACTACGCCTATAACTTCCCGGTGCGTTCGAACAACAACTACACCAGCGCGGCCACTTACCTTCCGGCGGAAGACCCCATTACGCACAAGACCATTAACTTCACCAATGGATTCCCGCCCGTGCGTCCGGTGGAAGTGCCCGCCAACGGCATCATCACTAATCCGGACATAACCTCCACCTATTTCGTGGTTCCAAAGGACTTCAAAAATCCCTATGTGTTGACATGGAATTTCGCGCTGCAACAATCTCTACCGATGAAGCTGGTTTTGGATGCGGCATACGTGGGCACCCACGGCGTACATATCGCGGGCTCGCCAAATCTAAACGCTGGAACGGAGATTGGAAAGGGCAGTCTCGGTCAACCGCAATATCCGCGCACTGCCGCAACCACGCAGATCTTCCGGGGTTTTTCATCGAATTATAATTCGCTCCAAGTGAAGGTAGATCGCCGCTTCGGCACGGGTTTGAAAGTCACCACCTCCTTCACCTGGAGCAAGGGAATGTCTTGGCAGAATGGCGATGACGGCGGATTGTTCAACTACGTTGGAATGTCGCGCAGCTACGCCCGGGCGGATTTTGATCGCACCTTAAATTATGTTCAGAGCTACATTTATGAACTCCCCTGGGGCCCAAAGCGGCGCTGGATGAGCCACGGCAGGGCGGGCCAACTACTAGGCGGCTGGAACGCATCGGGCATCCTTTCAGCTCGCACTGGATCTCCCCTAACGATTACCGCCAGCAATACGCTCCAACTACCCGCCAGTACACAGACCGTGGATCAAGTGGCTCCGGTCAACATTCTGCATGGCATCAACATCGGCAACCCTTGGATTGATACAGCAAGCTTCGCCCAGCCGCCCAATACGAGATTCGGAACAACCGGACGCAACTTCATCAGCGGACCAGGCACGTTCGGACTGAACGCGAAACTGGGCCGCATTGTGCAGTTCCATGAGGGCAGACTCCGGTTGGACGTGCGCGTCGAATCGTTCAACGTAACCAACACTCCGCAATTTTCCAACCCGAGCGTATCGCTTACTAGCACGACGTTCGGTATGATTACCGGAACCCGTTCCACAGGCACGGGCGTCAACGGCACAGGCGGCGGACGGCTGGTTCAGTTGGGAGCCAAGCTCACGTTCTAAGCACGAGTAGATCGACTACCCTGGTGCGAGGGGCGCTCAAGGCCCCTCGCAAATGAAACCAACCTTCTTCGCCATTCTTCTAGCGCCGGTTCGCTTTCTCGCAACGCATTGTCCCCGACTGGCGCCACGCCGTAGATCTAAGAATGCCGCGCCTCTCGTCCAACCCAACTGGAGCCACATTCCTCACCATCCGCGACGGGGAATTCGTGCGTCGCATCGGCAGCACCTTGAGCTTGGCTGGCCGGCCCTTCCGCTTCAATGGCAACAACACTTACTATCTGCAAGCCGGGATCGCCTACCATCGCAATGCGGGCGTGGAGGAAACGCTCGACAAGATGGCGGAGTTGGGCCTTACCGTGGCGCGAGCCAATGCGCATAACGATCATCCGCCGTCGCAGGATCCGGCGGCGATTCAAACTGAGCCGGGCGTGTATAACGAAACAAACCTTATCGCGCTGGATCAATCCATCGTGGAAGCGAAGAAGCGCAACATCAAGTTAATCCTGAAGCTGACCAATAATTGGACAGCGTACGGCGGCATTGAGCGTTACGTGCAATGGAAAGTTGGGCACCAGCCTTCGGCAGCCGAGACGCCGATTGCAGTGAGCGTAAGTGGCCGCGCGGCGAATGTGGTGGCAATGACTGTTCGGTAGGGGTTACTGAAATAACTTCGGAGCGAACTCGTGTAAGTAATCGCGCCAATTTAGCCAGGTATGCCCGCCCGCAGTTTCTTTGAACACTGGATGGAAGCCATGCTTTTCCATCATTTCCACTGTCTTCTTCGTCGTCTCAAGTAAGCTGTCTTCCTTGCCTGTGGCGAACCATAGCAGCTTCAACCCCTTCTTGGCCGTTGCATCATCCAACTCCGTTGCGTGTTGCTCTTCCCAAGTTGGTCCGGTCGGTGGAGGTTGAGGGGCAGCACTGGCGGTTCCACCTGGCCGGGCTGCGCCAAATCCGCGGATTAATCCGGAACTGTAAACACCAACGTAAGCAAATTTATTCAAGTTGAGGATGGAGATGTTCAGCGTCTGGCTGCCACCCATCGAAAGACCGGCAATGGCCCGATGTGAACGGTCAGTAACTACGCGATAGTGCTTCTCCACGTAAGGCATTATGTCTTCGTTGAACTCCTTCAAGAACGGATCCAAGCCGGGTGCGCGGACCGTGCTGGTGTGGCCGGCGGGCATCACAACAATCATGGGCTTGGCCTGTTTTGAGGCAATCAAGTTATCCATGATGAAGCCGGCGCGGCCCACGGTTGACCACGAAGCATCGGAATCACTGGAGCCGTGCAATAAGTAGAATACGGGCAGTTTATCTTTCCCCATTTCATAGCCGGCGGGAGTATAAATTGTCATGCGACGGAAGCGTTGTAAGGCTGAAGAATAGTAAGTCACCGCGGCGAGAGCGCCGTGGGGAACATCGCGAGTGTCAAAGAAATCCGAACCGGCAACATTCACCAGGCTCCATGCGTTGGTTAGCGATTCGCTGCTTAAAGGATTGCGCGGATCCACCACTGTCAGCCCGTCAATGTTGAAGTTATAGCGGTATGCGCCTGCGGGTACGGGCCCAACGGTGGCTTCCCACACTCCATTCTCCGCCTTGGCCATGGCCGCGCCTTTGCCATTATCTGGAATGTCGCCGCCCATCACGCGCACGGCTTCAGCCTTTGGTGCAAGCACGCGGAAAGTGATGCGGCGGTCTGCGCCAACCTCGGGCGAAATAACGGCAGGTCCTTGCGGGCCCCTGGCGGCGGGCGGTTGAGCATACAGGACAGCGGTTATTGCTAGGCAGAGGATCGATTGTTTCAAGATGTGGTTCCTTTAGTTCGTTGGACTGAGAACTATCTTATTTCAATTGGTGGCTCAGTGGGCAGTGCTGTTTTCGATACTGCGTATTTGCGGATCTTGTACTGATGTAACGTTATGCGACATGTCAGTATGCAGCGTGAGCCGTCGCCTGTTTTCGTTTTGGTGCACTGGCTCGGCAAGCCTCGCTCGGCGCGACTTTTCAGAGTCGCGCGTCGGTCTCGGACCGGCCCAACTAAGAATTTACTCCGCGGCGTAGTAGCCGGCGCGTGCGCGTAATTGCGCCTTTGGATAACGCCGCTGTGCCTCAGGCGACAACGTCACTCGAATTTTATGAAAAGCGCCGGGCGCGCCGGTGGGTGGTGCGGAATATTCAAGCGCGTAACGGTTGCGGATGCGATCAAAGATTAAGCCCAGTGACGATTCCAGATTTCCTGGCCTAAACGCCTCTCCACCGGTTTCCTCTGACAAGGAGAAAACGTTGGATAGCGTGAAATCGGGGTTTGTGTAGCGGCCTTTGGGGTCGGGTTCCGGACGGCGTGCACGGCCTGTCACAATGGCGTTTAGTACTGTATTAGCGCCATGAAGTTTTTTCAAAGTCTGTTCGTCATTCATCTGGTAGTTCAAACCCAGGTTGTCCGTGACGACCAAAATGGCTCGCCTGCCTGTAGCTGCGTTTTCTTTCATGTATTCAGCGGCCGCGACCACCGCGTGATTGATCAAAGTCCCAGAGCCCAATGTTTTGTCGTTTACAGCCGAGTTAATTTGCCGGGAAACGGCTTCAAAATCGCCGGTGAATTCCTGAGTCACCTTCTGATTGCGGGCGAAGAGCATGACAGCCAATTTGTCGTCGGGCTTCAGAACTGCCATTGCTTGACGCGACGCACGGGCGAGTGCATCAATCGATTTAGTCATGCTGCCACTGACGTCCAGCAGCAACAGGAGCGACACCGGCTCGCGTTCATGCCCGAAATGGGTCATAGGTTGTGGCGTATTTTCGTCGAAGATGCGGAAGTCATCGCGGGTAAGTTCGTTCACCAGGCGGCCGCTATCATCCACTTGCACATCGACCCGGACAACCGTTGCGCCGGATTTAAAGAGCGGTTGCACGTCCTGCGCGCGCGCCAAAGTTTGGCAAAACACGGCGGCGGCGAGAAAGGGGAGGAGAGCTCGCATGCGCCCATTATCGCTGTTTTCCCGCGGAGCTTGTCCGAACGACTGTTAATATAACGATTCGGACATGCATTCCATAATCGTAGGCACGGCAGGGCATATTGATCACGGCAAGACATCGCTGGTGTTGGCGCTGACCGGGGTAGATACTGATCGGCTGAAGGAAGAAAAGCAGCGCGGCATCTCAATTGAGCTCGGCTTTGCACATCTGGACATTGGCGACACTCGCGTGGGGTTCGTTGATGTGCCGGGTCATGAAAGGTTCGTTAAGACGATGCTGGCAGGGGCAACCGGCATCGATCTGGTGCTGTTCGTGGTGGCTGCCGATGAATCGATCAAACCACAAACGCGGGAGCACTTTGACATTTGCCGCTTGTTGTCCGTTGAGCAGGGCATTGTGGTGATCACGAAGAAAGACGCGGTGGATGCCGATATCGTCGACCTGGTGAAACTTGAAGTAGAAGAGTTTGTCGCCGGTAGTTTTCTTGAGGGTGCGCCGATGGTGGCGGTGTCGTCCAAAACGGGTGAGGGGATTGCGGAACTGCGTGCGGCCATCTCCACCATTGCAGCCAAAACGCGAGCGAAAGAAACGAAGCGCTATTTCCGCATGCCTGTCGATCGCGTCTTCACGATGAAGGGATTTGGCGATGTGGTGACCGGGACGACCTCGGCAGGCGCGGTGGATGTGGAACAGGACGTTGAGTTGCAACCTGGCGGTCAACGGATGCGCGTGCGTGGCTTGCAAACACATGGTGTGACGGCGAAGCGCGCACGGGCGGGCCAGCGCACGGCGCTGAATCTTGCGGGTGATGCGGAGGTGAAGCGTGGTCAGGTGGTGACGGAACCGGGCCGTTTTGAAGCGACTCGTCAGATTGATTGCAGCTTTCAATTGTTGCCAGGAGCCAAGCCGTTGAAGCATCGCGCGCAGGTGCATTTTCACGCAGGTACGGCGGAGGTGACGGCAGAGGGGCGCTTGTTTGGGGCGGCTGTGCTTGAGCCGGGAGCGTCTGCCATTGTGCGTTTCTTGCTGCGGCAGCCAATGTTGCTGTTGCCCGGGGATCGCTTCATCGCACGCAGTTTTTCGCCGGTGTGGACTATAGGCGGGGGACAAGTAATTGACATCGACGGGCCAAAGAAACCTACGCCCGAGCGGATGGCGATTTTTCAACGCGGGACGATTGCTGAACGGCTGGAGCAACTGGTGAAGGAGTCTGTTGGCGGGATCGGCATTGCGGGTTTAGTGCGGCGCACCGGTGTGATGGGGGCCGAAATTGAAAGCGCGCTGGCGGTTCCGGGTACGGTGAAAATAGGCACCGGCCAAGCGGCATGGTTCGTGAATGCGGCATGGTTTGCCGAGGCGCGAGGGCGGATTGAACAGCGTCTTGCGGCGTTCCACAAAGCGCAGCCGCTGGCGCCGGGGATGCCGAAAGAAGAAGTGCGGTCACGCGAGTTGGAAGGGGTGCCAGTGGCGGTGCTGGACGCGATTCTTGCGTCTGCCAAGACGGTTGTGAGTGAAGCTGAGAACTTGCGGCTGGCCTCGCACAAGTTGAATTTGAAGACCGATGAATCGGAAGCGGTGGCGAAGATTGAAGCGGCTTTTGAGAGGGCGGGGTTGGCCGTGCCTTCGACCAACGACGTGCTGGCGGCGAGCGGCGTTGAGGTTGCCCGTGCGCGGCCGCTGCTGCAAATTCTTTTGCGGCAGCAGAAGTTGATCAAGGTTGGTGATGAGCTGCTGTTTCATCATACGGCGTTGGCTGAGTTACGACGGATCCTTGGCGAGCATAAGGGCGAACGGTTTACGGTGGGCGGCTTCAAGGATTGGACGGGAGTGTCGCGGAAATATTCGATTCCGCTGCTTGAGTATTTGGATCGGATGCGGGTGACGCGGCGTGAGGGGGATGAGCGTTTGGTGTTGTAGTGGGATATGATTTGCTGATGGCTTTGATCAAACTACTCGCTCCTTTTCTATTCGTGCTGAGCGCCTTGGCTCAGTCCGCGAATCCTACGCCATCCAAAGCCGAAGAACAACAGTTGCGGATGCTGGTTGCCAGGTCTCCTCGAGCTTCCTTAACCGGTTCGCCGCTAACAGTTGTTCCACCAAGTGCAGGGTGGGAGCTGGGTATGGTTACGTGGGTGGCGATGGACGCAAAGGGCCTGATCTATCTTCTCCAACGCGGAGACAAGGCAGATCCGATTGTTGTTTTGAATCGCGCCGGCAAGGTTGTGAAGAGTTGGGGGAAGGGCATGTATGTGATGCCGCATTCGATTCGTATTGACCCGGCGGGCAATGTATGGACGACGGATGCGGCCAGCTCGAAAGTCTACAAGTTTTCCAATGAAGGCAAGAAGCTGATGGAGATCAGCGTGGGTGGCCAACCATCACCTTGCCCGAACAACTTTTGCGGTACGACGGACGTGGCCTTCGGACCTGGCGGGCGAATTTTCGTTGCCGATGGTTACGCGAATGCTCGCGTCATGGAATATTCCGCGGACGGGCGCAAGATTCGCGAGTGGGGAACGAAGGGCGGCGAGCCCGGGCAATTCAGGTTGCCACATTCCATCGTCATTGATGAGCACAACATTGCGTACGTCGCTGATCGGGAAAATGGCCGCATTCAGAAATTCAACTTGGATGGGAAATACGTTGGGCAACTGACTGGAACTGGCAAGACTTTTTCCCTGGCGAATCGCGGCGGGCGCTTGTACGCTGGGGCACAGCCGCGCAACTTGCCGAACGGGTCGCCTGGCTGGATCTTTGAATTGGATCGCGACAGTGGGAAAATCCTGAGGTATGTAGAATCCACGAGAAATCATGGAATTGAGATCACCAACTCGGGCGAATGGTTGGTTGGTCCTGGGGCGAATGGTCCGCAGGTGTTTCGGCCGAACTAGCTGGATCTGTCGCACAGCCGTTGCCCGTAACTATGGAACACGGAAACGATTCCACCTGGCAGATAGAACATAGGTTGATTTCGAATACGGGAAGAGGCGAGGCGGGGAGATTGAAGAGGCGTTTCGCGAAATTCGCGGGTAGCGAACTTCGGATATTTCCACTAGGCGCAAATTTCAGCGCCACACCGAGGCTCCAGTCGCTTCTGAACTGATAGACTCGAAACTAACCCGTTACTTAGGGGTTGGATAATACTATGCGCCAAGCTTTCCTTGTTTTTCTCTCGTTTGCCGTCGCTCTCTCCCAATCGACGAACTCCGTTCTGAGCGGCACAATTACCGATTCATCGAGCGCCATTGTTCCCGGGGCCAAGGTGACGGTGCGCAATTCGAATACCGGTGTGCAGAATAAGACCGAGACGAATAATTCAGGCGTTTATCTGTTCGGCTCCCTTCCGCCGGGCCCTTATTCGCTGACCGTGGAAAGTACGGGATTCACCAAGGCCCAAGTGAACGACCTGACTCTGGAGGTGGGCGGGCGCGCCACGCGCGACGTCGCGATGCAGATTGGCAGCGTCACCGAAACCATGGAGGTTAAGGCCGAGTCGATCAGCTTGAACGTGGCTACAACTTCTGTAGGTGGCGTACTTTCTGGCGAGCGCATTACCACTCTTCCGCTTGTGGATCGAGATGCGTTGGATTTGATTTATACGCAGGCCGGGATCGTTGGTAGTAACTTGGGCGGCAGCCGCGCGGGTGCGGTGAACGTTACTCTTGACGGCATCAACGTGCAGGATAATCGCTATAACTCAGGTGTTAGTTCCGTGTTTCAAAACTCGACGGATGCTATTGCTGAGATCCGCATTGTGACTTCGCCCGCCGATGCTGAATTTGGGCGCGGCTCGGGGCAAATTCAGATGGTGTCGAAGAGCGGCAGTAACAACCTGCATGGGGCGCTGTTTGAGCAGGCGCGCAATCGTGAGTTGAACGCGAATAATTTCTTCAATAATTTGCGCGGCCGGGACGCGCAGGGTAAATTAGTCAACCCGCGCGATTTTCTGATTCAGAATCAGTTTGGCGGTAACATATCAGGTCCGATTAAGAAGAACAAGACGTTCTTCTTTTTTCTGACTGAAGCTAATCGCATACGGTCGCATGAGACCGTATCGTCGAACACTTACACCGCGACGGCGCGGCAGGGATTGTTTAGGTTCTACGCCGGAGCGCGCAACGCTAACGCTAGCGCGGCAAACCCGTCGGTGGACGTAAACGGTAACCCCATCAGGGCAGATGTTCAGACGGCTAACCTGTTTGGGCGGGACCCTCAGCGGCTCGTCGGCGACCCCACCGGAACCATGAAGAAGTTGCTGGACTTGATGCCCTTGCCCAACGATTTCCGTAGCGGCGATGGGTTGAACACGGCCGGGTATCGCTGGCAACGCTCCGCTCCGGATGATTTACTGAAGTTCCAATTTCGCATTGATCACAACATAAGTGAAAATCACCGAGCGAATTTCAGTTACAACAATGAGCGCGACGATTCGGTCAACACATTCATGCCGCAACCCTTCCCCACGTCGCCTGTGGATGCGCGATCGGTACGCGGCACGCTGTACTCGTTTGGGCTAATTTCCACGCTGCGGCCAAACCTGATTAACGAATTCCATGCTGGTGCGCAACGGGCCAGGTTTCGCTCGCAAGCTCCGTGGGAGGTCTCCGGTACAGGTCTGCTGCCGACGATTAAGGGGCAGCCATACATTCCCATTTTCCCAGCCGCCGTTGTGGGACCGATCGACACCTCGAACGATCCACAGGGCCGGTTCAGTCCGGTTTACCAAGCCTCTGACGCCATGACTTGGTTGAAGGGTACGCATACGTTCAAGGGTGGCTTCGAATCTCGTTTTGTTTCGTCGAATGGGTTCAATTCGTTTGGGGTGATGCCTCGGGCGACCATCGGCGCAGGAGCCGTGCCCGTAACCGGAATCAGCACCGGGGCAACTCAAATTACCGGGATCGGCAACAACGCGGCACAGGCGCAAAATCTGTTGAATGTGTTGGCCGGTTCGTTCGCGCAGATTGATCAATCGTTTAACTCGCCGGGCGGACCCAATCCGCAATACTTACCCGGAGAGCCGAAGCAGCGTACGTGGAGATCGCGAGAATTTAGCGGATACTTCAAGGACGACTACCGCTTGAAGCCAGGCGTGCTGCTGAACATCGGCGTGCGCTACGAATACTACGGCGTGCCGTTTGAAGCTAATGGCAAGACGTCGACTCTTGTTGGCGGATCGCAAAGCATTTTCGGGATCTCCGGCACTACGTTTGGAGACATATTCAGTCCTGGCAAAACAGCCGGCAGCTTGACGAACGTTGAACTTGGTAAGAGCTTGTTTCACGCCGACAAAAATAACTTCGCCCCGGCGGTGGGTATTAGTTGGAACTTACCCAAGCGGCTGTTGCATGGTAAAACCGGGGTCTTTCGCTCGGGTTATGGCATGGGTTATGAAAGGCACTCGCTCCGTTTGGTGGATATTGTCTCCGGTGACGAGCCAGGTCTAAATACCGACGCCAGTTACCGTTCGGCCGGCATTATTACTCCATCAACCGGTGTGCTGCCGGCGCCTTTGGTAGGCAAGCCGCTGAGCACCGTTCCTCTCACAGAGCGCACACAAACCATTAAGACGTTCGATTCCGGCCTACGCCAACCCTACGTGCAAAACTGGAACGCCACTCTTGAGATTGAGATAGCCAAGGGGAGCACGCTTGATGTCCGTTACGTCGGGAGCAAGGGTACGCGCTTGTTACGCGGCACCAGCGTCAATGAAGTGAACATCGTGGAAAATGGCGTGCTGGATGCATTTAGATCGCTGCAAACCGGCGGCTGCCCGGCTCTGATGAACCGCATTATTCCGAACTGTACCGGAGTGCAAAACAATTCCACCATCCGAGATTTTCTGGCCAACAACAGTGTGGGTGATTTTGCAACCTGGCTCAATACCACGGCGTTCCAAACCGGAAACGTGGGAGGCCTGCTGACCCGCGCGGGTCTGCCCAACAACTTCATCGTCGCCAACCCGCAATTCCTCCATGCGAATCTAATCGGCAACTTCTCCAATTCCATCTATCATTCCATGCAGGTTGAATACGTCTACCAATTGAATTCGGGCTTCACACTGCAATCGAATCTAACTTGGTCCAAACTGTTGGGCGACGATGAGGGCGACTCGCAGGATCAAGTTAGTAACTACCGCACGCTTCGCAACCTCCGGTTAGACCGCCGCATTCTTGATTCACATCGCGCCTATGTAATTCGCAACAGTGGCTATTGGGAACTTCCCATTGGTCCAGGAAAGAAGTTCCTTACCTCGACGACCTCCCTTGCCTCAAAGATGTTAGGTGGTTGGAGCACCGGTTTCATCCTCAACTTTTTCGCCGGCGCGCCAATGGATTTATCCACCAGTTACTACACCACCACATTCAATGACGCCGCGGGCAACACACCCGTTCCTCTCACCGCGATCAGCAAGAGCACAGGGCAAGTGACAAAAAATGGTAACGGAGTAATCTATTTTCCAGGCTGGACACAAATAGATGATCCTTCAATAAAGCTTCTGGCTACCGCCACCCAGCGCTTCAGCGTTATGCAAGCCATCGCCGATGCCTCCGGCAAAACGATCCTGGTGAATCCGCTTCCCGGTCAACTGGGTTCGCTCGCCCCTCGTTTCCTTACCGGTCCCCGCGGCTTGCGCTTCGACTTGAATCTCCGCAAGAAATTCCAGATCAGGGAAGGCATGTGGTTTGAACTGCGCGCCGATGCGCAGAATGCATCGAACACACCATACTTTGATAATCCGACAACCGACATTAACGACCCGGACTTCGGGCGTATTACGTCGGCTTCGGGGAATCGCGTAATTGTGGTTGGGGCGCGGTTCCAGTTCTAAAATCAAGCCGGGCGCCGGTTACATCGTACGCAGTCGCACTTGCTCCACGCGATGGTCGGTTCCCTTGCGCAACACAAGCCGCGCCCGCTCGCGGGTCGGCATTATGTTTTCCCGCAAATTCGGCCCGTTGATATCGCGCCAGATCGACTTCGCCTTATCCACCGCCTCCAGCTGGCTCAGGGCCGCATAGCGGTTAAAGTAAGAATCCGGGTTGGTAAACACGGTCTCGCGCAATTTCAAAAAACGGGACACGTACCAGCTTTCAATCAACTTTTCTTCCGCATCGATGTAAATAGAGAAATCGAAGAAGTCACTGACGAACAGTTGAAGATCGCTTCCGAACAATTGGGTTTGACTACGAATCTTACGCGGCGGGCTGGTCTGAAGTACGTTAAGGCCCTCGACGATTAAGATGTCGGGCTGCGTCACCGTCTTTGTTTCGCCATCCAAAATGTCGTAAATCAGGTGCGAATAAACGGGTGAGACGACCTCGGCCTGTCCTCGTTTGATTTGCGCCAGGAACTTTAGAAGCGCACTGCGGTCATAACTTTCCGGAAATCCCTTGCGCTTCATCAAGCCGCGCTTTTCAAGGGCGCGGGTGGGCAGCAAGAATCCGTCCGTGGTAATCAAATCCACCTTTGGATGATCTGGCCAGCGCGATAACAACGCCTGCAGCACGCGGGCGATGGTGCTCTTGCCCACCGCCACGGAACCGGCGATTCCGATGACATAGGGAATCTTCGCGGGCAGATGACCAAGAAATGTATCTGTCGCCTTGTTCATTGCCTGCACCGCGCTGACATACAAATTCAACAAACGCGAAAGGGGGAGATAAATGTCGGATACTTCGTCCAGCGATAACTGTTCGTTGATGCCACGCAGCGTCACCAGGTCGCTTTCTTTTAGCGGTAAAGGCGTAAAGGCTCGCAGCCGGGACCATTCTTCCCGCGAAAAATTTAGATAGCCTATCTGCTCCGCTTCGTCCAACGCTAATTTGGTTGTGGCCGCCATCAAGTGGAAGCTACTATTTTAGACTGTTGGAGGTCTGGAAATGTTAATGTTTAGTGACGCGTAAAAACCCACCTCCGCCATGTTCGGAATTATCGTTTTGTCGCTATGTTCCCAAGTAAGGAGTCTGGATGTATTCAAGAAGAGATTTTTCGAAACTGGCCATCGCGGCCGCTGGCGCGAGTAACGTTTTTGGAGCCATCAATTCCAAGATCAATGGCGTCCGAATAGGAATTCAAACTTATAGCTTCCGGCAGATGCCGCTGGATGAAGCCATTAAGGCTATGGCCGAATGCGGCATTGGCGAATGCGAAGTGTTTGCCCAACACGTGGAAACTGCCGCTGGCGCCCCCAGCGCACGTCCTGCAGGTCCCCGTCCTCCGCAACCTCCACCAGCAGCAGCCGGCGAACAAAAAGGCGGCGAACAGAAAAAGAAGGGCGGTGGCTTTCGGCCAAATCCTGAATTCCGCGAGAACACACGTAAGTGGCGCCTCAGCGTGCCGCTTGAAAAATTCACGGCAATCCGCAAGCAGTTCGACGCCGCCGGTATCGTGCCGCACGCCTACAATCTGAGCTTCCGAGAAGATTTCACGCCTGAGGAAATCGACCGTGGCTTTGAGATGGCCAAGGCTCTGGGGGTGAAGTTTATCACCGCATCGTCCACCGTCAAAGCGGCGAAACTAGTGGCTCCGTTTGCCGACAAGCATAAGATGATTGTCGCGATGCACAACCATTCAAACCTGAATGACGACAACGAATTCGCCAAACCAGAAAGCTTCGCCGCAGCCATGGCGATGTCGAAATATTTCCGCATCAACCTGGACATCGGCCACTTCACCGCCGCCGGCTTTGACCCGATCGACTACTTGAAGCAGCACCACAAGATGATCACTAACCTGCATCTGAAAGATCGCAAAAAGAACGACGGGCCAAATACAGTTTGGGGAGAAGGCGAGACGCAGATTAAGGAAACACTGCAGTTAATGAAGAAGGAAAAGTACCCGATCCCCGCCGATATTGAATACGAGTATCAGGGGGCTGATTCAATTGTGGAAGTAAAGAAGTGTATGGCTTATTGCCGGGCTGCTCTGGCTTAGGTTTATCGCCGATTACTGAGCTGTGACATGCGAGGCGCCTTCGGGCGCCTTCAAGGCCGCCGCTTCCGCATCCACTTCAGGTATGGCATCGCGTGTGTAGTTGGAATAGTTGATGTCCAATTCCGCACGTCCCACTAAGCGCGTTTCAATAAAACTGCGAATCATCTTCGGAATAGCGATGCCATCCTGAATTACGTAATCGCGCACAAATTCTACTTTCTTCAAAAACACCGACGGGCTCTTTACTAAACGTCCACTTTCCCGGATGGGCATATACGTGGCGCTGTCGATCCACAACTCACCCTTAAAGAGACCAACCCGTTTTTCCCGCGGCGTCAATTCGTAGAGATAGACTGGCCGGTCGCCGATATACGTCGACTTCTTGTATTTGAACTTGTAGTTCTTCTCGCTGATCGAAATGTCCGAACCTTTACCGCCACTGTCCTGTTCAAGCTGCAAGTAACGGGCAATCACTTCTTTCTTGATTGTGGTATCCCCGGTGAACGAGAGTGTATTGAAGGTGATTTTGCCCAATCTGGAGATGAACTTTAGGGCCTTCAGCTTGCCTTCTTTGTGCAACTTAGGCATCCGAGCATCAAAATTCATTTCCATTTGAAGGCCACGCAGCTTTTCGTCCTGCGCTCTAGAAGCCTCAAAATAGCGTTCTAGAATTTCCGGCCGACTGTCTCCGCCTGGTGCGTATTCTTCAGCGCGCAACTCGGGACCAACCACCAGCGATGCAGAAAGTACTAGCACGAAGTTTAAAGATTTGTTCAAAAAATTCCTCAGCTACTTATTAACAGAACAACAACTGTGGGGCGGCCAACGGAAGCGCATCTGGGTATTTTACCAGTTTCAGATTCACGCTATCAACACATAATGGTTTGTTCAATCATTAAAGACGTGTAGTTTTTGGATGGGGTTCCCTTAGAATAGGATGCAAGATGCCTGCATATTCCCCAGCACTCACCCTTGGACTTAGACTTGAACATAGTACCATCGTTACGGCGGACTTAGCCGTTAATTTTCTTGGACTTGACTCGGCCCGCATTCTGGGCACGCCTTTTATGATCATGCTAATGGAAATCACCTCTCGAAACTGCGTAAAGGGTCACCTGCCAGAAGGCTATGACACTGTGGGCACAGTAGTTAACGTCAAGCACGTTGCGGCTACGCCCATCGGAGCAAAAGTTCGGTTTACATCGGAGCTTATCGGTATTTCAGGGAAACGAGTGATGTTTAAGGTTGAGGCCTTTGACGAAACAGAGATGATCGGCGAAGGCGAGCATGAGCGGGCCATTATTGAAGTAGCTCGTTTCGCGCAGAGGGTATCAAAGAAACGGGACGGTTAGCGGTTACGGTAAACCTGAAAGAAGCGCGTGAGAACTTCCGACGTCAATCAGCACTACCCTATGTGGGACTCTTTCGAACCCGTAGTGCAGCTGTATGCGGAATTGATGCGCATCTGGTAGACGTCGAAGTTGACTTGTTCAGTTCAGGCTCCGCGCGGGACTTCGTCACCGTCGGTATGCCGGATGCCTCCGTCCGCGAGAGTCGCGAGCGAATCAAGTCCGCCCTCTCCAATTCTGGCTTCGGGTACCCGGCCAAAGCCGTCACGATCAATCTTGCCCCCGCCAACCTGCGCAAAGAGGGCCCGGGGTTCGACCTGCCCATGGCGCTTGGGATTCTGGGCGCGATGGGCGCGCTGAAACTCGCCGAACCGAGCCTCATTGTTGGCGAACTCAGCCTGGACGGAACGATCCGCGCGGTGCGTGGAGCCTTGTCCATCGCAGTCTGCGCTCGTCGAAATGGCATCAAACGGCTGATGGTGCCCCGGGCAAACGCCGCGGAAGCAGCGGTCGTGGAGGGCATTGATGTGTTTGGGGTCGAGCATATCGGCGAAGCCGTCCTGATGCTGAACCAGCCGGAAAAATTCGAACCGCAACGTCACATTCCCGTGGATTCGGTCAGCGCCGACGCCGCTTTTCCCGATTTCGCCGATGTGCGCGGCCAAGCCACCGCCAAACGAGCTCTCGAAGTCGCCGCTGCCGGTAATCATAATGTGCTGATGGTGGGTCCGCCTGGTTCTGGCAAGACCATGCTTGCGCGGCGACTTGCCGGTATCCTGCCGCCGCTGACATTTGAAGAGGCGGTTGAATCAACCCAGGTGCATTCCGTATGCGGCGCACTGCCCGCCGGTAAGGCCCTATTGGAAGGAAGGCCGTTCCGCTCGCCGCATCACTCGGTCTCCGACGCCGGTTTGATTGGCGGAGGCAGCGGAACGGCAAGGCCCGGTGAAGTAAGCCTAGCGCACAACGGCATTCTGTTTCTGGATGAACTTCCCGAATTTTCGCGATACGTATTGGAACAACTTCGTCAACCGCTGGAGGAAGGGGCTGTGACTTTGGCGCGTTCGAACGCCAGCATGAAATTCCCTGCTCGGGTGATGCTGGTGACGGCGATGAACCCGTGCGCCTGCGGATTCTACGGTGACCCAACACGTGAATGCCGCTGCACACCGGCGATGATTCAGCGCTACCTGGGTAAGATCAGTGGACCGTTGCTCGATCGCATTGACCTGCATATAGAGGTTCCGGCCGTACCCTTCAAAGATCTTCGTTCAAACGGACTGGCCACCAGTTCGACCGAAATGCGTGATCGCGTGTGCCGCGCGCGCGAGGTGCAACAGAAGCGAGGTTTCTATAACTCCGTGCTGCCCTCCGGTGAGTTGCGTAAGTGGTGCGCACTCGATGACGCTGGGGAAAGGACGCTTGAGATGGCGATTCGTAAACTTGGGTTATCGGCTCGGGCGCATGACCGGATTCTTCGTGTGGCCCGGACCGTGGCGGATCTGGGAGGGTCTGAAAACTTACTGGCGAAGCATGTTGCCGAGGCTGTGCAATATCGGAGCTTGGATCGCAGCTACTGGAATTAGTGTGGGCTACAAACTGAAACCGGCGCGACATGCCTACCGCGTGCCTACCTATCAATCGCACCTCGATGCCGCCGTGCACCTTTGGCCTAAGTGCTTCCACATTTTTCAAATTAATGAGGTGCTTCAGGCTCGCCCGGGAAAACGTTGCCGAATCCAAGCGGCGGCCACAAATAGGGGAAAATATTGAAACCGCTGGACCACTTCATGAAGGGCGGTGATCCGTGGTGACGAATGGCATTTTGCGGCGATTTTGTAGGAATGAGGCGATGATGGAAACAGTAATCAGCCCCCCAATGATTCCCAGCGACCAGCCAATGGGAAACTTACCGCCAAAGGCATCGTTAAGCCAAACCATCTTTAAGCCCACGAACACCAACACAAACGCCAAGCCGTACTTCAGCAAGGAGAATTGTTCCACTGCGTTCGCCAATAAGAAGTAGAGGCTCCGTAGACCCAAAATTGCGAAGACGTTTGAGGTGAAAACGATCAACGGTTCCTTTGTAATTGCGAAGATCGCGGGAACTGAATCGATGGCGAAGACAATGTCGCTGATCTCTACAACCAGCAGGGTGAGTAACAAAGGCGTGGCATGTAGAACACGGTCGATTGTCACAAAGAAGCGAGGACCGTGAAGATCCGCCGACACCGGC
This sequence comes from Acidobacteriota bacterium, assembly GCA_025350695.1. Classification (GTDB taxonomy): domain Bacteria; phylum Acidobacteriota; class Terriglobia; order Bryobacterales; family Bryobacteraceae; genus JANXSF01. Next base: position 69,489 of record JANXXI010000338.1, read on the forward strand.
ATAAACCGGCGCAGTAAGCGGACCAGCGGATTCTTATGTGGTTCAACCGGTTTATCTGGGGCGAATAACATTTTAAGTCCGGTAAGAATCAGAAAACCCCCGAAGACGAAAATCACCCAATGATATTGCAGCAGTACTGACCCCAAGGCGATAAAGATAGACCGGAAAACAAGGGCCCCAAGGATGCCGTAAAATAGCACTCGATGCTGGTAAATGGCGGGTATTCCGAAGAAAGTGAACACAACGACAAAGACGAATAGATTATCCAGAGAGAGGGTCTTTTCAATTACGTATCCTGTTAAAAACTCCAGCCCCACCTGTTGCGCCGCGCCTTGCGGATCGAAGCCGGGAATGGCGAGCAACCTGGGGTCATGGGCAAATTTCCAAGCTGCATACTGAAAAAATCCGAAGTTGAACGTCAGCGCCATCAAGACCCATACTGCGCTCCAAACCGAAGCCTCTCGGAAGGAAACGCCATGCGCCTTGCGGTGAAACACCCCAAGATCGAGCGACAGCACCAATAACACGAATGCAGTGAAGGCAAGATAAAACCACCAATATTCAGTAAGTGGAAAGTAAGTCATTTGGAAAGTATCCCTTTAGATTGCAGCCATGTTTGACAGGAGCGGACAAGCTTATGATCGGAACCGAGCATCGCAACGCCTGCCGCAATCATTGGAATTCCCGGTATTATTGGGACGACTGTGCCTATTGCGCCGGCAACAACCAGGGCGACCCCGCAAGCGTTCTTCAACTTCTTATTCATGGTTAGTGCCAAACACTCACCTCTTCACGATAAGACGAGTTAGATAGATTGTCTAATTGATCTATTCGTTTGAAGACATCGGATTAAGCAATGGTTCATTGAGAGCGGAAATCAGAGTTGCGGGTTTGCACGCTGATCGATTCCAGAACTGGTGAGACTTAGAAAATCGACATGGCCGCATGCTACGCATTTAGCGGAAATCCCTGGGACTCAAGCAAATCAGATCAAAATCCGTTTGCGACACTCCCACTATTGCGCGCGTTGAGGCGGCCATGTTCCTAGGAAGGGGCCCGGGCTGGGGGGACAGCCACACTCCGTCGTGGAGTGAACCTGGGGTGAAGTCGGACTCCTTCTATTCCTGATATTACGGCTAAGCTAAAAATTTGTCTAATAGATGTTTTGGAACTATTACATCGTATAAACAGATGCGTCAATTCACCGAAAACAAGTTTTCCCGAGCGGCCTCCAGGATTGCCACCACAGCTGGATGCTTCAATTTCCGCTCAATAGAGATAGCGTATGTACGCTCCACGACGGAATCAATCGCGCCGACTAGTGAGACATGGTAGTGTTGGCGCGCTTCCTTTTCAATCACAGTGGGAACGGCAAACAGGCCAGCTCCTTCCTGCCCAAACGTATTCATCATGGCGCTATCTTTGAATTCGCCGACCAGCCTGGGATGCACACCCACCGAATCAAACCATTGCTCAAGCGTGCGGCGTAAGCTTGCGCCTTCCATTGGCAAAAGAAAGGGGGCGCCATTGATTGATGCCGGAAAATTCTTGCGATATTTATTGGCTAAATCAGGTGAACCCAATACGGTAAGCGTGCATGATCCCAAGAGGTGATTGAAGGACTTAACGCGCAACATCGGCGGAATCGGGGCGTCGGAAAGAACGACGTCGAGGCGATGATCCGCCAACTGGGCCATTAACCGCTCCGGTGTGTCCTCATCACAGACGATTTGAACGGGCTGCGCCATCGACAAAGCAGGCTGGAGAATTCGCGAGGCGATCATCTTAGGCATCAAGTCAGAAATGCCGACCAGCAGGCGCAGTGGCCGGCCAAGCGGTTGACCTTTTAAAACATCCTGCAATTCCCGTCCAAGTCCAAAAATCTCCTCAGCGTAACGATAGACGACCTGCCCCACCTCTGTCATCGCCAAGCCACGGCCTTTTTTGGCAAACAGCTTTTCACCCAGAGTTTCTTCTAGCTGCTTTAGTTGACCACTAATTGTGGGCTGGGCGAGGTTTAGCTTTTCGCAGGCGCGAGCGATGCTGCCTTCCTTGGCGACGGTCCAGAAGTACAGCAGGTGATGATAGTTCAGCCACTCCATTGGGCCACTATACACTGCCGTTGTCCCGCAAAGCCAAACAGCAATGAGACCTGGGAGTATATAATTTGGGAAGCAACTCGCCGAAATGGCAGTATCTCAAGGAGAGAACATTCTAATGAAGAACTACTTTATTGTTGGAGCCCTTACGTTGGCGGCGCTAACACCGCTTGCGGCACAAGCGCCGAAGGATTGGAAGATCCGCGTCGACCGCAGCACTACGGCATCCGATCCGGACGGCGCGGGCGACATCAAGTTCGTCACCATGGGAAAAGGCTTCCACGCCACCAATCCCAAGGCCGCTGTTTACTACAACCCGGCGAACACGGCTACTGGCGCCTACACGCTCCAAGCCAGTTTCAAGCTGATGAAGCCCAGCGGCCACCCAAATTATTATGGGTTGGTGTTTGGCGGCAGTAACCTGGATGGCGCGCAGCAAAACTATCTATATTTTGTGGTTGCGCAGAATGGCATGTGGCTGATCAAGGGCCGCGATGGCGATGCGACCAGCAACGTCGCGCCGAAAACAGCGAACGATGCGGTGAAGAAGCCGGACGCCGAAGGCCAATCGGTGAATGAACTGGAAGTGCGCGTTGGAGCGGACAAAGTGGACTTCGTGGTAAACGGAGCAGTGGTGCATTCGGCGCCCAAGAGCGGGCCGCTCGCCAAGACCGATGGCATTTACGGCATCCGCGTGAATCATCAGCTTGAGGTTCACATTGAAGGATTGTCAATGAAGAAGTAATCAACAAAAGGTGAAATAATCATGCCGTCCCCCCTTAATCCAGACCTTTCCGGCTATAGCCATGACGCCGCTAAGTTGCTGTGCGATGCTTCCAACGTCGCGTATGGCAGCGAAGCGACTTGCCGCGCCTGGGCCATTGACAATGGCTTCAAAGAAGATTTTCAATTCATCGACACATCCCATTTGGACCCGATGACTGACACGCAAGGCTTCGTCGCCCAGAGCGCCGACACGCTGCTAGTTGTGTTTCGCGGTACGGAGCCGAGGAAGATCGCCGATGTAACCAGCGATGCCGAAGCGATCGGGCTTGCGGTATGGGATAAGGACACGTTGGGCAGCGTGCACAAGGGGTTCTTCCGCGCCTTCTTTGCCGCTTGGGGAAAGCTATTCGGTGGCCGCAAAGTGTTCCCCGATATGCTGCGCAACGCGGCGCCGCGCAAGATCTGGATCACCGGTCACAGCCTGGGCGGAGCGCTGGCTCAAATTTGCGCGGCCCAAACCGCGTTGCGCGACGCCATTCCAGTGCATGCGGTGTACACCTTCGGGCAGCCGAGGGTTGGAGACGAACAGTTTGCCGCAACGTTGCACGCCGCGCTGGGGATGCGTACGTTCCGGCTGGTGAACAATCAGGATGTTGTGCCGCGCGTGCCGTTCTACACCTTGCGCTACCGGCACTTTGGGCAGGAGCTATTTTTTTCGGGCGGCCAACGGAGAGAGCAGCCGGACGCGGTGGAGAGCATGACGGTGGCTTTGGAATCGCTTCGTTCGATGTCCGGTTTGCCCACTTTGGCTTCCGCCGTTAGCGGATTGTTGGACGGATTATTGTCCGGCGATCCGAAGGCAGGGTTCCTGATGATCGAAAAACATTTGGATCCGCGTAATTTGTTAAAGGCGGGGACTGTGAATATTTCGGACCACTTAATGAAGTCCGGATACTCCACGTTGTTCAAGTCCCAATAGAAACTGACAGCCCACGTCAATCGCCGCTTGCACATCGCCCGGCAAAACGGTCTCATCGGGATGGTGACTAATGCCTCCGGGTGAGCGCACGAACAGCATGGCGATGGGAACCCGTTCGGCCATGATCATTGCATCGTGACCAGCCCCGCTGCCCATCTTGTGGACCGGATGACCTACCTTTTGCAGACTGGCCTCGAGTACTTCTGTAAGTACTGCGTCGCAGGGAACGGCTGGTTGATTGAGTAACTCAGTGGTTCTTACATCTATTGAGCGGCGCTGGCCGATTCTGCGGGCGGCTTCGATAATTTTAACCGTGCAATTCACTCGAATGGCGTCGTCTGAATGGCGCACATCTAAACTAAGGTAAGCTGCTCCGGGAATTACGTTGCCTGCTCCTGGAGTGACTGCGATGCGGCCCACAGTGGCGACAAGACCTGGTTCGGTTTGGCCCGTTCGTTCCACTTCCACGATCCATTCCGCAGCCGCGACCAGAGCATCGCGCCGAAGGTGCATCGGTGTGGTTCCAGCATGATTGGGTTGGCCTTGAAAAGTAAGTTCATGGCGGCTTTGCCCATTGATCGCTGTCACTAATCCCAATGGTAGATGTAAGCTTTCAAGCACCGGGCCTTGCTCAATGTGGAACTCAAGGTAGCCGATGGTTACAGCAACGTCGATGGCCGCTAACGGGATTTCGGTGGGATCCAGGCCGAAGGCGCGAATCGCTTCCGACACGGTGATGCCTTGCTTGTCCTTCGTGTTGAGCAATACTTCGTCTAGTGCACCCGTGAGCGCCCGGCTACCGATGAAGGGCACGCCGAAGCGAACGCCTTCTTCTTCGCTGAACGCCACGATCTCAACGCTGTAAGGGAGAAGCTCACCTTTCAACGCTTCAATAAGACTGATAGCCAGAGTGACGCCGAGCACACCGTCATACGCTCCCGCGTTGGGCACCGAATCGACGTGCGATCCAATGATAAGGCGTCGCCCGGTCTTGCCAGGATAAAGCCCGTGCAGGTTTCCGGCGTCATCGATCCAAACCCGCATGCCAAGCGGTTCCATCCATTCCCGAAGGTTATGGTGGACGTCGCGCATGGGCGGCGATAGAAACGTGCGCGTGATGCAGCCGGGCGTTTCGCTGAAGCGCGCCAGTTCCAGGCACCTTTCGATGGCCGTCATTCACGAACCCCGGTAGGTGCTGTAACCGTAGGGCGAGACGAGGAGCGGTACGTGATATTTGCCCATGCTCGTATCCAGCCCAAAGCGTACAACCACTTCTTCAAGGAAGGCCGGCATACTTGTCTCCAGGTCCTTGTCTCGAAAATACGCTCCTATGTGGAAAATAAGATCGTAGACGCCGTCTTTGAAATCTTCGCCCGAGAGCAGCGGCTGATCGGTGCGTCCATCGTGATTGGTTTCTGCTTCTTTGAGTAACTTGCCTTCGCAAAAGAGCTCAATGCGAACCAATGAAGCTGGGCGGCCGGACGACTGATCTAGGACGTGCGTAGTAAGTTGACTCATGGCTAACGCTTCATTGTAAGGCCAAGGCACCCATAGGGCGGGCGGGCGTCAGTATAGACGCCTAGCACGTCACCTTCTTCTGCAATCGTATCCCAAGTACGGTTGTTGGCTTCGAGGTGGATCTCGGCAATCTCGGGGATATCGGCCAGCATTTTGGTTCCAAGTTGATAGATGACCTCTTGAATGCTACCCGACTCAAAGCCTTGGAAGATCTCATGCACCATGCGTCGCACATGCGCGGTGAGGGCTCCAGCGGAGAATCCGGCGGAGTGGTTGGTGTACGACCAATCGAGATCAAGCCACATGTGGAGTGGACGGTTAGTAATATCGGGCAGCGTGGTGTAAGTATCGCGGACGAAGCCTTTGAAGGCGCTGCCGCCCAGCCGCAGTAGGCGGAATCCGGTGATGCCGGAACGAAGGTCCGTGATCCCTGTTCGACTAACTTCGATGCGAACGGTGGCGCGATCAGGTCCGGATGGCGCGAAGGCGACGTGGCCGTCCACGATTCCCTCGTAAGGAATTTGTGAGGCGGAGATTTGTAACCCCTCCACCTGTGGATAGATGCCCAGAAACTTATCGCCCAGGAAGCGGACGTAGGCTTCCAGGTCGTAACCCACAAAGTTCATCGTCTCGCGTTGGATGAAGTTCTTCATCGAGTCGGTAGCAATGAGACTTGTGTTATCGCCGGTAGTGTAAGTGGGCCAGAATGAGTCGCCGTAGAGCAGCATCAGAACATTGGCGCCGAAGACCGGGTATTGGCCGGCGGGGGTCTTGCCGTCACGATTCAGCCGGTAGACAGTTACATCTCCCTTACCGTAATAGTTGCGCTTTTGGCCAGAGGCGAAAGTGTTCATGCGGACTCCTTGAATGTGTCTGATAAACGGAACCACGCGATGTTAGCGATTTGTTCTAAGGCTGTTGCGTGTTCGGCAGCGGGCGTATTGTCGAGGCGGGCTTCGAGGGCTTGCAGGATGGCGTGCTTGGTGCTGCCTTTGACGGCGTAAATAAAGGGGAAGGCGAATTTCCTCTTGTATTCAGCGTTTAACCTGTTGAGCGTTGCAAATTCATCGGGCGTCAGTTGGTTCAACCCGGCGCCAGCTTGTTCCCCAACCGAGGCGTCGCTCATCTTGGCGCGCGCTCCCAGGTCAGGGTGAGCCTGGATCAACGCTAGTTGTTCGGCGGGCGCAGCCTGTCGGACCACGGCCACCATGGCGGCGTGCATTGTTTCAATGCTTGGAAAGGGCAACTCAGACGATGCCCTTTCGGCCACCCAGGGTGAGTGTTCAAATACCCATCCGACCTTCTCAACGAAGGTGATCTGTTCTTTGGTCATACTTGACGCCCTGCCACCCAAGTGGACAAAATGCTCTCGGCGCCGCCCAGTGTGAAGATTGCGGCCAACATTCGCTCCGGGCTTTCCGCGTTTTTCTGGACAGCTTGAAGCACGCTTCCCTCCGGAGCTTGAATACGAACAAAATCGGCTGACCGGCCAGGCGCGAAATCGCCTGCATTAGCGCCTAAAGCCTCTGCGCCCGCTCGGGTGGCCAAATAGAGTAAGTGCGCCGGAGTAAGTCCGTAACCATCGGGACAAAGCCGCTGCATGAGGTAAGCCTGCAAGCCTTCCTTCAACATGTCGAAGCCCGTGCCCGCCCCAACGTCAGTTCCAAGAGCGATGCGCACTCCGGCGTGAACATGGCGCGTCATAGCGAACAAGCCGCTGCCAAGTGACGCATTGCTTACAGGGCAGTGCGCGACGGTGGCTCCGCTTGCTGCCAGGCGTTGTAATTCCGAGTTGCTTGCGTGAACGTTGTGGGCCAGTACCGAACGCTCTCCCACCAATCCGAACTTCTCGTAGACCGCCAAATAGTCCGAAGCCCAGGGAAACTCTCGAGCCACTGCCATGACCTCTTGTTGGTTTTCGTTTAAGTGCGTTTGGAATAGCAAGCTGGGCGTTTCGGCCATGATAGACCGGCAAACGTCGAGCATTGCGTCGGAGTTCGACAGGGCGAAACGTGGTGTGACGGCGTAAGTCAACAAGCCCTTCGCATGATGGCGACTAATCAGCGTTTGGCTTTGTTCGTAAGCTGCATCCGGGCTGGTGTGTAACACAGGTAGTAAGTTGCGGTCGGAGAGCACAAGGCCGCTTGCAATGCGCAGCCCGCTTGAGCCGGCTTCTTCAAAGAATGCCTCCATTGCAGGGACGAAATGCGCGCCGAACACCAAGGCGGTAGTAGTTCCGTGCCGCGCCAGGGCGCTGAGGAATTCCCGGGCGATGAGGCGGGCATACGAAGCATCAGCCATGCGGGCCTCTTCTGGCAGGGCGCTATGCTTCAGCCAGTCGAGCAACGGTTCACCCAGTGCACCTATGATGCGGACCTGCGGGAAGTGAACGTGCGTATCAACAAAACCTGGCAGCAGGAAACTGCCGCGCCAGTCGTGAATTTCCGCGTTGGGATTAGCGTTGGCAATGGCTGAGAACTCACCGCAGGCCTGGACTTGGCCATCGTTAACTAACAAGGCGCCATCGGCGAATGCTTCCAGCGCCCGCGCTTCCCGGAAAGGATTGCGGGGCGTTGCAAAGACGGTGGCTCTGTAGAGTCGCCTGGTCAATTGCGAATCCTTTCGATGGCAAAGTAGATGCGTTCCGGCGTGGCAGGCGAGTCGATTTCAATCAAACGGGGAGCACCGAACGCCGCGATGGCGTCGCGAATTGCTTCGCGCACGGAGATCGCGAGCATCAGCGGCGGCTCGCCGACTGCTTTACTGCCGAAGACCACTCCGGGCTCGGCGGCGCGTTCGAGCATCTTGACGTTGAATACTTCGGGTAGCTCGGCCCAGGAAGGTAGCTTGTAAGTGGATGCGCTGTTAGTGGCAAGGCGGCCTTTCGCGTCCCACACCAACTCTTCAAGCGTCAGCCAACCCGCGCCTTGGATGAACCCGCCCTCGATCTGCCCGCGATCGACGAGCGGAGAAAGCGACTGGCCGCAATCTTCGAGAATATCGACCCGGCGCAAGCGCATGGCCCCGGTGAAGCCGTCTAACTCTACTTCGGAAACAGCGGCTCCGTAGGCGTAATAGAAGAACGGTCGGCCTTGTCCGGTGGCTGGATCATAATGTATCTCCGGCGTGCGATAGTAGCCGCTGGCGAATAATGGTAGGCGCTGGCGATAGGCGCTCTCGACTAATTTGGCGAAGGCTATGACGGCGCCGTTGTCGCCATGGACTTCTCCGTTTTCGAACTTGACGGTGGCGCATTTCAGCAGTTCCACAGCCACCGTCGTAAGCGCGGATTGTAGCTTGCGGCAAGCATCCAGCACCGCGGCTCCATTCAGGTCGCTACCCGCTGAGGCAGCTGTTGCCGACGTGTTCGGTACCTTGTCTGTTCGCGTTGGCATTAGGCGAATGGCACTGGCTTCAACACCGAGCCCATCGGCGGCAATTTGACGGATTTTGGTTTGCAGGCCTTGTCCCATCTCCGTTCCGCCATGATTCACTTGGACACTGCCATCGCGGTAAATCAGCACCATGGCGCCGGCCTGATTGAACATTGTCGCGGTAAACGAAATGCCGAATTTTACGGACGTGATGGCGATCCCACGCTTGGTATGCCGATGCCTCGAATTGAAATCGGAGATGGCAGTGCGCCTCGCCGCAAACTCGCTTGATTCTTTCAATTCCGCCCAAATCCGCGAGATTCGCGCGGCGTCCTTCACCGGCTGGCCGTAGTGGGTCACGTCGCCTTCGCGATAAAAATTGCGCTCGCGCACAACCTCCGGCGCAAGACCCAGCGTGCGCGCAATGCGGTCGGCGATGTCCTCAATGACCAGCATGCCCTGCGGACCACCGAATCCTCGAAATGCGGTCTGCGAGGTTTTGTGCGTCTTCACCACATAGCCAGTCAGGTCGATGGCCGGGATGTTGTAGCAATTGTCGGCGTGAAACATAGCGCGCCAAACGATTGGTTCCGATAGATCGAGACTCCAACCCGCATCGGCGTAGAGGGACATCTTCGCCGCTTCAATCTTTCCTTGGCTCGAAAAGCCCGCCTCGAACTTGGCGAGGAACGGGTGACGCTTTCCGGTAAGAATCATGTCAAGCTTGCGCGGTAAGCGAACGCTGACGGGTCTGCCGGTTTTAAGCGCGCCCAGCGCCGCCACGGCAGCCCAACAATTGGCCTGCACCTCTTTGCCGCCGAACGCGCCGCCCATGCGTAGGCACTCCACAATCACGCGGTTCTTAGGCCAGCCCAGCACCCGCGCTACAATTTCCTGCGTCTCACTTGGATGCTGCGTGGAACAATGCAGAGATACTCCGCCCGATTCATCCAACCATGCCAAGGCGCATTGTGTTTCCAGATAAAAGTGTTCTTGTCCCCCGATTCGCAGCTCGCCTGTCAGTTTGTGCGTGCAAGCCGCAATTGCCTCAGTGGCATCGCCACGATTCATTCGCAGTGGAGGTGAGTGCAGGCTGTCGGCTGCAATAGCATCGTCCAGAGTAACTAGCGCGGGTAACTGGTTGTAAGTTACGTTTACAGCGGCAGCCCCTAAGCGCGCAGCCTCGAGAGTCTCAGCAAGCACCCACACAACTGGTTGGCTGTAGAAGAGGATTTCAGTGGGGAACAGAGGCTCGTCATGACGATTCGGGCCAGAATCGGCTTCGCCTGGGGCTTCGGTTAGCGTGGCTATTACCCCCGGAATCGTAAGTGCCGGAATAACATCGATGGCTGTCACGGTGGCGTGCGCATGAGGCGACATTACAGGCCATGCATGTAACACCCCAGGGAATCGATTGAGTAGATCATTCGTGTAGAGAGCCTCACCGGTGACGTGCCCACGCGCGCTTTCGTGAGGCTGAGGTTGGCCGACGTTGCTCAAGCAGTGGCCTCGCTTTGCTCGTGCCAGAATTTCGCGAGTAAGGATTGGGTCATGGCCAGCCGATACGCCGCGCTGCCACGGTGGTCGTCAAGCGGCTTCAAGGCGGTGGCGACTATCGTCTGCGCCTGCTCCATGGACTTCTGGTTCCATTGCTTTCCAACCAACCATTGTTCGGCGGCAGTAACTCGTACCGGCGTCGCGGCCACTCCGCCGTAAGCTATTCCGGCTCTCTCAATCTGTCCGGCCGCGTTGCAAGCCAGAGCAAAGCAGGCCGCCACGGTACTTATGTCGTCTAACTGACGCTTGGCTACTTTGAAGAAACGGGCCAGTTGCGGGAAGGGCTTTGGAATCGTGATCGAAACAATCAATTGCCCTGGAGCCAACAGAGTCTTTCGATATGCCAGGAAGAAATCGGATAGCTTCACCTGACGGCGCCCAGAAGGTCCGGCGATAGTTAGCGAGGCGTCGAAGGCAAGTAGCAACGGAGCAGCGTCGCCGATAGGGGAGCCCGTCGCCAAGTTTCCGCCCAGTGTCGCGCGATTGCGTACCAGCGGTGAGGCGAACAGGGGGAACCACTCCTTGAAAGCCCGTGGGGCCGTTAGCCAAGGGCTCTCGATTTCAGAAAGTGACAGGCCGGCTCCGATTTCGATTTGGCCAGTAGTCTCGGTGAACACCTGCAGTTCCACCAAGGCTTCTGTGCTGATCAATAGCGGCCAACGTAAGTCTCGCAAATTCGATTCGACGGCGACATCCGTAGCCCCAGCCACGTATCGAGCCCCTGGGTTGGCCGCCATCAGTTGGAAGCATTCGGCCAATGTTCCCGGACGATGGAACCTTTTGCTAGCAAATGGAATCGCGGTAGGCGCCGGTTGGTCTAGCCGGGCGCGGAAGGCATCGTCAGGAGCAGGTCCTATTGATAGAGCTGCGTCCTGAATTGGCCGGTAACCGGTACATCGGCATAGGTTTCCGCCCATGGAATGTGGGTCGCATGGACCCACTCGGCCAGGCCGGTACTGTTCCGCAAAAAGGCTCATCACGAACCCCGGCGTGCAGTAACCGCATTGGGATCCACCGCCTTCAGCAATGGCGCGTTGCACTTCGCACATCCCAGCGGTGGTGGCCAAAGCCTCCACAGTGAATACTTCTTGACCCGCCAACATGGGCAACATCAGCAGGCAGCTGTTCATCGGAACGTACTGGCTTAGGGTTTTCTTTTCAGCCGTGCGAGGGCGGACCAGAAGCACCGTGCAGGCCCCACATTCCCCTTCGGCGCATCCTTCCTTAGATCCGGTCAGACCTTCAGCGCGCAACCAGTCGAGAAGTGTGGTTTGTGGATCGCCTTCCGGCAACTGGGTTTTTCGACCGTTAAGGATAAAATCCATCGGACCCGTTCGGTTGCTCCTTAATACGGATGCTGCGAAGCGCGGCAACAAGGGAGCTTCAGCGAAGTAGTATTTCTCTATTGTAGCAATGCCCGTGGAAATCGAACCGTGTGCCGCGTTGGCATCAAAATAGCTGGTATGAGCAAGAGACTGATTTAGTTAGTCATAATAGGCCATGGACCTGATCTCACAAGCCTTTGCTGGTATGACCGCGCTGCACCTTTCGCTACTGGAGAAAATTCTCCGGCCAATCATCGTCTATATCGCCATCATCATAATGCTGCGCATTTTCGGCAAGCGGCAACTGGCGCAACTGAACCCGTTTGACCTTACTGTGCTGCTTTGCCTTTCGAATACTTTGCAGAACGCGATCATTGGGGAAGATAATTCCGTAACTGGGGGCATTGTTGGGGCCGTTTCACTCCTGACGATCAACTATTTCACGGTTCGCTTCTTTTTCCGTCATCGTAGCCTTGACCAAATTGTTTCTGGGCTACCTACGGTATTAATCGAACATGGCAAGCTCAGTCACGCTGCCCTGGCTAAGGAGATGCTCACCGAAAGCGAACTCACCGGCGCTGCCCACAGGCAAGGGTTTTCCAGCTTGAAAGATGTTGACCGGTGCGTGCTGGAGCCTGGCGGAGTGTTCTCCATCAGCTCCAAGGATGGCAACGCCCAAGCCAAGCATCAGAAGGAATTGTTGAATCGGCTGGAAGGGCTTTCAGCCCAAATTCGGGACTTAGAGAAACGGCTGCCGAAACCTATTTAGAGAAATACCTAGAAAGGTTTGCTCGGTATTCATGTTCGTTCAACGTCCTTCAATTCAACCGTATGTCTCCGCTCGTGTGTGCGCGAAAAACAGAGCTCTTCTATTGCCTCTAGTAGCCCCCGGATTCTAAAGCCTGCCAAACCGGACCTTCGCGTCGAAGGCTTTAATCAAATCGCCGGCGATGATCATGCTGGGTTGGCATCATACGTAAGCCCAGCTACTGGCCAGATGGTACGTTTTTAATTGGACGAATTTTGGACGTCGTGACAGATCTGATCGGGATCCATGCGCAACACACTCGCAAGCGATCCCGCGCGAGAACTGTCTGTCGCCAAAGTGTCGCCAGAGCCGAATCGTCGACGACCGGAATAACTGGAATGTATGTTCTGAGCCGTCCCTGCCAATTTTGACCCTCATCACACCGTTAATTTAGTAGAATCATGGTTTGACCACTTTCCGTCAAGTCGCGAGGGCGGCGGCCCTCGTTACGCTGTCCACCATCGCGTTCCCGTTTGACTTCTCCGCTCTGAAGCCGGAGGGGTACGTCAGCGATTTCGCACGGGTGCTGGATCCGGAAACCAAAGCCAAAGTGGAGCGCTACTGCACTGCCGTTGAGCAATCCACCGGAGCGCAACTGGCTGTGGTCACCATCGAAACCCTTGAGGGTGAGCCGGTCGAAGAGGTAGCCAACCTTATATACCGCACCTGGAAAATTGGGTCGAAGAAGTCGAACGAAGGCGCGCTACTGCTGCTGGCCGTTAAAGATCATAAAATGCGGCTTGAGGTTGGTTATGGCCTGGAACCGATTCTGCCGGATGGTTACACGGGGCGCGTGCTGGACGCGATGCGGCCTGCATTAAAGGAAAATCACTTTTCCGACGCAATCATCTCGGGAATAACGACTGTTGGCCAGCGCATCGCCCAAGCCAAGGGCGTGACCATTCAGTATCCGCGCGGGTCGCGGCAACGGCCTTCGAGCGATGGCATTCCAATTCCGCTAATCGTTCTTGGCGTCATCTTCCTTTTCATTTTGCTATCGTCGGGTGGCGGCGGAGGCGGCTGGTTGATCTTTAACATTTTGGGTATGATGAGCGGTGGTGGCGGCCGACGCGGCGGCGGATGGGGTAGCGGCGGCGGATTCGGCGGTTCTGATGGTGGTGGATTTGGCGGTTTCGGCGGTGGCGATTCAGGCGGCGGCGGAGCGTCGCGAGACTGGTAAGAGGCTGATTGGAAGCTATGGACAAGACTCTCGTACAACTGCTTGAAAAGATCAACAAAGCCTTTGGAGCCAAAGTGGTTTCCGTGATTCTCTACGGTTCCGGGGCCGACGGGGATTACGTGAAGGACTATTCGGACCTGAATGTTCTTTGCGTGTTGAGCCAACTGACTTCGGCCGAGTTCAGCGTGGCCGGTGGCATCTTTCGTTTTTGGCGCGAGAAGGGAAATCCCGCGCCGCTGTTGATGAGCCTCGAAGAAGTGCAACGCTCCACCGACGCGTTTCCTATTGAGTTTCACGATATGCAAGCCAATCGCAAGGTGTTGGCAGGCCAAGACGTGATTGCGCCGTTAGTGGTATCGGACACGAATTACCGCACCCAAATCGAACACGAACTGCGCGCCAAGATGCTGAGGCTTCGTCAAAAAGCGGCAGGGGTTTGGGACGATGACGATCTGCTGGGCCGTCTGATGGTGGATTCTTCGGCAACGTTCCTGGTGTTAGCGCGTCACGCGTTAACGGTCTGTGGACATCCCGTGGAGTGGCGCAAAAGGCCGGCGATTGAACAGATGAAGATCCAATTCGGTGTTGATCCCGAGCCCTTCCTAACCTTGATGGATCTGCGCGAGGGATTGACCAAAAAGCTTCCCATGGCGGCGACGCAGTTGTTTGAACGGTATTTGAAACAGATTCAGATTCTGGTGGATGCTGTGGACCGGTTGGGCGCATAACGCCTTAATTTGACGAGTTTGCTAGAGTAGTAGGGATTTAAAGAATAACGAGGAGCAACTGTTTATGAAAGTTGGATTAATCGCACTGGCTGTAATTGCTTTGTTGGTGTTCATGGTGGGTGGCCAGGTAATGGGAGCCCGCAATACGATGGTGACGGAAAAAGAAGCCATCGCCGGGGCGTTTGCGCAAGTGGATGTGGTTATGCAACGCCGCGCGGATTTGATTCCGAATTTGGTCTCAACCGCGAAGGGCTTCGCCACGCAGGAAAAAGAAGTGTTCGGCGCCATCGCCAATGCTCGCGCGGCTATGGCTGGAGCCAGAACGCCGGCCGAAAAAATTAATGCAAACGACCAGTTGGGCGGCGCGCTTAGCCGTCTTCTTGTCGTGCAGGAGAACTATCCGGAACTGAAGTCAAATACGCAGTTCAAACAGGTAATGGACGAATTGGCCGGAGCGGAAAACCGCATCAGCATCGAACGCCAGAAGTACAACAAGGCAGTGCAGACTTACAATACCGACATTGCCTTGTTTCCAAACAACATCGCCGCCAGCATCTTCGGTTTTACTCGCGAAGAAGCATACTTTAAGACTGATGCGTCCGGCCGCCAAGTGCCGAAAGTGGATTTCTCGAACAAATAGAGGAATACTTGAACCCGTTAGTCCGCCGGCCGCACACGCGAGGCGGACTTCATTCTTCAACCTAAGGACATCATGAGCGAAACGTTCCGCAATTATATTAATGGTGAGTGGGTCGGTGGACCTACCTTTGAGAATCGCAATCCGGCCAATACCGACGAGGTGGTTGGACTTTTCGTGAAAGGCTCCAAGGCCGATATGGACGCGGCTATGGATGCGGCGCACGCGGCATTCCCAGCTTGGTCTAACATGCCCGGCCCTTCGCGCGGCGCGCTGCTGTTCAAAGTAGCCGATATCCTGGATAAGAAGTTTGAATCCATCGCCGCCGAAATGACACGCGAGGAAGGCAAGACGCTGCCTGAGGCAAAAGGCGAAGTGCGGCGCGCGATCAACATCTTTAGATATTTCGGCAGCGAAGGTTCTCGCCTGCCGGGGCATTTGGTCCCGTCCGAACGTGACCGGGTCCACCTGTTCGCCATCCGCAAGCCGATTGGCGTGGTGGGTCTGATCACTCCCTGGAACTTCCCGATTGCGATTCCGGCTTGGAAACTGGCCCCGGCGCTGGTGTGCGGAAACACCGTTGTGATCAAGCCTGCAAGCGTTTCACCGCTTAGCGCCTGGCGCATCGTCGAAGCCTGTCATGAGGCTGGTATCCCTAAGGGCGTGGTGAATTTCGTAGCCGGATCGGGCGCCACGCTGGGCGACGCGATGGTTGACTCGAAGCACTTGAAAGCAATTTCCTTCACCGGATCCTGCAGCGTTGGCGAACATCTGCACACCAAGGCATCGAAGCGCCGCTTACGCATTCAACTTGAGATGGGCGGCAAGAACCCTACCATCGTGCTGGCTGATTGCGACTTCGGCTCGGCCGTTGAAAACGTGGTGAACGCCGCGATGTTCTCCACCGGCCAGAAGTGCACGGCCACCAGCCGCGTCATCGTGGAAGAAGCGATTTACGACAAGTTTGTAGCCGCCGTGGTGGAACGTACGAAGAAATTGAACGTGGGCAACGGCATGGAAGCGGGTATCGACATTGGCCCGGCTGTCGACCAGGCACAGCTTGAAACGAACCTGCGCTACATTGAAACCGCTAAGAAGCAGCATGGCGAGCCATTGTGCGGCGGCAATCGCTTAACTGGGGGCGCCTACGACAAAGGTTACTTCGTGGAGCCAACCGTTTTCGCCGATGTAAAAGAAGAGCACACGCTTGCCCAGGAAGAAGTATTCGGACCGGTACTAGCTATCATGAAGGCCAAAGACTTCGCCGATTGCCTGCGAATTGCGAACAACATTCCGTTCGGTCTCTCGGCGTCGATCCAAACCTCAAACCTATCGCGTGTATTCGAGTTTATCCATGGAATGGAAGCTGGCCTGTTGACGATCAACCTGCCCAGCGCCGGCGTGGAATATCAACTGCCCTTCGGCGGAACCAAAGATTCTAGCTTTGGTCCCAAAGAGCAAGGTCCGGCGGCGATGGACTTCTATAGCGATTACAAAACCGTGTATCTCAAGTACTAATATTCAGGACATCAAATGCGAATTGGACAAATCCGTTGGAATAATGAAATCACGGCGGCCGTTTTTGAAAACGGCCATGCCCGTCCGGTGCCTGGGCACACGCTGCTTGATCTGATTGTGCGCAGCGAGGTGGAGAACACGACGCTTTCGCAGCTGGCGACAAGCTTAGCCAGCCAGCAACGCGTGCAGGCCAATCCTATCATTCCCATCAAGCCGGTGGAAGTGTGGGCCTGCGGTTGCACTTACGAAATGTCCGCCAGCTTCCGCGATGCCGAACATGGCACGCGCGAAGGATTCTATGCCTACGTGTTCGATAAAGCGCATCGGCCAGAAGTGTTTTTCAAGGGCACGGCGCGCGTTTGTGTTGGACCGGGGAAAAATATCGGTATCCGATCTGACTCAAAGTTCACAGCGCCCGAGCCTGAACTAGGCGTAGTGCTGGGCAGCAAGGGTTCGGTGGTCGGCTATACGCTGGCGAACGATGTTTCGGCTTGGGATATCGAAAAGGAAAACCCGCTGTACCTGCCGCAATCAAAGGTTTACACGGCGTGCTGCGCGTTGGGTCCGGTGATCATTACGGCGGACGAACTGAAGGATCCCTACAAGCTTGAGATACGTCTGGTGGTCAAGCGCGGCGACAAGACGACGTTTGAGGGAAGCACTTCAACGTCGAAGCTTGGCCGCAAGATTGAGTTGCTGATCGAGTACTTGATGATGTCGAACCCGGTGCCGGCGGGGTCGGTGCTGCTGACGGGCACTGGCATCATTGTGACTGAGGTCTCAGCGTTGGCCCCTGGCGACGTTTGCACGATTAGCGTTCCGGAGTTCGGCGAGCTTTCGAATCCTTGCGTCATCGTTTAGCATCGCCGCGAAGGCTGGGCGTCAAGCCGCCCGGCCTGAATCACCGCGAATAATTGGACTACGTGCGAGCTTTGCGGCGAAGTAAGGCCAAGCCAGCCAGGGCTCCACTCATTAAGACGAAAGTGGCTGGTTCAGGAGCAGGAACAAGGAAGCCTCGAATTTCGCCACCAGCAAAGGCGCTGGTATGGATATTCAAATACGCCTTGCCCGCCGCGATTCCTGCAAACAGGGCTGCTTCCGCAGATGTGGGGGTTCCGCCATTAGCAGTCACAAATGATGGGTTGTAACTGCTTGCTAGAGTCATATCTAGAGTTATGGCGTAAGACCCACTGGTTACGCCCAAGGGAAAGCCGGAAAAAGTTGGCGTTGTTGTCGCCACTCCGGCGGTTCCCGTCCCGGCAACAGCCGTAGCACTGTGAATGTGAGCAGCGCTGGTGGCGCCAACTAGGTTTGAAAAAATGACATTGACTGACATTTGATGCAGTACATCATCGGTGGTTACCGTTGCGGTTCCAGTTCCAGGAGATCCGTTAACGGGGCTTTCATTGGCTCCAGTCATACTGACGGTGTAGTAGTTGAGTACGGCCGCAGGTGAAGTGGCAGCAGTGAGGAGGAACACAAAGGCAATATTTTTGACCATGAGTTAAGATATCACCAACACAACCACGAGGCCACGAAAAAAGCGGTGAGCGGAAGGTTGTTAACACTGTGATCAACTCACGGAAACAGTCTGACCTGTTTATAACCGTTGCTGCTCTTCACTCTTACTTCGACTTCGCCCTCTTCCCGCCCGGGAGTTGAGGGTGACGGCGAGTCAGGCATTCCAAGCAATGCCCACCGATTCGACTCTTTCTAATCCAGGAACTTGCTGAATATACGGGTTATTCAAGGCGCGTTTAGGGCATAATGAACACACTGAGTTCTCATGTGCGCGGATTCAAATTACCGCTTGTGCTTCCCTAGGTTTGGCGTTGCCCTCTGGCTGATCTTGCTCGCCCCTGTTTCTGTCGCAGAACGAAACTACTTTCGAACATTTGGAGAGCGTCAAGGGCTGATGAATCCTTTGATTCGGCAGATCAGTCAGGACACAGCGGGCTATCTTTGGGTTACAACGGCGCACGGGCTATATCGATTTGATGGTGAAGATTTCGAATACATGGCCCACCAAGGACTTACTGCGAACGACATTGCCTGGACCCATGGGGCCACGGACGGAAGCATATGGGTAGTTGACTCAAAAGGGATTGGCCGGTACAAGGACAAACACTATAAGAAAATTTTTAAGTTTGAAGGGCAACGCGAATTTGAAAAATTCCCTCAACGGATCACTTCCGACAAAGAGGGATATCTTTGGTTTATTCGGGGCGCTAACCAATTAGAAAGAACGCCGCTTAAAGGCGAAGGCGGAGCACAGATGGTGGCCAAGGAACCAGCCGGGTTATGGAGTCTGCTTGCCTTAAGTGACGGATCCATCCTGGCCGGCTGCGGTGAAACACTGTGCACTTTCAACAACGGAAGTTGGTCACGGGTGACCACGCCGCTGGGCCGTTATGCGATGCTTCACCAGGCCAAGGACGGGAGTGTCTATGCCAGAAGTAGTTTTCGCATCTTGAGGCGCGCCCGAGGCGAAGCAGAATTCATGGATATCACGGCTGGGCTTGCGCCACTTAGCGCGGATCAACCTGTTCCGGCTCTCACCACCGATTTCAATCGTCACTTGATCACCAATACGGCTAAGGGAATTGCCAGACGGAACGGCGAGCGCTGGGAAGTTATTTCAGAAGGTGACGGGTTGAACAACGAAGTGATTACCGCCGCCTTCACGGATAAAGACGGCGGTATTTGGATTGGAACCTCCAATGGTTTACGGCGCTGGTTGGGTGACGGCGCCTGGCGTGTAATCGGAGCCGAAGAGGGTTTGCCACGCCGAGGAGTGGAGAGCGTCGTCGAGGGGCGCGGTCAGGTATGGGTTGGGGCTGGCGTCGCCGGAGTTTATCGGGGCACACAGCGGAATAATTCATGGCGATTTGAAGAACTGGAAGGGTCGCTTGCGGCTAATGCGGTTCTGCCGGTGCGGGGCTCACTTTGGATCGGGCTACTTGCGGGCGGCATCGTTAGTTATGGCCCCGATGCGAGGATTACGAGCGTCAAAGGCGTTGACGCCTCTGCTCGCGTCTACGATTTTTCCATGGACAATGAAGGGCGAGTGCTTGCCGCCACCACTAAGGGTTTCTATCGTGAGGATTCACCCGGCGTCATGACTGCCCTGCTATCGGGTCAGGAAGTTTACACGATTAGTTACAGCTCGAATGGGGACTTCTGGCTTGGTCTCGAAGCCGGTACGGCCCGCCTGCGGAACGGGAAGCTGGAAACCTTCAAAACTGACGATGGACCGGAAAAGCGCGGCGTCCGGGCCATTCATGGAGCTGCTGACGGTACTGTTTGGATGGGAGCTTGGCGCCAGGACGGACTGCGTGCATACCGCCTGGAAAATGGCGTTTTGCGGGCGCAAAATTACGAGACTCCATCTGGCGCAAAACTGAGTACGTTCTTCATTCGTAGCGACCACAACAATCGCATGTGGGCTGGTAGCGTTCGTGGATTGAACGCGCTTGAAGAAGGGCAATGGCGCAGCTACGGCACAGGACAGGGCTTGGGCGGCGATCAATGCACTGCCGCATGTTTTCTTCGCAATGGCTCAATTTGGTTTGCAACTAGCGGAGGCATAGCGCTATTTGAACCGCCCAAAGAAAAACCGTCCTACGATCCTCCGGCCGTTGTGATTAAGAACGCTACCGCGAGGTTTGGGAAGGAAATCCCTTTAACCGGCGCCGAAATTCCAGCCAATGAGAGCGACGTCAGTGTCGGCTACGCGGTGCTATCCACTGCGCTTGACGCGCCGCCCGAAGTTCGCTTCCGCTTGGGGCCGAATGAAGCGTGGCGCTGGGCGAAGAATCGGAGGCTGGAATTCCTCAATCTTGCTCCCGGAATGTACCAATTGGAAATGCAAGCCCACGGTAGGAACGGAAAATGGAGCGGGCAGCCAGCGAGTTTATCCTTTCGGATTCTCCCGCCCTGGTGGCGCACACTTTGGTTCCGCCTCTTCATCGGGCTTCTGGGTGTTGCCGGGTTCGCCTTGGCGATGCGGCTCAAAGCGCGGCAGGCCGAACGGCAAAACCTGGAACGTTTGAAGGAACTGTTCGATCAATTTCCTGGGTTTTGTTTCATCGTGGATCCCGCGGGCCGCTTCCTGATGGCGAACAAGGCCTTCCTGACTTGGGCCAAGCTTCGCGAAGAAGAATTGATTGGCCACACCTCGCAACAGGTTTTGAAGCCCACGATAGCCGATCACTTTCAGAAGCATCTCGATCTGGCGCGCAAAGGGCAAGAGCCGATGGAGTACCTTGACGAATATCATTTCAAGACTGGACTAATTGTTTTGGACGTCACGCTGTTTCCGTTGCGTTCGAAAGGAGCGCGCATTGAAGCGTTCTGTTTGCTCGCCATTGATATTACGGCCCGCCGCAAGCTAGAACTCGAACGGGAAAACATTTTGAAAGAACTTTCAGCGGCCGATCAGCGCTATCAATTGTTCGTTAAAAATAGCACCGAGCAGATCTGGCGGGTCGAACTGGAGCCGCCGATATCCATGCACATGTCAATGCAAGAGTGCATCGACGCAGTTTACGAGCGTGGAATTGTTCGTGAAGTTAATGAGTCGGCTGCGAAAAGATATGGACTTACACCAGAAGAACTAGTCGGCCGCCCGATGAATCAGGTGCGAGACAAAAACAATCCCGAAAACGCGGAATCCGACAGGCAATGGTATCGCAGTGGATTTAACATGAAGGATCACGTTGCGGTCAACAAGGATCCTTCCGGCCGCAGGATGGTGCTATTAACCAACACGATTGGGATTGTTGAAGACGGGTTATTGGTGCGCATCTGGGGCATTTCGAGGGATATCACGCAAAGCCGCCGGCTTTCAGAGATGATTGCAATCACCGCGGGAGGCGTTGCCGGCGAAATCGAAGGCCGCTTGCTTGACGTGCTTGTGGGGCGATTGGCAACTGTGCTTGAAGCCCAATGCTCCTTTGTGGCGAAGTTGAATCAAACAAATGAGCGCCTGGAAATCATTTCGGTGTGGGGTGGAGTGCAACCACAGCGGCTCGGCCAACCGCTGACTGGTGAGCCTTCGGACCGGTTGCTTAATCTAAAGAAAGGGGAAATGTTCACCGGCGAAGCTGCGCGGGCGTTCGACTTCGCAGAGACTTTGCTGGGTTGTCCGCCGAATGCGTGTTGGGTTGAGCCTTTGGTTACCGCCTCTGGTGAATTGGCCGGCGTCTTGGCGCTTCTTTACGAAACAATGCCAACCGTCGACACCGAGTCGATGGAGGTCCTTCGTATCTTCGCCACCCGCGCCGCAACCGAATTAGAGAGGTTGAAGGCGGCTGCGGAAGTGCTGCGATACCAGGAACAGCTGCGTGCTTTGACCTCGCGAAATCACCAGTTGGTTGAAAAGGAACGGGGGCGCCTAGCGCGTGAGATCCACGACGAACTCGGCCAACATCTCACTGCCATCAAGATAGGCCTGTCCTCCTTAGGTGGAAAGATAAAGAAGGGCGAGGCGACATCCGCCTTGCCGCTAGTAGACGAATTGAAGGGGTTAATTGACGAGACAGTTACGAGCATCCGGCGCATTGCAACTGAGCTGCGGCCGCCTGTTCTGGACAATCTTGGTTTGGGGGCCGCTGTTCAATGGCAAGCCAAGGAAACAGAAAAGAGATTGGGAATTCCCGTGGATTGCCAGATCACAAGAGTCGATGTTGCCGGCATAATAGCCACAACTGCGTTTCGGATTTTGCAGGAAAGCTTGACCAATGTGTCTCGGCACGCCGACGCCGCACTGATCGAGGTAGGCTTGACCCAGAGCGACGGAATTTTGCGATTAACGGTTCGCGATGATGGTAAAGGCTTCGATCCGTTAATCTGGAGGCATTCGTTAGGTTTACTGGGAATGAAGGAAAGAGCCGCGGCCGTTGGTGGTTCCGTGCGGATTACTAGCAGGTTTGGAGAGGGTTCCATTGTCGTCGCGGAATTACCCTGCCAACCCCCGAGGGATAATGAGGACGAATGGTGATTCGAGTTCTGATGGCCGATGATCACCCGATTGTGCGCAAGGGCCTGGAAATGATTCTTTCGGAACAGCTCGATTTCGTCGTACATGGTGTGGGGACATTTCCGGAGCTTCGCGCCGAGTTGATGCATCAAGCTCCCGATGTGCTTCTGCTGGACGTGAATATGCCCGGCGGCAGCGGTCTGGAAATGATTGGCGAAGCAAAAAAGCTTTACCCCAATCTACCCGTTCTGGTTCTGAGCATCTATTCAGAAGATCAGTTTGGCGTACGAGCAATTCTTGCGGGCGCCAGCGGTTACCTCACAAAAGAGAGCGCTCCGGATCAAATGGTGAACGCCATCAAGGCTTTGAAGAATGGAAAGCGCTTCATTAGCCCGGAGTTGGCGGAGGCCTTAGCTGATTATGTGCAAAGGCCAGATGGCAAAAAGGAGCGACACGATACCTTGTCGGAGCGAGAGCTTTCTGTCTTAAAAATGATCGCCTCGGGAATGTCCACCGGCGACATCGCCAAATCGCTAAACCTCAGTCCTAAGACCGTAAGCACATACCGGTCCCGAATTTTAGAAAAAATGCGGCTGCATTCGAATGCCGACCTCACACGGTACGTAATAGACAATAAATTATGACGGAATAGGTCGGCACTTTCCTACACAATACGAAGGCAAGTAAGACTAGGTCGAAGATCGAATCTGGCATCCACTATCCTAAATGGCAAGCCGTGCCGTAGTTGACCTGCAGCTGGACGAAGGGTCCGGTTGGGTCGTATTGGATGGATGGGACGTTGGGAGCGCGGACGCGGGTCATTCTAACCAACCACGATTCAGAACCCTTTCGCGCTAAGGCCAAACGACGGGGTGTGACCCATTTTTTCGACAAGTCCAATGAATTTGATTTATTTCTGGATACCTTGAAAG
The DNA here is from genome assembly GCA_025350695.1 of Acidobacteriota bacterium. Classification (GTDB taxonomy): domain Bacteria; phylum Acidobacteriota; class Terriglobia; order Bryobacterales; family Bryobacteraceae; genus JANXSF01. The sequence goes on from JANXXI010000338.1 coordinate 92,850, forward strand.
CGTTGTCAGTGGAATCTGAGACTGCCTAGGCATATTCCCGCAAGCAGATCGTCCATTGCAGCCCTGTCATCAAGCCTCAGCCTTCGGTTATTCTCGAGCCATACTCCGTTACTGCCGAGGTGCGTCCTAGGTAGGTTGTTGGGCTAGATTGGCGGCGCACTTCGAGTCGCCCCTCTAATTTTTCCACGTTTGGTTCCTTTGCTTTGTCGAACTAAAAGTTAAGTTTCAACGCCAACTGAATTACTCGCCAGCTTTCCCCGTTCTGATTCGTTGTCGCCGAACTTGCCGTTGACAAAGTGACACAACAGGCTTGCCCAAAAACGCCCGAAGTGATTGCCGGGCTCCCTACACTGGCATCGCGCGGATTGCGGAAGTTCGGGTGGTTCAGCGCGTTAAACAGTTCGGTGCGAAATACCATTTTCACGCGCTCGGTCAGCCGAAATCCCTTCGTAATGCCCGCATCCAAATTCCAGTACGACGGGCCTTGGAAGATGTTGCGGCCAAGCCCGACGTCGCCGGGATTGGGGAACGTGAACGCATCGGCGTTGGCGAAGTACACTGGGCCAACCACGCCTTCCTTGCTCTGTAGTTGAGCAACGGGAAGCGACGCGCCAGGCTTCAGCGCCGCCCGCGATTGTGACGAGTTGTTCGCTGTCAATGCACCGGACCGAACACTAAATGGCTCGCCCGATTGGTAAGTGTAAATACCGTTCCAGCTCCACCCGCCGATCACCATATCCACGGCGCGAGGGGCGCTCGAAAACATCTTCTTACCCTTACCGAACGGCAGTTCGTAAATACCTGTGACATTCAAAACATGGCGTTGGTCGAAGTCCGAACGGGCGCGTTCATTGCGGTAATTTCGGCCGTCAACAGGCGTGCGGGAATTGGTTGTAGTGAGACCGCCCCCCACGGTGGAGCCGACAGGATCGATGGAAAGATTGTCGATCGACTTACTCAGCGTGTAAGAACCACCGAGGAGCAACCCCGCCGCATCGTAACGCTTGCGGAAGGTGAACTGCGCGGCATGGTAGTTCGAATCGCCGCCATTGTCGATGACCAAGATCTGGTTGAACTGTTGATTGGGGCGCAGCTTTGCCGCAACGGTTGTCTGCTCCACGCGTCCGGCAAAGCTTCCTGCTGCATTCTGGCTCAGTTCGGTTGCGGTATTGGACGCGGTAAGGAATGCCTGGTTGACTATGCCTTGCTGCAAAATCGGCACGGCTACTGCGCCAGTGCAAGCGCCGCCGCCAACGGTAAGTGTTCCGTCGGCCCGGCAGCCGGCGATGGCAACGTTCTTCTGCATGGCAAGGAAGGATGGCAGGATGGGTTTTGCGTCGATTTGATTGGCATCCCACGAACGGTACAAGCGAACGCCACGACGGCCAACATAACCCGCTGAGACAACGTAACCCATCGGCAGTTCGCGTTGAATCGTTAAGTTCCATTGATGTACGGTGGGCAGCTTCATGTATGGATCAAACACGCGCACGTTTGGCGAGTTGGTTAACGTCTGCACGGGTGGAGTCAAGAACGTGGAAGGCTTCTGTGTAGGCGCCGTCATTTCGTTCGGAAAGCCCGAACCAAGACGGACATCTTTTACTGGCTGGCATCCTGCGGTGGTACTCAGTGCTCCGTTTGCGCCGGAGAATGACGAGTTGCAAGTGAACGTCTGCCCTGGTACGGAGGCCGCAACGGAAGTGACGGAGAAGCTGCTCAGCGGGTCGAACGAAATTCCGTAGCCGGAGCGGATCACTGTCTTCGTGGAATTGCGAGGAGACCAAGTGAAGCCGAAGCGCGGTGCAATGGCGCCGGCATTAAAGTTCTGGAACCAACGGTCTGCGTTGACGAAAGTCACCGGACCTTGGCTGCCGTCAATGGCCTTGTTCGGTACATAGGCGCGGCCGCCAGCCTCGCTGGGCGGAGGATTCAGTTCCCAGCGGAAACCATAGTTCAAAGTGAAGTTTGGGCGGAATTTGAATTCGTCCTGAGCGAACACGTTGTATTGCTTCGAACGCTGGCCCTGCGCCCATAGTGTGACGCCTTCGCCGGAACGGAACGGCAGGAAGGTGTCGTTTCTTAAGTCGCCCAAGAACACTTGGGTGAGTCCAGCGGGTATGCCCAATAAGTCATTAACCGTCCCTTGCAGCCGGTTCAAATCGGTGGAAGAGATACCGGCTGCGGTGGCCGAGGCCAGCGCCGGAAGATTGAAAGCGGCCGAAGGGGCGCGCGTCGTTCGCGACAGCGAAATGGCTGGGGTCAAGCTGGTGCCGCCAACGTCCCCGCGCTGATCGTTATGTTGGTACATACGGATATTTAGGCCGAAACGCATCACATGTTTGCCATTCAGGTAGCTGAGGTTTTCCACAATCTGTGGCGTGTTCACCGCGCGATAAGTGCGTGGGTTGGACGTGTAATCCACCGTTGAGTTGTTGAATGTGAAACGAGGCGTGTTGGGGAACAGCGGATTGGTTTCGCCTTGCGTAAACAGAAACTGCCAACGTGAGAAGCCCAAAGTCAGCTCGTTCACCAATCGCGGCGACAGAACGCTCCGGAAGCCAAGCGCCACGTTGTTAGCCGGACGAAACACTTCGCCGCGCGCCGGATAGCCTGGGATCACAACAGGGCGGCTGTTGGCCGGATCGCCATTCAGGCTGTTCTGTTCGGCGCCAAGCCAGCGGAAGAATGCCGAATGCTTTTCGCTGATCGTGTGATCGACTCGTAACATGTATTGCGGACCACGAACGCGAACCGGCGTATTCCATTGATAGTTGCCGAGGTTGAGGCCGTCACCGGAGTTGTAGGAATTTGGCGCAGGGTAGCCGCCGAGCACCTTGTTCACCGCCGAATCAATCCCCGCCTTCGCAGGATCATTGGCGAAAATGTTGTACGTCGCAATGCAGTTCACATCGCCCGCGCCGCCGCAATTGCGAACGCCCGCCGCGTATTGACCGGTGCGAGGATCAACCAATAGCGATGAATTCTGCGTGATCCTCTGTCCGCCAATCACTAGCGGAGTTTTCGGGTCAGCCACAAAGTAGCGGTACAGCCCGGAGAGTGCTGACGGGCTATAGAGATTGACAGGGCCGAAGATCTTGTCAACTGGATCGGCGAAGTTCACTTGCTGCCCTTGCCAGCTTCCAAAAAAGAACGTCTTATTGCGCCGCACAGGTCCGCCAATTTCAAATCCATACTGGTTCAGTTGAATAATCGGCTTCGTAGCGCCTTGTGCGTTTGAATAGAACTCCTGTGCATTTAGCGCTGTGTTGCGAAAAAACTCAAAGACCGAACCATGAAAGGCATTTGTGCCGGAGCGTGTGGCGATGGAAACATTCGCTCCGGAGTTGCGCCCCTCTTCCGAGGTTGGGTTGGACGTGGTTACCTTGAACTCCTGGACGTTATCGGGGTTCAGCCGGAAGATGTTGTTAGTTGGATTTGGGTTAGTGGATTCGTTGGCTTCAATACCATCGATGGTGACGTTCACCGCGCCGGATCGAGCTCCGTTCACATTCACCGTATTCCCGGAGCGCTGCACCACGCCTGGTTCATAGATCAACAAATTTAGAGGATTGCGGCCATTCAAAGGCAGGCTGACGATTGCCCGCTGCTCAATCACGTTGCCGATACTTGCATTGGCGGTTTGCAGCGTTTCAGCCGAGGCGACCACAGAGACGCTTTCGCTGGCCGCGCCCACTTCAAGCGCCACATCGACCACGATCGGTGTATTGATTTGCACCGTGTTTCCACTGCGCGTGAAGCTCTTGAAACCGGCGGACTCCACCTTAACGGAATAAGAGCCCACGTTGATGGCCGGAAATACGAAGACGCCAGCGTTGGTTGTACTCTGGCGTTGAACGATGCCCGTGGCATCGTTGAGAAGTGTGACCTGGGCGCCTGCGACGACGGCGCCGGAGGCGTCGCGAACGGTACCAGAAAGTTGTGATGTCGATGTTTGAGCTGCCGTATACGTAGCAGTGATCAGCAATGCGACCGTAAGGCGCAAGGCGTTCTGAAGAGTAGGCATAGTGAACCTTCCTGAAGAATAACGATGCTTAATGGTAGCGCGACTTTGCCTCCAAGATCAGCGATCCCAGGTTCACAATCGACCAACTCCCTATTTCGGAGTGGACCCTGTAACTGAGCGAATCACATAGTAAGTGGCCCTTGTCGCGCCAACGTTTTTCATTCCATGTTCATCGTTCGATGCAAAGAACAATATAGAACCGGGTCCGGCGCGCTCAGTCTTACCGCCGTGCAACACCTCCAGTACGCCTTCTTTGAGGATCACGATCTCCTCATCCGGGTGCCGGTGCGGGGCATGGGGCGACAGGCCCGCTTCGATGGTTGTTATGTGGGCTTCGAAGTTTGTGAACGTGGCGGTTGGTCCGTCCGTCACTTCGCGCCGTTCCCCGGTTTTGGTGGCTTTCGCGGCCAACTGGGTCCATTCAAATACAGTGCTGCCCAAGGGCGCGGTGCGCTTGGCCGATTGCGCGGCAACAACCAGCGCACCGATTGAGAATATGATTATGGATCTCACGCATGCAAGTATACACAACCTGGCATGCTTATCCGCTTGCCCGCAACATTATTCTAAAGCTCAATATTGCGTGGCCACTGGCCAGTCTGAACCCAGTCCGGTTGCAACCACTTAATGAAGCTCTCAATTTCTTTACGGAAACCGATTAGCGCCTGGTTTGCGGCCGGGAATTTGGCATTGTCGAAGAACAATTCGGCGTCCGGGCCTTTCTCCGGCACTACCGGAACATAGGGCGCGTTGTAGGCAAAGATGTAGTAGAACGACACCAGCTTGCCCAGCGTGCCCGTATTCGGCAGGTACTTCAGCAGCTCGTTGGTAAGCAGCGGGGCCGTTGGGTCGGGGATGTTGGTCTTCTGCAGGCAGGGAGGATAATTGGTCGCAAAGGGCGGTTCAGGCGTGCCCACGCTTCGCAAACGCCCCATACCGTGGAAGGTTATGCGATAAAGAACGCTGGTCACTACGTCTTTCAAAGCCTGCTTCGACTTCATGGCGGGCAGCCCAGCCACATTTCCTGTTGTAGACGCGTACTGAATCCAGTTGGCAAGATCCGTGTCGGCCGCCACCGCCGCGTCGCTTGCATAACCGGCATCGACAACAGCGCCGACGTAGCTTGCCACCATTGCCCACACTTTCTTGACAACCTGAACATTCGGGTACAAATTCCACTGCTTGCCGCCGTCGATCGCCGGATCGGTAAAATCGGCTGGATCGAGATTCATGTTGGCCAGCATACTGTCCGGATCTGTAGAGAAGAAATCGTGCGTCGCGGAAAACTTATTGCATAAGGAAAGGAACTTGCCGGAGTCGCTGATGGAAGTCGGCGGGGAAAGGTTGGGCCATCCCAGCATCAGCACCAGATCGAACGGGATGGTGTAGTTCGATTGTGGCGCGATCAGCTGATAGACGATGTTTGTCTTGGGCAGTACATTTATAGTGGACATCTGCATAGCCGCCGTGACTATGTGCAGTGTGTAAACGTGTCCCAGCCAGATGCCGTAAACGGTCAGCGAGGTCTTAGCGGCCATCAATGCATAAACCCAAGCCGGGGACGCCTGCGTGTATATCTTGGCGGTGTTAACGTCTTGCGGATCGGCCACGTATACGGCAATCGGGTTTACATTTTTCGCTCCATCCATTTCCAGCAACACCATTGTTGACGGGGTGAAACGGGCCGTGCCATTGTCCAACTGCGGATCCAGGCCCTCAAAGACGGTCATGTCGATGCCATACAGCTTCCCCGCGCTCAGAAGGTTGTTGTATTGGGGGAGCCACGCATTGCCAAAATTGATTTGGTAGTTCGCCACGGTTGCAGCCGTGAGGCGCCGCATCACGAACAGATTGTAAGGCAACGCAGTGCTTCGAATCATCGGCCAAAAGGCCCGCGTCGCCTCAGCAGGGTCCGTAACGGCCTTCACGTATTCGGGTATGCGTGGATAACCGTGGCGAAAGCCGTCTTGAAGTGTGGTCCAAGCCATGGAGAACTGTTCCGGGCTTTCGAGAGAAAGCTTTGTGTAATCCGCCGCCGCGGCAGCAAGCGCCGGGCCTTGCCCGCCATGACCGAACAGGTGAGCTAAACGCTGCTGCTCTTCGCTCGCCAGGTGAATCAACCCGGTCCAGGCATCCCCGATCAAGTGCGCCACGCCTGAAGCCTGTCCAACCGCCTTCGTGCGGGCTGTCGCGACAGCGGTTGAAGCCGCTTGCATCTTCAAACGGATCGGTGCGAAAACTTCGTCGATGCGGGATGCGTGGGCCGGAAGATTAAAGATGGAGCGCAGAAACGCTTCGATCTGCGTAATCAGAACCTCTAGTTGGGCCGCTTGTTCCACCTGTTCATGAGTGCCCAGCATGAAGCGCTCCGCCGTGGCGGTAATGCCGTTCAACGTGTATTCGATAGAGAGCCCATCCTTAGCCTGGATCAAATATTGCGCCCTGGCAAGCAGCTTGTTCAAGGTGTCGAAAATCTGCTCGAGGCCCGCTTGGCCATCCGGCCTGGGCAGTGCTGGACCGTTCCACTGGGGCGCCTTGAATCCTTCCAGTAGACCGATCAAATTCAATTCGAGTTGGGTGAGTTTTGTGTATGGGGGGGTACTCATGGGACTGAGTCTATCACAGGGCCATGAATATTTCCCCCTCAGAAGGAGGTCGATCTTTCTTGCCACCAAGTCAGTAGAGTAGAGTTGGCTTTGGTGGTTGACGCCGCCAGGATGATGTGAGCCCATGCCGGTTGGCGAGAATTCCATTGACGTGAGGCAGTCCGGCGCTCTGGCCTGCTAGGCAATGTTATCCTCGAATCGTTGCAGGGTTTCGGAGGAGGCTCATAGAAATGGCTAGAACGCTTCATTCAACTTCCAAATATGAATTATCTATCCGCTGGAGGCCCGAAGATTCTGCATTCACGGTTACTATTCCTGAGCTACCAGGGTGCGTAACACATGGTGATAGCGTTGAAGCGGCTGCTGCCTATGCTCAAGAAGCTATTGCCGCCTACGTGGAAAGTCTCACGGAGCGAGGTCTGCCTGTTCCAACGCCGCTTTCATTGACTAACCGGAGTAGCGCGAAGCAGTCGTCCGCGGCGCATCCGATTCAGTCCGCGAATTACCGCGACCCATCAGCCCTTCCATCAAAACTGGAACTTCGCCGACACCTGCGCAAACCTCGGGAAATTCAGCTGCGACTTCGGCAACACTCCGAAATCCGGGCTCGTCAGGCTGGTATTCGGACCCGGCCGGATTGGCGTATTCGTCACGTTGAACATCTCACCGCGGAACTGCACGCGAAACCGCTCATTGATCGGAATCGTCTTCTCCACCGAGGCATTCAACTGCGGACGCTGCGGATCGCGGATGTCCTTCGCGAAGCGATCCGGCACGGAGCGCAACGTGTTCGACGCACGCTGGGTGTAACACGATTTATCGTTGTTGAAATAATGATTCTCATCCTGCGCCGGGGCCGTCCACGCCGCGCACTTGTTGATCAAATCGGGCCACGCTGTCGGATAACCGGAAACATACTGGAAGATACCCGTAACACGCCAACCGCCCGCCACCATATCCAAAGCTTTGTTTTGAATATTGATCAACTGCTTACCCCTGCCGATGGGCAGATCCCACACGCCATGCAAGCTGAAGTTGTGCGTCTTATCGGTGTTGCTCAATTCTTTGATCAACGGCTGCGTGGTATCCCAACCGGCGGTGATGCGGTGGTTCTGTTCAAACTCCTTGCCGAAGGTCCAAGCCAGCACCCAAGTCATCGCGCCACCTTTGGTATCGCCTAGCATGCGTCTTTCCACTTTCGTCTGTAACTCATCGGAACGATAGTGGGCCGCTTGAATGCTATTGTTCGTCATGCCTCCCCACAAGGGGAATTGCTGCATCAAGCCATTGCGCGAAATCGTCGGGCTACCGCCGCGCCCCGATGTCGCCGGCAGGATTCCGAAGAAAGGATTCGTAATGGTGGTGCTGTAGAAGGTGGGGTCGGCAATCGCCTGGTTCTGCAATGCAAGCCCGGCCTGTCCTGCCGGCCAGTTCATATCAAAACCGTAAGTTTCAAATATCTGATAATTGCCCGAGTAAGAAACTTCCGCCACAATGCCGCCCGGCACTTCGCGCTGGAAGCCGAACGAATATTGGTAGGTGCGCGGAATTTTGTAATGCCGCGATTCAAACCCAACGCCGTTTCCGATGTTCACCAACGGCCCGCCAGCGGCTTGCAGAGGCGCTGCTAGACCTTGCGGGAAGGGATTCACCAGAGAGTATGGCCCAGTCGGCGCGCCATTGGTACAACCGCCGTTTGCACAAGCCGATGGAGTGCGGCCGCCGTCGAGCGAACTCACATAGTTAGTTGTCTGACTGAAACCGTTCGCCGTCTGGGTTCCCGTGGGTGACTTAAAGAACACACCCGCTCCAGTGCGCAGCACCGTTTTCGGCGTCATCCGATAGGCCAATCCAATGCGAGGAGCCAAGTTGGTCCAATCCGTATCGTAGAACCGCTCCGACTGTCCATTCTTGCCGAGGAACAGCCACTGGCCATTCAACTGCGCAGGCGCATCCGGATAAGGGTACTTAGGATTAGTCGCATCATACGCCGCCTTATTCGCCTTCCATTGAGAAATGATCTGATCGCTCAGCGGGTTCTTGGTCGTTGTGTCGAAGGTGGCGTTACGCCGGTTGTAACGCTCTTTGAACGGAATCTGCACGTCATACCGGATGCCCAAATTCAGCGTCAGCTTTTTGGAAATCTTCCAATCGTCATTGATATAGAAGCCGAAGTAAGGACGCGTCCAATAGTAAGTATCGTTGTAATCAATGCTGGCCGCGGTGGGAATGCCCAGTAACACTGTGGCGATGCTGTTGAATCCGTCGGTGGAAGTCAACGAACGGCCGGAAGCTTGGCGCGTTGGAGAAGAATCGAACGTGAACACGCCGTTCGAATTCCCCACACCGCCGTTGCCAACCGCATAGTACAGGTATTCAAAACCGGCGCGAATCGTATGCACGCCGCGGGTCATGGTAAGCGACGGAGTGAAATCCCAGGTGCTGCGCGGCGACCATGTCGAAAGCGGTCCTCCACTGCCGAACAAAGTCTGGTAGCTGCTAACGGTGAAGCGCGGCACTAAGTCCTTTGAGTAAGTGGGGGCATGAATCATTTGTGTCATGCCGAAGTCTTTCGCCGTGAACTGCAATGCTTGATCGTTGTAACCGGGAGTCAACTGAGTAAACCGGCCCCATGATGCTTTCAAATCAAGCACGGTAGTCGGGCTCAGAATCTTTGTGTAGGACATGATCACGTTGCTATCCGTTCGTTCGTTATCGGTGTTGCCTTGCGCGGCGGGCTTCGGATAGCCGCTTGAGGAACGATATTCGTACCCATGCTGGAAGGTATACAGCACGTTCAATTTGTCGTTGATGCCGAACACATGGTCCCAACGCACCATGGGCTGGTTGTACCAGTAACGTCCCAGGTTATTGCTGGCCACGAAGTTATTCACTAACTGGCCCGTCACGTTCTCACTCGGGTAGTAAGACAAAATCTTCTGTCCAATGGGGCTGATCCGGCTCTTCGGAAGAACATTGCCCGGGAAAGGATTTCGCCAGTAAGTTGACCCAGTGTTGCCGCCGCAGGGTTCGAAAGTACCCGTGGGCTGGCAATCGTGCGTGGTCAAAGGATCATAAATCTGCATGCCGAAATCGGTGAAATGCTGTCCATCGCGTAAAAGCACATTGGGCGTCGCGGTGGTCGCGGGGAAAGGCACCACTTCCTGCCATCCTTCGAAGCTGAAGAAAACGAAATCCTTATTTTTCTTGATTGGCCCGCCGCCCGCTCCGCCGAACTGATGTTGATTGTGGAACCCTGGCTTTGCGCCAATGATATTGTTCTGAAAACTGTTGGCGTCGAAAATGCGATTGCGCCAAAACTCATACAGGCTGCCGTGCCAAGCGTTCGTACCGGCCTTCAACGTCGTGTTGACCACGCCGCCCTGAAAGCGACCGTACGAGGCATCATAGGTATTGGTCATCACCTTGAACTCCTGCACTGCTTCAATGTTCGGAGCGACCTGCCAACTGCCTCCGTTATCACTGATCGGCGCGCCGTTCAGCAGGAAAAGATTGCCACCGGGCCGTGCGCCGTTGATCTTGTAACTGCTATTCACGTCCCAACCGCGGGTTCCGGAAAAGCCACTGGCCCCAAACTGTTCCTGCGTGAAGATCACACCAGGGGTTAGCGACATCAACATGTAAGTCTGACGCCCATTCAAGGGATAGGATTCCGTCTTAGTCGAATCGAATACCAGGCCACGGTTGGCGTCCGCGGTTTCAATCAACTCCTGCTGTCCAGTGACCGTTATTTCGTTAGAAGTTTGCCCAACCGTCATTTGCGCGCTTAGATTTAGATGTTGCGCCACCTGCAATGTAATATTCTCGCGCCGCAATCCTTGAAAGCCGCTGGCGTTCACCTCCACCGTATACAGTCCCGGTTCCAGATAAGGAATCGTGTAGATACCATCGTTGGTGGTCTTCACTTCTTTAGCGGCATTTGTGGCCCCATTCGTCGCGCGCACAACCGCGTTCGGAATGGCCGCGCCGCTCGGATCGGTCACCGTTCCAGTCAAAGTGGCGCGGAAATCTTGCGCAAAAAGTCCCAGTGATGACGCAAGTATGAAAAAAAATCCAGTCTTCATAAATACCCCCAGATGATTATCTATAGCAACTAAACCTTATATCACAGTCGATTACGAAGCCGCTGCCACGCCGCTGCGCGTAAGGTCATAGCAAACTTGAATCAACGCGATAAGAAATTCCGTCTTGCGGGGATGCCCTCCTTTTCGTTACTGTCTAGTTTCAAGCTCTCACCGTGCCTTGACTCCGTCCCGTCAGCGCATCCATTTCCGCTCCCTGTCCTAGCGGCCGTCAGCATTCGACAAATAAGCGATTTGAACCGCCTTTGCCGCGGTGAGCTCGAACTCTGTCCATTCCAATTCGAAGGAGCGTATTTTTCATGACCAACAGCCAGCTACCCATTGCGGGCAAGATTACCCGATTCAGTGAGAGGCTCCGTGACCCGGAATGGCGGCAGTATGGAAAACTGCTTTTGATGGGAAAGATATCGGGCATCGGCCTGCTAGCGTTGATCGCACTCCTCTCGAATCCGGCTCTCATGAACTTCCGGGCCTTCGCGGCTGATCCGGTACTGAAGGGCAATGACATCGTGAACCCCCTAAACACGGTTTGGACGCTGCTTGCCGCCTTCCTTGTCTTCGGTATGCAGGTTGGTTTCACCATGCTCGAAGCCGGCTTCTGCCGCTCGCGTGAAACAGTCAACGTGTTGATGGAATGTATCGTGGATACTTGCCTTTGCGGCCTCCTGTTTTATGCATTCGGCTTCGCCTTTATGTTCAGCCACGGCAACGGATGGATCGGCCTAAACTGGTTCTTCCTCGATGGTGTCCCAGCCACCTACGAAGGAACCGGCGTTGCGTTTCTCGCTTTCTGGCTTTTCCAGTTTGCCTTCGCCGATACCTGCTCAACAATCACATCGGGCGCAATGATCGGCCGCACCGGCTTCGTTGGCGATCTTATCTACAGCTTCGCCGTCTCCGGCTTCATCTATCCCATCATCGGCCACTGGGCTTGGGGTCCGGATGGATTCCTCGCCACCATGGGCGCCAAAGATATGTTCCTTCCCTGGGTCGGCACCGGCTTCCGCGATTTCGCCGGTTCCACGGTAGTCCATACCATCGGCGGCTTTGTCGCTCTGGCGGGCGCAATAGTCCTTGGCCCACGCCTCGGCCGCAAGTTCAAACGCGATGGCGGCGGACCCATGATGCCGCACGATTTGACCATCGCCGCTTCCGGTGGCCTGCTCCTTTGGTTCGGCTGGTACGGATTCAACCCCGGTTCCACACTCTCAGCCATGGACTTTGAAGGCATCGGCCGTGTCGCGGCCAACACGACTCTCGCTGCCTGCGGCGGCGGTCTCTCCGCCATGTTCGCTGCTTACTTCTTCTGTAAGAAGTGGGACGTTAGCTTCACCGTCAACGGCTTCCTGGCTGGACTTGTGGCCATCACCTGTCCCTGTTATTGGGTTAGCCCCGGGGGCGCGATACTCATCGGTGCGATCGGCGGCGTGATTGTAGTTCTCGGCGTCGAACTGCTCGAGTATCTGCGCATCGATGATCCCATCGGCGCTGTCCCGGTTCACGGCTTCAACGGGATTTGGGGTACGTTGTCGCTCGGCCTCTTTGCTTGTGGCAAGTACGGCGCCACCGGCCAGTTCGCGGCCGACAACGCCGCTCCCGTCAAAGGTTTACTATACGGTGGCGGTATGCAAATCCTCATCGCCCAATGCATCGGCAGCTTGATTGTTACTGTCGCCACTTTCGTCTCGGCCTATATCGTCATGTACGCCGTGAACGCAGTTGGCTTGCTACGTGTCTCTAAAGAAGGCGAACAATACGGCATCGATCTGCACGAACACGGTATCAGCGCCTACCCGGAGTACGTCATCTCCTCAACCGGCCGGCCCGCGGGCATGGCTTACCCTTCCGACAAGTAGCCCTATCCTTTACAGGCGGACTTCAGGGTCCGCCTGCCCAAATCCCTATCCAAGCTCCTAAGTCGACGGTGCGCGAATAACAAACGTTGAGGCCGCCATGCAACTCATTGAAGCCATCATCAATCCCGCCAAACTGACGGCTGTCGAAGCTGCCCTCTCTGAAGCCGGATTCTACGATATAACCGTCACCTCCGTTCTTGGCCGAGGCCACTTTCATCAGGCGCCGGTCTATTTTCAAGGCAGTATCTACGAATGGGATCTCGACCAGCGGCTGAAAGTGGAGTTCGTCATAGAAGACAACCAAACCGAACAAGCCGTCGGCCTCATCGAACGTTCAGCCTGGAGCGGCCGTCATGGCGATGGAAGTATTTTCGTGATCCCCGTCGCCAACGTCATTTAACATCGCGCAATTTCAAAATAAGCAAGCGCTCAAATCGTATACCTGCTACGCTTAGAGTACAATGTCAGCCTATTGTGGAGATAAAGCGCGGCACAACGCCGCAAAGAAACGCAGAGCGATCCGTAGAGCTGCCGTGAAGATCATGCGTGATGCTGCAAAACCTGCCCCCGTGGTTCCGACACCCGCCGCTTAGTTAAACATTCTCAACCTTACAGAACGTATTCGGTCTGTATTTCGGTGCCTTAGTCCCCTTCGCCCCACTCAAGACGCGATTCGAAACACTATTGCCACATTTGTGGCAATACCCTCAAATTAGGCACCGTACCACCCTCTTCTTACCCGCCCTCAACACGCCCCTCAGCATAGGTATTTAGCCAGAAATAGGCTATAAACGAAGGTACCCTTGCTTTACAAACGTATAGTACCGAAGTTTATCGCTGAAAAAGGTATAACTTCAGAGAATTTAGGTTGTTACAAACTCGGTACTAAGCGCATTTCCCCAGGAGAAACATTTAGATGTTCAAACGCTTGATCTTGTTGTCTGCCTTATCCAGTGTCGCTTTAGCCCAGGAAGACCCAGACATTCCCCCACGATTCCGGAACCTGATTACTTCGGAACAGTATCACGTATTACGCGATGCTCACATCAACCTGCTCCGTGGCCAGCCGGCCGACCCAAACTTAAGAGAGCAGGCCATCCAGCAGATGCTGGTGAGGCGCGGATTCGCCTTGGCGGGACCCATTGCCCCCGTCACCTGGAGGCCTCTCGGCCCAACTCCTATCCCAAATGGTCAAACGCAGGGAGTCACCTCGTCGGTTAGCGGACGCGTTACCGCGATCGCGATCGACCCGCTCGATGAGAATAAAGTTTATGTTGGAACCGCGCAAGGCGGAGTTTATCGGACGCTCAATGGCGCCACCACCTGGACCCAGATTTTCGACAACAATAAGACTTCGGCGATCGGTGCGTTGGCGCTTGATTCAGCCAACGGCAGACTCTATGTCGGTACAGGCGAAGCCAACGGTTCGTTGGACAGTTTTGCCGGAGTCGGGCTTTTCCGCATCGACAGTGTGAACTCGGTGGTGCCGGCGCAGGTCGGCCCCATCAATCCTGTACGCAACTATCTTGACGCGGCTAGCGCGGCGCAAAGTGTGGCCGTATTCACCGGCCGCTCTATCGCGAGCATCGTTATTGTCCCCAACGACCCCACCACGCTGTTTGTCGGTACTGCCGGCGGCGTGATTGGCAGTGGCGGAGATGCGCCGTTTGGCGGCACCGTGCCTCCACTTGGTTTGCGCGGACTTTACAAGCTGACCAGTGTGACTGGCGACCCGGCCTCGGTGGGTGTGCTTCGAATCGGAGTGCGCAGCGGCGGCGGAATCGAGGGTTGCTTCGACACTCCATGCACCGGCAACCGTAACGTCAACAGCATTGTTCTCGATCCAGGCGACCTCACAGGCAATACTTTGATCCTCTGGCTGAACGGCACGAACCTGGCCAACGACGGGGGCATCTGGCGGACCACGAACGCCTTGGCTGCCACGCCAACCTTCGCGCAGTCTTTTGCGACCACGTCTACGAGCGCCAGCAACGGGCGTGGGCACCTATCTATCTATAAGCAAGGCGCGAACGCGGCGGTTGTTTATGCTGCGTCGGGCGAACCGGTAGTCAATAACGGCACGACTTCTTGCATTTCAGCCTCACAATCCGGCGCGATGCGTGTCTCCACCGACGGCGGAATTACGTTCGGCGCCAAACTACTCGGTAGCGGCGGATTCTGCGGCGGTCAGTGTTTCTACAACATCGGAATGGATGTGATCCCTGGCGGGACGGCGGCGCAAAACGATGACATCATCATGCTGGGTGGCAACGTGAGAAGCGCTACGAACTGCGCCAGGCTGGGCGCGCGCAGCACCGACGGCGGGTCAACCTTTACCGACTCCGTCACTAGTGGTTTGCACGCCGACACGCACTTCATCAAGTTCGCTCCGAGTAACTCGAACGTTGTCTACCATGGCAACGACGGCGGCGTCTTCAAATCAACCGACGGTGGCCTCACGTGGACCAGTGTCAATCCCGGTTTCAACACTGTGCAATTCAGTGGCCTTGCGGTACATCCGACTGACCAGAATTTCACCATCGGCGGAACGCAAGACAACGGCACTAATAATCTGCTTGCGAACGGTACGACCTGGAACCGGGTGGATTTCGGCGATGGCGGCTATGCAATGATCGACCAGAACTCTACCGATACATCCAACGTGACGATGTATCACACCTACTTCAATCAGCAGAATAGCCTGCTTGGGTATGCTCAAGTCGACACCGTCGCCGCGGCCTTTGATGGCAACTGGAACTTCTTCGGGTGCGGTAGCGGCAATCCCGGCAACAATGGAATCGGTTGTGCAGACTTCGTGCTGTTCTACGCGCCTCTGGCGCAGGGGCCAGGCAATCCGAACACTACCTACTATGGCAGTGATCGGCTCTACCGTTCGACTAACAAGGGTGTAAGCCATACTGTGGTGAGCCAGGCGCCAATCACAGCAAGCACGCCCATCAGCAGCATCGCCATTTCGCCACAGGATGACAACTACCGCCTGGTTGGCCTTAGCAACGGCGGGTTGTTTTTCACCACTACGGGCAGCAGTTCTCTCACTTCACTCGATCCGGTCGGGGCCGGTAGCGTTATTCCCGATCGGTTTGTCGGAAGGGTCATGTTCGACCCCTCCAATAAAAACACGGCCTACGTCGCCTTGGGCGGTTACGCCGGCAGCACGACAACTCCAAACTCCCACATGTGGAAGATTACGAACCTCAACACCGTACCGGTTATCACCGGCATGCCCGGGCTACCCGATGTTCCAATGCAGGCCATCGCTGTCGATTCAACCGACGGCAACCGGGTTTACGTCGGTACCGATATTGGCGTTTATGCCACAACGGATGGCGGCGTCAGTTGGAACCCCTTCGGCACCGGCCTGCCTGTAGTCTCGGTGTTCGACGCCAAGATCCAGCCAAGCTCCGGCGTGCTGCGCATCGCAACGCACGGACGTGGCCTGTGGGAAACAACGCCCGCTCCCTTGTTCGGCACTACTAACGTTGCCAGCATTATTTCCGGCAAGACGGGCTCGCTTCCCGGTACCAGAACTTGGACCATTCAGGTCAGCAACCAAGGACCCTCCCCGGCCAATGCCGCTCAAATCAATGGCCTGACCTTTGCGCTGACGGCCGGTCCGGCATGCATCCCCACCGTGGTTTCCCCACTCCCGGTTTTTGTTGGGAATATCGCCAGTGGCGCCAATGCCAGTGCGGGTGTAGCTATCAACTTTCCGGCGGGATGTACCATCTCCTCCCGCTTTACCGTCAACATCAGCCTATCGGCTAATAACGGAAACGCTTCGGCGATAGCCGTGCGTAACAATGAACGGCCTTAAGAATTGGAGCTAACTAGCGAATAATCATGCATAAACTGAAATCGGTTGTAAACGTATTTTGTCTGGCGGCCATGATGGCCGCCGCCGCGGCCGCGGCGCCCACCCTGACTCTGACTCCCGGCGGCAATCTTACCGGCGCTCCAGGTGCAACTGTCGGTTGGGGATACACGTTAACAAATAACGTGAATTGGATTGAGGTGGTTCAGGCGCAGTTTTGCCTGGATGCCGTAGTTGGGAATCCTTGCTTCGTTGCCTCCACAAGATTCACCGACTTTATCAGCCCTCCCGATGTGATCGTGGGACCAGCCGGATCCGCCACACTGGCATTTAACCTCGGTCTAAGCCAGGGCTTGGGTAAGTACATCATCGATCCCGCAGCTCTCCCCGGATCTGTCGTTAGCGGTAAAATTCTGCTGACTTACAATACCTTCGACAACGATCCGAATACCACCGGCAATCAAATCGCGTTCAACGACGCCATAACGGCGAACGCAAGCGTTACTGTGTCCGGCGTGCCTGAACCGGCAAGCTTGGGGTTGGTAGGCTTGGCGCTTATAGGCTTGGGTGTGAGGTCGCGGCGGTCAAGTTAATCCCAGCCCGCTTGAAAACCTATAGCAGCGAGTGAAAACTGACAGGGGGGAGCATCGAGGCTCCCCCCCTGTTTTGTTTGTGCTGCCTTGCATGATGTTTCTTGCGAATCGGTCGATAAGCCACTCAGTGACGCCCTTGATGCTCCAAATCATTTATACATGCGCTGCCGTGGATCCTTTTTCGACCGATCAATTGGTTGCTTTGCTTCAGGGCGCGCGGTGGCGCAACGAAGCGGCGGGTATCACTGGCATGTTGCTTTATCACGAAGGCTCGTTTCTACAGGTGATGGAAGGTCCTGACGACAAAGTGGAGAGCCTGTTTGGGAAGATCCAGAAGGACCCGCGGATTATTCATGTCTTGCTACTGTGGCGAGAAACGATTCAACGGAAAGAATTTGAACATTGGTCGATGGGGTTTGTGGATACAGCCCACGTAGCCGAACACTTCGAAGGCTTTGTGGACTACACCGCGCAACTGAAAAGCAAAACGATTTGCAGCACAAAAGCACGCATGCTCTTGAAGCGATTTCAGCAAGGAGAATGGCACGGCTTCGCTTGCGGATCGGAACCGTTGTTACGGAATAGTTCGTCGGGCTATTGAGCGTTTAGAATTCACAGGTGGCATTCGAGGTAAGATCAGTTGATTGATTAACGAGTCATTCCAAACATGACTCGTTAATCTCCAGAAACTAAATCAACATGGAGTCCCTTATGCACCGTCTTCTAAGTACCGCGTTTCTCATCGGACTGCTCACCAGCCCGGCAATTGCCCAAGCTCCGGCTACACCAGCAACTCCGGCCGCGCCAGCGCGTCCAGCGCGCACCCCTGCTCCTACTCGCGACCCGCACACACCCGGTTATGTACAAGCGAAAGAGTTGCCCGATGGAACGAACGCACCAATCAACGTCGACGGAAATTTCATAATCGGTCCGACGCATCCCGCCGCGCCGGAGTCCATCGTGCAAGAAGGCGTCCCGCAGGGAACAATCTTCAACTTCACAATGGAATCGGCAGAGAGCAAGTTCTACCCCGGCATCGCGCGTGAGGCCGGTCCTCCAAAGGCAGACCCCAACGATCCCACTAAGATGGTCATCTCCAGCCATCCCGCCCCTTACACACGGAAGGTAGCCGTGTATGTTCCTAAGCAATACGTGCCTGGCACTGTGGCGCCCTTCATCGTCGGCGCGGATGGACCGGATCCGACGCTGTTCAAGGTGCTGGATAATCTGATCGCTCAACGCCGCGTGCCGGTGATGATCGCCATCTCCATCGGCAACGGTTCGGGAGACGCGCAGGGCAGCGAACGGGGCCTCGAATACGACACGATGTCAGGCAAGTACGCCGAGTTCGTTGAGGCGGAAGTGTTGTCTCTTGTCGAAAAGCAAGCTAGCGTGAAACTAACGAAAGACCCCGAGGGTCGCGCTACGATGGGCGGAAGCTCCGGCGGCTCAGCGGCATTGATCATGTCCTGGTATCACCCGGAATTGTATCATCGCGTTCTGACTTACTCCGGCACTTACGTGTACCAACAGTGGCCCTATAACCCAGAGACCCCACACGGCGCATGGGATTTCCATGAAAAGCTGATTCCTAACTCCCCGAAGAAGCCGTTGCGAATCTGGATGCAGGTGGGAGATCGGGATAACCTCAATACCCGTGATGGATATCATGATTGGGTGTTGGCCAATGAGCTGATGGCCAAGGCTCTGGCTGCCAAGGGCTACAACTATCAGTTTGTGTTTTCTCAGAACTGCGGCCATACGGACCGTACGGTGAAGGCGCAGACGCTGCCCCAGGCGTTGGAATATGTATGGCAGGGCTATCCTATTGCTGGTGCGAAGAAATAGTTAGCGGAAGAAATGGTTAGCAAAGGATATGGGAGCTCCACCACCCACTCATAAAGCTCCCGCGTCGCCACGCCCTCGAACTCCGGCAGGTAGCCCGCAAGCCGCTTCCTGCCCTTCGTTATCTGCTTCTCAAACCCCTCCATATTCCCACGCGAGTGATGATGGAACGCCACCGCGAAATGAATTAGCCCTTGTAGGAAGTAACGATAGCGGACCGGCGCGTGGGTCCAACTCTCTTCCCAAACCTCATGCGCCTCGAAGTATTCGCCGCGATTGAAATGCTCCGCTCCGCGAGCAAGCGCGCGGCGCATGTTAGACTGACTCCATTCCATGTTAGGTTGGCTCAAGCAACGGTTCTCCTCACAATCCCAGCCGCCGCTTGCAGGCGCCCCCAGCGTTCGCCGCCAGAAAACCTACCAGAGTCATTGCGGCTTTGTCTACCAATACTACTTCGCCGGCTCACGGCGCGCCCACAGCGATCTGGGGCCGGGGTACGAATTCATCTTCCCCGTAAGTGCGGATCGTAAGACCGAATTCCTTGTGGCGGTTCACATCAGTGATCACGGCGTGGCGGATTGGGAGTCGAACAAAGGGCGCGAATTGCTGAGCAAGGAACGTTACGCCATTGCCAAGATGGCGCTGTTCGCAGCCTTCGACGCGCGTGAAAGCGTGGCTGAAATGGCTAAGCCGGTGCATGCTGGCAGCAGTGAAATACGAGAGTATCTGGAACAACTCGGCCGCGATTAACCCCTCATGACCAATCATCTCACCAACGTTATCCTAGGCTTTCGAGTAGCCAGCCTCACCCTGGGCATTCCCTCTTTATTCGTCTTCCTGTTTTCTTCACTTGCGTTCCTTGGCCTGTACTTTCGAGGTGGACAGCCAGCCACAGGCTACAGCGGAGGTCCGGCCTCGCTGGTCGACTTCATTGTTGCTGGAGCCCGCATGATGGGGTCGGTTTTTGACTTCTTTTCCGAAGTAGCGATGATCGCCAGCGCCGCAGTGGCTGGGATTTCGCTGGCGCTACTCACCCTCTCTATCGCGATGTTCTACACCGGCCGAGCCTTGGACGCGCACCAACCATGGGCTCGCATCGCGGGCATGGTATTGATTTCAATCTTGCTGCTAATCTCTCTCGGCGCAATGAT
Organism: Acidobacteriota bacterium; assembly: GCA_025350695.1. Classification (GTDB taxonomy): domain Bacteria; phylum Acidobacteriota; class Terriglobia; order Bryobacterales; family Bryobacteraceae; genus JANXSF01. The sequence goes on from JANXXI010000338.1 coordinate 112,860, forward strand.
GGTGGTGGGACGTACCGTGGCCTTCGCTGCGATACTCGCTTGCTGCTATGCGCTGTGGGTGCTTGGGTGGCACTACTAGACTAAAAGAAAAGAGGCCCATTTGCAGGGCCTCTTTTCAAAAACTACATCGAATTACTTACTTAGCAGCAGCACCCTTATCCACGGTATTCGCCGCAGCATGCAACTTCGTTGCCGCGAAATCGCCGGTTGGCCCATGACATGTTCCGCACGACTCGCCCAACGGTGACGTCTGCGTCAATGCATGCGACAACATTTGCTTCGAATCGTGACATCCATAGCAAGCTGTCGTCGTGGGGGCCATTGGATTCAACGGATACCTTGGCGTCTTCACATTCGCAGCCGTCTCAAGCCCCGGACCGGGATTCTCCGATCCATTCACATGGCACTTGAAACAGTCGCTTGTAACGCCCGGAAACCGGACTTCCTTGAAACTGTTCACCGATCCGCCGAAGCCATACACGGTGTAATCCGTGCCAAACTGCTTGTTCATCTCCTCGCCACCATGAATGCGATGCACTAGGAACTTGAAGTCGATAGTTTGCGCCGCGCCAGCTGCGGCGGGTCGCCGCGCCACATCACTTTCCACCGGGTTGTGGCAGAACTGGCAGTATTCAGTGTTATTGATGCGGTTCTCACCGTGCAGTGATAAGCGGTAATGGCACGCCTGGCAATTGGCCATGGCAGTGGGCGCCCGCCTTGGCTGCATTTTTGATCCATCCACGGAGAAGTACAGAACCGGGTTCGTGGCCCCATATTGTACCGACCGTTGCTTCACCGTATTGGCCAGCAGCGTTTCCACACGCCTTCCCTCCAACCCTACCGCGAAAGTGCCTGTCGCATTCGCGGGAATTGCATTCGTGAAAGTATAAAGGTACCGGCCATTCGATCCAGTCGCCTTGCTGATATCTTCCTGCACGTAGCCATTGGAGAACGACGTATAGTCGGTCGTCGGCCCGGCAATTGTAGCCGCGATCCGCCCGAAGTCAGTAGGCGCAAGCGGCGCATCGTTCTTGTCCGCCAAGGTGAACGTGATAGTAGGTTTCTGTCCGGCTGCGTTATTCGCGATTCCTTCAATCTTCCACTTGATGCCGCCTAGCAATGTAGACTCTTGCGGCACGGCGTGCGCCCCGCCAATCGAGGCATCAAAATCGTCACCTTTTGGTGCATGGCAGATAGAGCACTGCGCATCCGACACTTGCGGATACCCGCCGGCGTGGTTCGCGCCTGAGGCAAAGTTCACATTGTCATGACATGCTCCACAAGCCGCCCGGCTCGGCTTAGCCACGTGGGCATTAGCGTTGGCCGCTTTCGTCCCCTGTTCGTGACAAACCTCGCACTTCATCATCGGGGCGGGGAAGCCTACCGTCGAAAAGTCGTTCAGGCTTTGGGCGTTGCCAATAATCTGGTACGGCTTACCGTCAATTACGCTGGGCAGGTTCTTGCCCATATGGATCTTATGCACCATCACCTTCAGATCAACCGTATTCCCGGTGTCTGGATCAGTGGTCTGTTGGGTGTGGCACAGGTTGCACATTTGTACGCTGGAACGACCGGTGGTTCCATGGAACGCCATATTCGGCCCATGGCATTTCTGGCAAGTAGCCGTCTTAATTTCGTCGATGGGGTCAGCCGCCACCTTGTTGTCGACCGGAGTGAAGTACAAAACGTCGTCCCCCATCTGGATCCCCATATCGAATTCCGTCAAATTTCGGTTGGCGTAGACGCCGACCGCATGAACCGCTTTGGTGTCGAACCCAGCGGTGGCCTTGGTTCCAAATGTGTAGGTGTAGGAGCCGTCAGCGGCTTGTGTACTCCATCTGCCACCGGTGTCAGCTCCGGCCTGGACTGCCGATACCTTTGTGATAGGGCTGGTCTGGACACGAGTCGTATAGGCAACAAACTGATTCTTATCTTGCTGGAATACTGCGGCTACAACTCCGGGGCTACCGTTCGAAATCTTGCCTGGCGAGACGATGCCGTCCTTATCGAGCGGCGCGCCTAGCGGGTCCGTAAACAGCACTTTGGCCGAAATGGTTCCATCGGCGGCAATACTGGCCGATTGGACCTTTACTACCAACCCTGGCCGGGAGAAATTCAGGGCTTCCTGACTGGCGTAGTAGGCCTTGTCGTGCGCCGTGAAGGGCCATTTTTTCTGCACGCCCGTGAAGCCCACAACCGAGGCTACGAGGAAAAGAATTAAAAATAGAACCGACGAGTGCCTGGCGCGGGCCGGGATCCATGAAATCAGACGCATGACTGCCTCCTCAGAAGTATTTGGATAGCTTGGGCGCCAACCGGGATTGGGGTGGGTGAAGAGACCCAACTGCGCGGGACTTGCCCCCATCGTCTCTCGATTTTCCATTTGTTATCAATCAAATGCATGCCAGTTAACCAATGTTTCGGATTACCAAGATGCATTTCAATTGCCAATGGAAGATTCCTCGTATCGCGAAGTCCCGCAGGTCACCTTTCCCGAACCGGCGGAAATGGCAACCGCTTTCTGTTCGTTAGAATACACTACGGCTTTGGGTTCGTTCTTCGAAACTTGAAAATTGGCGAGACCGACCGCACTTCACCCGTTTTCGCGGCTGCCCGGCCGCTCTACAAGCTCCATGCCACTGCTAACCACAAACTGGGACAGGTTTTCGAGGATTCGGTACGACTGGCCACCATATGCCATTCCCATAGAAACGAAATTCCCTAACCCCCACCCCTGCAACATATGGAAATCTAAAACCCCAAGAACCACTTCCCCCCACCTGCTACGCTTTTCACAAGATAGATTCTGCGCCTTTATGTCTTGGGTTCGATGCCGGTTGGAGGTAGAGACGGTTCACGGCTAGGGGAGGTTGGATTCTGAGCCGCCGATTCACGCCCGATTCACGCCGATGTGCTTTTTTCTTCGATTGGGTTCGTTCTTCCTTTCGGATTCGTTGCGGCGGACTTCCAGTCAGGTTTGTTTCGAGGCGGTTAGCAGCGCGCGGAGCCGCAGGATTAATTCAAAAGTTTTTTAGATTTCTGTTCCGTTAAGCTTTTGCAACTGTCCTAATAAACGTGCAGCGCTATAATGCCAGCTATGGAATCTCTCTCGGACGAGGAACTCATCAGTCAGTTCCGCGGCCAGGGGTGTCAAGCCGGCGACAAGCGGATCGACATCCTATTCGAACGTCATTATCCGCGAGTATCTCTTTGGTGTCTTCGTTTTACGGGGAACAGGGATACTGCCGCCGACCTGTCTCAGGAAATTTTCCTCAACGTTCACAAGCACTTGGACTCTTTCCGGGGGGATGCCAAGTTCTCGACGTGGCTGTATACGATTACCAGAAATCAGTGCCGCAACAAGTGGCGGGCAACCCAGGCGACGCCGGAAGAATCCATGGAGCCCATTATCGAAGCCTCGGCGGCAGATTCGGCGCCCGACGCGTACTCGCTGCTCGAAACCTCAGAATTGGCTGGCCGGATGAAACAGTTGATGCAGGACGCACTCGAACCCATCGAGCAGCGTGTGATGACACTACATTATGTGGACGAAATGCCTTTGGAGTCGATAACGCGTCTGCTTGGGTTGACCAACGCGAGCGGAGCGAAAGCCTATATTGTAAGTGCGCGGCGCAAGTTGAATGCGGCCGCTGCACGGTCCAAGGGGGGACCCAATGTCCACAAGTAACTGGGAGCGGGAAGTGATGCGGCGCGCTCTTGAACAAACAGCTGATTGTCCGGTCTTGGACGAATTGACCGCTGAGTCGCGCTCCGTGGTGGTCGAGGCTCATTTGAAGTCCTGCGCTCATTGCCAAAATGAATTGGCTTTGTTTTCCGAATTCTCAACGGCTGATGTCAGACCCCAAGAGGCAGGCGATGTTAGCTGGGTTGCCGTCAAGACGGCTGAAAGGGTTAAGGCGGCGCTTAGCCCCGCTCCCTGGTGGAAAACGATCTTTGCGCCTCAATTCGTGAAGCAAGCTTCGTTCGGAATGGCTGCCCTGCTGATGGTTGCGTCTGGCGCCTTTTACGCTTCTCGTACTAGCACCGAACCGGCATTCCCAAGTGAAACGCCTACGGCTTCCACCTTACGCGCCAGTAGCATCCAACTGATAGAGCCACTTGAAGATATTAATTCCACTCCATCTTCATTTCAGTGGGAGGAATTTACAAATTGCTCCGACTATCAAGTGATAGTATCTGAAGTAGACCGGATGCAGATTTGGAGCAGTCGGACTACCAAGTCGGGAATGCCAATCCCCGAGCAACTTAAAAAGCAAGTCCTACCTGGAAAAACACTGTTGTGGAAAGTGATCGCCTACGATGCGGCAGGTAAGCAGTTAGCCGAATCTGAAACACGGAAGTTTCGGGTCGCTGTGAAATAAACGAATTATCTTCGGAGAAACAAAATAATGAACATTAAAAACCTCGTCCTATCGTCCATTCTCACCGGATGGCTCGCGTTTGCTTCAGGAGGAATTTCAGGCGGCGGCGGTGGTGGAGGAGTCGCGACTCCCGGCGTACTTTCTTTGCGTCTCAGCAGCGAATCGGTTCCCGCCGGCGGCATAATTCAAGTGAAACTCTTGTTGACCGAGCCTACTCCCGTGGCCACGGGAAAGATGGATTTCGCCTACGATAGCGCTGTGTTTAGCGATGTTATGGGGATCAATTTGATCGCTCCTGGTGGGGACGTTAGTGGAACGGCGATTGTTTCCGATGGACGCCTCAGCCTGCACTTCACTTCCCCCAAAGGGACGTTTGGCTCCATTGCCGGTTACCCCATAATGACGATGGCGATGAAGCTTCGTCCTGGTTTACTTCCCGGAACAAGAACCACGGTGACGATGGATACCAACACCTCGGTGTTCTCCGCTTTGCTTGGTGTTCCCCTAGCCTATGCCATCAAGCCTGGAGTGATTACAATCTCGAACACAGTGGCCGCAATCTACAACGTGTTACCTGGCGGCGGAAAGATTAAGGCTGGGCAGCCTTTCACGATCGTAGGGGCGAATTTTAATGCTGGATCAAAGCTTTTTGTCGAGTCACTTGCCAGGATCCGGATCCAAGCGTGGGATGCGAATAGCATGACAGTAATTCCCGATGCGGACATGCTGTTGGACGGTACCCGGCTTAGAATTACGAACCCCGATAAGAGCCTGATTGAATATTACTCTTATCTTCGCGCTTCCTCTTCAGGGAAAAGCTTTAACGCAACCATGGGGAAAGTTGTGCCGCTATTTTCCACCAAGGGCTACACGGATGCAAGTTTCAATACGCCCGACCCCGTACAGAACCCAAATCTTGTATCAGGCTTAGGCATCGAGAACGCGAGTGGTGTGGATGCATCGGTTACGCTAACGATGACCAACTCGTTTGGCGCCGACCTGGGTTCCATTCAAGTAGTTGTTCCCGCCTATATGAAATTCACCCGTACGGTGCTGGATCTTTTCGGAATCGATCCCACGATGGTTAGCACCGTGCGCGCGCAATCCACTTCGCCCATCCGCTTCATGGGAGTCGCCTTGGATAGCGTCGCAAATGACGTGTTTCCCATTAGCGTTTCCGGCGTAGTAACGCCATAAGCAACCCGGGAAGCCAAACCAGGCACGCCATTGCGGCTAAGATCTGCGGCAACGTAACTACCCTCCCCATGGGGCTAAAACCTTCTCCGGTTAGTACAAAACCTGCCCAATATTGGGGCTTAGCCCATTCGCTGCCGGAACGCAGAAAGCGCAGTTTCGCTTCGCGGAGGGCATGGGCCTTTGTCTCGCCACGGCTCAGAAAATAATAGAAAAACCGCATGAACTGGGCCGTAGCCGCATCATCCACTCGCCACAAGGTGGTCAGAGTCGTGCGCGCCCCGGCCGTAAGAAACGCCCGGCCGAGACTTTGAACGCCTTCCCCTTTCACAAAGCGGCCGCGTTCTGTTTCGCAAGCCGACAGCGTGGCCAACTCCAATCCCTCCAACTTGAGTGCGTAGATTTCATTCAAGAATAGATACTGCCCATGGGCGAACAACAAACGGGAGCGGTCGGGCTCTTCTTCGTTTGCAGCTCCATGAGTTGCGATGTGCAGGATCCTTGCTTTCCCGGCCCGAGACAAATAGGACTTGTCGGCGTCTGCTCCCGTGTGGATTTCGGTTCTGCCTTTTAGTAATCGCTTAAGATCGGCTGTCTCTTTGCTTGCGTAGTTAAGAGACGAGTTAGGTTGCGACCAACTTTCATCGCCGGGGAGCAATTCAGCCCGGCCGGCTGCGGGATTTGAAAATGCCAGCGCCTGTTGCTTCCATGGCCAAAGCCACTTGGCCGGCTGCTGTGCCGCCGTCAAGATAGAAATAGCCGGGGCATGGGAAATCTCAAATCGCTCAATCAACATCTTTCCCGGTTTCCATGGCAAAGTATCCATCGATTTGGACGCCATTGGTCCGTCATTCAGCACCCACAGCCTTTCGATGCCTTGATCGGGAAACTGCGGTGTCATGCCGTGGCTCAAACCTGCCTGGTTCCGTGTGATCCAGACAATCACTGGTTCAGGATCGCGCCACCAATAGGCCCACAAAGCCGTCTTGCCATCGAGTGATTTTTGAACGTCAGCGATCTTCACCGACGGCATCGTCACGGCGCGGCGCAACTGATCCTGAAACATGCGCGCCCGCGCTCGTTCCATCAATTCCAAAATACGTTCGAGCGGAGGTTGCGGCAAATCGATCAACCTGGAAATTAGCCCGTCGTAAACATCGCGCTTATCAGCCAGGAATTCGGGCCGCAACACCCGAGATTCAAGACCCGACCGCATCCCTTCGATGATGGCTAGCGCTTGCGTCTCATATTCAATCGCTGCCTGTGATTGGGCGGTGCGCGCCAGGCCATGCAGGGCTTTCCACAGCTCATCGGGCGTATGGATTTCCGTGGCTAGAATCCGCGACTGCTCCCAATCGGAAGCGGCTCCGCTTGAATCTTTCATTTGGAATTTTATCTCAGCGCGGTAAAGATAGGCTTGCATCAACTCGCGCTTGCTGTTGGTGGAGGAAGACAAAGCCACCAGTTGGTCGAAGCCTTTGAGGGCGGCCGGATAATCTTTCAAATCCAGCGCCTGAGCGATCGCGGAATTCTTTTCAACTACTATCTGCCCATCTTTGTGAGCCTGCCGCCGGTACAATTCCCGCGCTTTGGCGTAACTGGCAAGCGCCTTGTATGGGTCACCCATGCGGCGGTAAAGCGTACCTTCATTCACCAGGATTCGCGCTTCTTCGTTTGGCCTTAGCTGCCCTTGCCGATTGTGCCCCTCGCGGTACAGAGCAAGCGCGGCTTCAAAGCGTCCAAGGCGCTGATAGAGCACGGCGAGATTCGCACTGGTAAGCGGCAGTTTTTCCACCAGATCGGCCGCCTGATAGGCGGCAAGCGCATCTTGGTAGCGGCCTTCTAAATATCTCGCGGTAGCAATGTTATTCCAACGGCGAACTTGGTATGTTTTTTGGCCGGTAACCTTATCGAGGGCCAGCGCCTGTTCGAAGTTAGTGACCGCTCGCTCGTAGTCGCTTGAATATAGACGGGCGAGGCCAATGGCATTCCAGGCCGTGGCTTCGTTTTTCTTATCTTGAGACGCAAGGCACAACTCCACGGCTTTCGCGCCTAGCTCCTTAGCTTTGGCATACTGCCCAGCGGCGATTTGCTTATCCGCATCGTCGGCCAATTGCGCGCAATTTTGCGCGCCAATAGGGAGGGACATGAGCAGGATAAGGACATGACGCACATTTCATTTTACGCGGACGCCATGGGAGGCGTCTTACTCTATCCAAAGATCGACGCTTTCCGAAGTAGCTTCGTTTACTCTGACAGTTAGCGGCTGTTTGCCTCCCGCTAGATATCCGGCCGGAACTCGAAACAACGTGGTGGTAACCCCGGTGCTTGTTAAAGAGTCGGTGGAGAGCACCAATTCCCGCCCACCTAGCGAAAGGGAAAGGCTTGTGTACTTGCCAAGTCCGGAAGCAAATACCGTGATCAAGCTGGCACGCGCCGCTGGATTGTCTGGACCGTTCACTCGTCCGTCGCCGTTTACCGCCGCGGTGAATAAGGCCGGCGCCGATGCGGCTACCTCGACTTGGCGTTTCGTCACTTGGCCGCTATCGTGAAGCTCGAAGTTGACAGTTGGTTTTGGCATCACCTCGTCCGGCACAACCGCATTGACCTGATTCGCCGATTGATAAACTACCGCTGCCTGCAAACCGTCGAACCATAGGGTGGGAGACTTAAGGGGTTCAACGGAATAGATTGTGATCAATTCTCCAGGCGCAAGCGTGCCTTCGCGATTGGACGCGGCTTTGAAGATTACTAGGGGTGCGGCGGCAATGTCGGACACTTGGCCACCCGAGAGTTTCCGAATATGATGATTGGCCGTGTCGGCCACTAGCAAACCGCCATTGGCTGATGACCATAGCGATGTGGGATTATTCAATTGCGCTGACCGTGCGGGCCCCCCATCCCCATCAAAGCCGGGCGCGCCAGTCCCGGCGATCACACTGAACCCGTCCACGGCAATTCGTACGATGCGATGCTTGCCTGGTTCGGTAACGGTGATCGACCCATCCTTGTTCGCAACCAGGCCACGCGGGTTCTCCGCGGCCGCCGCCACGTTCAAGCGGCCATTCGATTCCAGTTTCATCACGCGGTCGCCACCAGATTCAGCAATCAGCAGAGCTCCGTTTGAATCGAAGGTGATTGCTTGAGGCAAAGCCAAACCTGCGGCCTCGGTGGAAATCTGCCCCAATGAGTTTATCTTGCGAACCGCCCCGTTGCCGGCATCGGCAATGAATAGCTCGGCTTTGGCATTGAGCGCCAATGCGGACGGTTCATGCAATCGCGAAGTTGTGGCAGCGCCTCCGTCACCTCGATACCCGGAGTTACCGTCGCCGGCTATGGTGCTGATAAATCCCGAGGGGTTGATCTTCCTGACTGTATGGTTGCCGGCTTCGGCAACATATACGTAACCAAACCTATCGGCCACGACGGCGCGCGGCCTATTCATTCTTGCTTCCGTGGCGAGACCCCCATCGCCGGAATAGCCCGGCATGCCAAACCCGGCAAAGGTGGTTATCACCCCTTGTGGAGAAATGCGCCGCACCCTGTGATTGCGCTCGTCGGCGATGTAAATGTTACCGGAAGCATCCTCGGCGATACCGGAGGGTTCAAACAAGTGCGCGTTCGTTGCTGCTCCTTCATCGCCACTGAATCCGTAGCCACCATTGCCGGCGAAGAAGCTGACTGCACGGTTATTTTTGGCATCGGCCACGGCAACCATGCGCACCAGGCCGCCGGAGGCGACATAAAGGCTGTTCTTTGAATCGACGCCCAGGGAACGTCCGCTCACGGGGATAAAAATAACATCTCCGTTGAGGGAGCGCACAAGGGTGCTCGCACGGTCATCGGCGACATAAAAATTCCCTAGTCCGTCAAAGGCAATATCAGTTGGGGAGTAGAGGGGCGTGGGCCGGTTTGGGGAATGCGCATAGGTGCTCACGGTATTGGCGAAGAGGCGACGGATCAGATTATTCCCACTGTCGGCAACCAGGATTCCACCTCGCGGATCAAAAGCCATTCCGGCTGGCGAACGAAGAGGGGCTGAGGCTATAGTCTGAATAGTTCCCTGGCGGTCGACGTAGTAGATCCTGTTGGCGTCGAAGTCTGAAAAATAGAAGCCCCCAAGGTTGTCGGCCAGAACATTTCGGGGGGCAAGGAGATTGACGAGCGTTGCCGGGCCGCCGTCACCTGCTGGTCCGGTGGGAATAGATCCGCCACCAGCCACCGTGGTTATCGTTCCGTTGGCGGAAATTCGACGAATTCTTCTGTTCCCAATGTCTGCCACATAGAGGTTACCGGCAGCATCCGCGGAAAGGCCGTAGGGGGAGCGGAACTGCGCTTTTATGGCCGGGCCACCATCTCCTGAAAAACCCGGCGACCCGGTTCCCGCCAAGGTTTGTATGGCGCCGTCGGGCAGAACACAGCGAATCCGATGATCGCCAGCGTCGGCGATGTAAATTTTGCTGTTGTTTGATCCAAAGGCTAGTCCTTCTGCCTGAGCTAGGCTGGCGGATCGGGCAGATCCTGAACCGCCGACCAGGTTCGAACCGGCAATGGATTGAATTGAATAGACTTGCTCAGCCAGTACCGCACCAATCAGAAGGCCCGAATAAGCAATCAGCCATTTTGAGAATCTAAAAATAGTAAGTTTCACCATTAATAAGTAAGTGGATTTGTAACCGGAAAGGTCTCAGCTGTTTGGCGATAAGAACAGGGAATGAAACAGTTTGTGGCTGGTTACTCGGTGGCCCGGGGCATTTCGCGCCTGAGCCTATGGTGCACGCTTGTTAGCGCGATGGCTTTGGCGCAGCCTGCCATACATTTGAAGAACAGAACGTTTACGGCGGGCCGGGATCCGCAGGCATTTCGAGGCTTGTCGGCAAAATCGAGAGGTGGGCAGGGCGGGCACTATATCGTGCAGTTCGATCAGCCTCCGCAACCGGATCAAGTAGAGTCGCTGAAGCAACGGGGTGCGGCGATTCTTGGATATGTCCCGGAAAATGCGTTGATGATCTCTACTCGTGGCCCGCTTTCCCTGGATGGACTCAACGCCCGCTGGGCCGGAAGGCTTGATAGAGAAGACAAAATTAGTCCGGCTTTATCTCTTTTAGGGTTGGCTTCCTCAGAGCTTGGTGAATTATCCACAGCTTCGTCCTCGGCATTTTTGATTGAGTTTGGGGCAGACGTCAGCCAGGAGGAAATGGCGGCTCTGGCGAGGGAATACAATCTGGAACCCATGGGCAATCCTTATCTGCTCGATAACCATTTGCTTGTCTCGGGCTTATTGCCGGATGTGATACGCATGGCGGAATGGGATGAAGTGCTGTACATTTTTCCCGCAAGCGAAGATTTGGTCAAAGGCAACCCAGTGGTCGCATGCGCCGGCGCACTGACAGCGATGGGCGCTGTTGGACAATATGTGGCAAAAGTTAGTGAGGGCTGGGACGGTCCTGGGCGGGGAAGCGCGGAAGTGGGTTATGTATTTAGCCAGCTGACCAGCAAGTTAGGGGTTGATACACAGAAGGCGGAGATACTGCGGGCAATGAAGGAGTGGGAGCGAGTTGTGGGTGTCAAGTTTAACGCAGGGACCAATGCCAAGGCAGCAAAGACGGTGAACATTTTGTTTGCGACCGGCGACCACGCTGATGGGTATCCGTTTGATGGCAAGAATGGCACACTGGCGCACACGTTTTATCCGGCACCGCCGAATGATGAACCCATAGCCGGAGACATGCATTTTGACGATGCTGAAAACTGGCAGATTGGGGCGGACACAGATTTGTATAGTGTGGCCGTGCACGAATTGGGCCATGCGCTGGGACTGGGTCACTCCGATAAATCCGGCGCCGTGATGTATCCATACTATCGCCGGGCAACATCTTTGACCAGCGAGGACATCAGTGCGATTCTTCTGATCTATGCAGATCCGATTTCGGCGACACTCACTCCAACGACCCCTCCCTCAACGCCTACGCCAACGCCAACGCCGGTTCCTACTCCAACACCAAAACTGCCCACAACGTTGCCGGCTGCTCCACCATCTCCGTTCAGTTTATCGTTGAGCACGCCGTTGACAGATACCACCCAAGGGGCGCTTTCGATTTGGGGGGCGCTGAATGCGGGCACAGGGCCCTGGCGAATGAACTGGTACATAAGCGGTGGCCTGAATGGAAGTGTTGTCGTAAACGGAACTGGCGCATCGACGAGTTGGAACATTAACAGCATTCCACTGGCAATAGGCGTCAACAACGTGGTTGTTCTGGCGGCGGATTCGGCACAGCGGTATGCGACGGCCAGCTTTTCCGTCACGCGGAAGGCGGGAAGTAACCCCGGATCAACGGCTCCAGCAACACCCACTGCGGCGTCGAGCGCGCCACCGGCTCTGGCCATCACCACGCCTTCTAGTTCCAATACACAAGTGACTCAAGCGGCTGCCACGGTGAAGGGCACGGCTAAGAGCGATATTGCCTTGGCGGAAGTCAGCTGGAGCACGAATGCCGGCAACACAGGGGTCTGCACCGGTACAACGGATTGGACCTGCCAGGATGTCCCGATGCTGGTTGGGACAAACACAGTTACGATTCGCGTGAAAGATGCGATGGGCGCGACAAGTTGGAAAGCAGTTACGATTACGCGCCGCTAGGCCTTCGACCGGGAGGAATCCGACCGGAATATCGAGCATATCTCTGATGAAAGCTCAGGCTCGAAAATAGTGCTTGACAAACTTGAGCGTTCGCTCAACAATACTTGAGTGACCGCTCAAGCGCCATCTTCTCCCGAACCGGAAACTAAGGAACGCATCCTCCGTACCGCTTTTCAACTGTTCCACGAACAGGGCTTTCACGCAACTGGCGTCGCTACCATCGTCCGGGAGGCGGGGATCAATCCGGGGAGCCTCTACCACTTCTTTCCAGGCAAAGATCAGCTACTGCTGCAGGTGCTGGAATTCGCCACCCACTACCTAGGCCCCGCAGTTATGGAGCCTGTGGAGCAACTAACCGCCGATCCAATTAATCGTGTCTTCGCGCTGCTCGACCAATACCGCGAAGGCATGTTGCAGCATGGTTGCCGGATGGGCTGCCCAATTGGGAATCTTGCGCTTGAGGTTAGTGATGGCAATCCTGATGCGCGGCTGCTGATTCATCGGAATTTTGAAAATTGGGCCGCTCGCGTGGAAAGTTGGTTGGTTGAGGCGGGGGACCGGTTGCCGAATGATTTGGATCGAGGCCGGTTGGCGCACTTCGTATTGACGGTCATGGAAGGCGGACTGATGCAGGCCCGGGCGGCCAACGATCTTGGGGTGTTTGACCAATCGGTTGGAGTCCTCCGCGATCATTTCGATTTGCTTGAAAGGCGCGCCCAGAAACTTAAGAAACAGCAGAAGAGTGGCAAGAAAGCCAAGGAGAAAGTTCGATGAAACGCACACTGGTTTTACAGGTAATGTTCGTGGCTGGAGCGCTGGCGCAATTTCCGCGGAACGACGCGCCAAGCTTCGTGAACGAAGCGGACATAAACGCGCCTCTTCGGGCGGTGTGGAATATCTGGAGCACTGGCGATGGGTATAAGGCGGTCGGTGCGGCCAAAGCGGACGTGGACCTTCGCCTGGGAGGCCTCATCCGGTCTCACTATAAACCGATGGGGGATGAGGGGACCATCGTGAACCGGATTTTGGCTTATGAGCCGCAGCGTATGATGGCAATCCAAATTGACCGGCCACCGAAGGGGTTTCCATTCAAGGAAGCCTGGAGGCATACCTGGACTGTGATTACGATGACGGATCTCGGGAACGGGCGCACGCATCTACGCGTGGCTAGCATGGGCTTCGGGGCGGATGAGGAGTCGGTTGCCATGCGCCACTTCTTCGAGGCTGGGAATGCGGCGACGGTGAAGGCGAT
>JANXXI010000357.1 GCA_025350695.1 Acidobacteriota bacterium
GGTTTCCGCCGCTAGTGAATTTATCGAGCTTCACGCCCCGCAGCACTTTTAAGCCAGTGCAAATCAACGGGCCGGATTGATTGCCTTGCGCCCGTGCGCAACGCAGGAACAATTCAATCGCCTCCACAGCCGGCAACACGGGAATGTTCTGGATAGTATGGTCCACCAGGAACGGATGCGAATGTTCGTCAATCCTCACGCGCAATTCACGATTAGGCAGCTTCGGCAGTCCACCCAGCACAACTTCCACGGGCTTCACGCCGCCATGCAAAAGTTCATCGGTGAAAAGATTCGCGCCTTCTTCCATACCCACTAAGCGCACGCCTTGATCCTCGAAGTGCTTACGCAACGCCGGCGTAACCATGCCGCCATCCCAAGGTCCCCAGTTCATCGACTTCACGATGGCCAATCCGCCGCGCCGTTTTGATTCAGCGCAAGCCACGCGATTCAATACTTCATTGGCCATCGAATATGCCGTCTGCCCGATGTTCCCGGTGCGGGCCGCGATGGATGAGAACAGGCAGATGACGTCAATCGGATCCTTGGCCGTTGCTTCAAGCAGCGCCACTAAGCCATCGACCTTCGTAGAAAACACGGAGCGGAATTGTTCAATGGTGAGGTCTTCAATCCGCTTGTCGGCAAGCACGCCCGCACCATGGACGATGCCGGTGATCGGTCCCCAATCCTTGCGCACGTCATTTAAAGCCGTATTTAGCGCCGCCGCATTGCGTGTGTCGATCGCTAGATATTTAACTACCGAACCCGCTTTTTCAAGAGCGGCCATCGTGGCGTGGATAGTGCGGTTGGCTAATACCTGCGACGCCTTGGCCGCCACTGTGGACGGTTCCAACTTCACGCCCTTGCCCTGCGCGTCCGTCAAAAACGCACGGCGCAATTCGGTTTGGTCCTTGATGTTGGCGCAGAAAGCCGGTTCCTGTTCTAAACCGGTGCGTCCAAGCAGAATGATTTTCGGAGATGCCGTTTGCGCTAGCTTCAGGAGGGAAATGGCTGTAACACCACGTGCTCCACCGGTGGCGATGATCACGGAGTTGGAATCAATCTTGTGCGCCGGGCCGCTCGTTTCCGCCTGCGTCGCTTCCAACACAAGCCGTTCCCCCGCTGCCGTCAACCCCACTTCCGTTTCCGGTCCGCCCTTGAGCAATTCTCCAACAATAGCCTCAGCTACTTCCGCTGGTGTCCGTTGAGCTACCTCAATGTCGATAGCCTTCACACGAGCTTTTGGCCATTCAAGCGCCGCCGTCTTGGCAAGACCGGTGAGTCCGCCCGCCCACGCGCGGATCGGATCAGGCGACGAAAAATCTCCACCCGTATCCTGCACGGTAACGAAGACCCCGCCATTCTTAGCAAAGTTCGGGGCCACGGTCTTCGCCGCTTCAAACGCGGTATGATTCGCCGCGATGGCCTGTTGTGTTGTCTCGAAAGTTTGCAGCCCAGCAAGGCAAATCACCGCTGTAGCGCCAGGAATTGCGGAGGTGGTTCGATGTACTTCGTAGCCCTTGTTGCTTAGGATCGCTTCCATCGCCGCCGCAACGCCATTTCCGTCATCGAGAATGAAGACGGGGCCATCGGTCTTGTCCAGTGTGATGTGACCGTAGGGGTCAACGCGGCGCGTTGCCACCTCAAAGCGAAGTGACACTTCTTTGAGTACGACGGGCACTGGCTCAGGAGCCACCAGCGAGCCGTGACCGTTAGGGAGCAGTTCTCCAGCGCCACTGATATGCGCAACAATATCCCCAATCGTGCGCAGACCGGCAATCTGCACTTGGTCCATTTCCTGCATACCAGGGACCCTTTCTTGCAACGCGGAGAAGATCTCAACGCGCTTGATCGAGTCAATGCCAAGGTCCGCTTCAAGAGCCATCGAAGGCTCCAACATCTCTTCCGGATAACCGGTTTTTTCAGAAATCAAAGCAAGGACGATAGGTTTCAGATCAGCAGCAGGATTAGCAGGGGACGATGTCTGTGTAGGAGCAGGAGCAGCCGTTGCCCCCGCTCCAATATGCGCCAGGATATCGCCAATCGTACGCAGTCCGGCAATCTCGGTCTGGTCCATTTCCTGCATGCCAGGAACGCGTTCCTGCAACGCTGAAAAAATCTCAACGCGCTTAATTGAGTCAATGCCAAGGTCCGCTTCAAGCGCCATGGCGGGCTCCAGCATCTCTTCCGGGTACCCAGTCTTTTCAGAAATCAAAGCCAGGAGTAGGGGCTTCAGATCGGTCGAAGGCGCCGCTGGTGTTTGCGAGTCGAGACCGAGAGGGAGCGGTGCACTCACGCCCAGATGAGCAATAATGTCGCCGATCGTTCGCAACCCGGCAATCTCAGTCTGATCCATCTCCTGCATACCAGGAACACGTTCCTGCAGTGCCGAAAAAATCTCGACGCGCTTAATCGAATCGATTCCAAGATCCGCTTCAAGCGCCATCGAAGGTTCCAGCATTTCTTCCGGATAGCCAGTTTTTTCGGAAATCAAGGCTAATAGGATTGGCTTGAGGTCCGCCTGGGGAGCAATCGGCGTTTGCGAGCCGTGACTGCTAGGGAGCGGTACTCCCACACCGATGTGCGCAATGATATCGCCGATCGTCCGCAATCCGGCAATCTGAGTTTGGTCCATTTCCGGCAAGCTCGGAATCTTTTCTTGCAATGCCGAGAAGATCTCCACACGCTTGATGGAATCAATTCCAAGATCCGCCTCCAGCGCCATCGAAGGCTCCAACATCTCTTGCGGATAGCCCGTCTTCTCAGCGATCAACGCAAGAAGAATGGGTTGAAGGTCGCCACTGGGTGGAGTGACCGCTTCCTTCCGGTCGCGGCTCGCTGGAATCGGCGCTTCCGCTCCGAGGTGATCAATAATATCGGCAATCGTCCGTAGGCCGGCAATCTGGGTCTGATCCATTTCCGGAAGCCCAGGCATCTTTTCCTGCAACGCGGAGAAGATCTCCACTCGCTTAATCGAATCAATGCCAAGATCCGCTTCAAGGGCCATTGCCGGTTCCAGCATCTCTTCCGGATAACCTGTTTTATCCGCAATCAAAGCTAGCAGTAATTTGTGAATGTTGGCTGTTGGCGCGGCAGCTGTAGCCACAATCACTGGATTCAAAACAGGCGCGGGTCGAGCCGGAGTTGCTACAGCAACCGGCTGGGCAACGGGCGCCGGAGCAGGAACAAACACAGCCGCCGGGACAGCAGTCGGCAAAGCGACGCTAGCGGCCCCGCCAATGGTGCTCTGGTAAGCTGCTTCCATCGCCTTCAAGTACCCTTCATGACCTTTAGCAAATGCATCCTGCCACTTACCATGCGCCGCGCTGATCGATTGTTGAAACACTTGATAGGCAGACAAAGGCCCAGGTGACGAAGCTGCCGGGGCGCTCGTCTTCTGCGCTGCGATAGCTGGAACGGAAGAGTTCGATACCGGCACTTGTTTCACCACCTCTTTAATCACTTCCTTAACGATCACCTGCGGCTGCACGGGTGGAGCCTTCTTAACCGGCGCAGGCAATGCCGCAGCGCCGCCCTGCGGAGGATATGGCCGCCCTTGATTTCCACCATTAATCGGAATCAGGAACTTCGACGCACTGGCATTCTCAATGGGCTCCAACGCATGGCCAGCCCGAAGCGCCGCAAAGTTCATCGGCACGCCAAGCACCGCCAACTGCGCAAGGCCCTGCCACAACGACATCACACCGTTCGCCCCCTGGCGGTCCAGATTAATGGCAAAGTGCGGCTTGTCACCAAGAATTGACTTAGTAAGTGAAGTTAGTACCGCGTGCGGCCCAACTTCAACGAAAGTGCGAATGCCGTCTGCATGCATCCGTTCAATCATGGTCTGGAAAAAAACAGGCAATGCTATCTGTTCCGCTATACGCTTGCGCAACTCGTCGGGTTCAGCCGGATGCGGTTGGCCATCCCGATTCGAATAACAAGGAATCGTCTGAGCCGCCACCGGCTCATTGGCCAGAAATTGCTTGAATTCCGGCACAACCGAATCAACCAGCGGCGAATGGAAGGCTGTTGAAACAGGCAGCCGGGTTACGTTCAACCCAGCAGCGGTAAAGCGGAGATCCGCCTCAGCAATAACATCGGCCGCGCCAGAGACAACGGTCTGCTGAGGACTATTGTGATTGGCCACCACAACGGCCAAGCCCCACTCTTTTAGGAGCTGTTCTACAGTGGCCGCGTCCTTGCGGACCGATAACATCCCACCGGCCACGCTCGATGCCTGCGACATCAACTCGCCACGTTTACGGGCGATTTCAAGCATGGCTTTCAAACTTACTCCGCCCGAAGCATACAACGCTGTGATCTCACCAAAGCTATGGCCGCCCGTTGCATCCGGCTTCAATCCCAACTTAGTAAGTACTGCCAGCAATGCCGCACTGGCCGCGCCAATTGCGGGCTGCGCATTTTCGGTCTGCGTCAAAGTGCGAAACTTGGCCTCCCGTTCTTCCGTTGAAAAGCCAGGCGGCGGGAATGCAACTTTGGCGAACTCAGAACCTTGATCCCAAGCATGCAGCGCTTCTTCAAAGGTCATCGCCACATCGGCCGTCATGCCCAGGTATTGGCTACCTTGTCCGGGGAACAGGAATGCCATCTTGCCGAGCTTCGCTTCATTTGAATAATACACGCCGGGAGCGATCAGTAAATTACCGGTCTTCGTTCCATCTTCAACCTGATCAGCCGCCTTCTTCAATTTCTGCGATAGGTCAGCAGCGCTCTCCGCCACCACAGCCAGCCGATGGCTCTTACCTGCATCGAATCCGAGCTGACTTTCGAGGGCCACGTGAGACATCGGTAATTGCTTCGTAGCCAACTCACGGCACTGCTTGGCCAACCCAGCCGCGTTAGCGCCAGAAAGCACCACCAACTCCGCCGAAGCATTCCACCAACGCGCGGGCTTTGGCGCCGGGCCAGTATACTCTTCAAGCGCTACGTGGAAGTTAGTTCCACCAAAACCGAACGAACTCATCGACGCGCGACGCGGATGATCGCTGCCACGCACCCATGGCCTGGCTTCGGTATTAATGTAGAACGGCGTCTCACCGATGTTCAGCTTCGGATTCGGTTGATCCACTTTGAGCGTCGGCGGCAGAGTCTTGTTATGCAGCGCCAGCGTAGCTTTGAACAAGCTGCCGGAACCAGCCGCCGCCTTGCAATGTCCAATCTGCGACTTCACTGAACCAATGGCGCACCACTGCTTCTCGCCATCTTTCGCCGCCGGCCCAAACACCTGCGTCAAGCCACCAAACTCCGCCGCGTCCCCGGCCACCGTACCAGTGCCGTGCGCTTCTACTAGCTCAACCGTCTCCGGTCCATAACCGGCCTGTTCGTATGTCCGGCGCAAGGCCTTGGCTTGTCCTTCCGACAACGGTGCATAAATACTCTTTGACCGTCCATCAGAGGAAGATCCTACACTCTTGATCACGGCGTAAATATGGTTGCCATCGCGCTCGGCATCTTCCAGCCGCTTCATGGCGAACATCGCCATCCCTTCGCCCAGAACCGTTCCGTCGCCCTTCGCCGAGAACGGCCGGCAATCGCCGGTTGGCGAGAGCGCGGGCGTCTTCGAGAAGCATACAAACATGGAAATATCGTTGAACGTATCCGCGCCGCCAGTGATCACCAGGTCCGAATGACCAAGCTGCAATTCGCTGATACCCATGCGCAAAGCCGATAGCGAACTGGCGCAAGCCGCGTCAGTAACGCAGTTAGTTCCACCCAAATCAAAGCGGTTAGCAATACGGCCCGCCACCACATTACCCAACAATCCAGGGAACGTGTTCTCCTGCCACGGCACGTAGGAGTTAGAGATGCGGTCGCAAATAATCTTCGCTTCATCTTCCGGAATGCCGCTCTCCCGCAATGCCTTCACCCATACGGGCCGTTGCATGCGACTGGCAACCTCAAGAAACAATTCCTGGCCGCTGGTAACGCCTAAAATCACACTGGCCCGTTCACGGGCAATCTCTTTGAACTGGCTATTCAACGCATCATCAAGCACGCGCTTGGCCACAATCAAAGCCAATAGCTGACAAGTATCCGTCGCATTGATCGCCGAAGGGGGAACACCGAACTCCATCGGGTCGAAGCCGATGTCACCCAGGAAAGCCCCACGCTTGGCGTAAGTCTTATCCGGCGTCTTCGGATCAGGATCGTAATGATCTTCAATCAACCAGCGCGTCGGTGGAACGTCGGAAATCAAGTCGCGACCGTTGACGATATCGCGCCAAAAACCCTGGGCGGTATTCGATCCTGGAAACAGCGCGCTAAGACCAACAATGGCAATAGGGGATGACCTAATTTGATTAGTTTGTTTAGACATGTGCAGCTCTCCCGAAATTTGCAGTAAGTGGGCGCGGCGGATAATGAAACATCCGCGAAGGTACATTCACGCCCGATGCGCGCAATTGCTGCGCGCGTGTAATCGATGCCGCGCCGTGCATGAGATTCAATGCGATCTCACCCACGCCGCGATTGGCCGGATCTTCAAGGAATGATCCCGCAGCCCACTCGTTGAATGCGCCCATAGCCGGGCCGCACCAAATTTGATAATCCATCACGCGGGTTTTGTCCCCGCCAATCGACCAGCGGCTCGATTGGCCCAGATACCAGCGAAACACCAGCGCCATGCGGTGCTTGGGATCTTTATCGCCGCGGTCAGCCTCTTCCGGCTTGCGTTGCAGGAAGTATTGCCGCGTGTCTTCCCATACTTGGGCCAGTGGCTTCTTGAAAATATCCTTTTCCAATTGCAGAATCACCGGCGCCGGTAGAGTTTCGAGCGATTCGTGCCGGTTATACAGCTCCCATAACTTGGTCGCACGCATGCCAAACAAGGTGCCGCGCTTCAGTACCTGAACTTTTACACCTAATTCAAACATGTCTCCGGCAGGGGCCATCATCACATCGGCAAGTCCCGCCTGAGACAGCAGCTTCTTGGCATGTTCACATTGACCGCTCTCGCGCGTGCATTGGTTAACCGACCCGATCATCACATAAGCCGCGCCTAGCGAAAATGCAGCCGCCACAGCCGATGGAGTGCCAAGGCCGCCTCCGCACCCAACACGAATCGACCGCGTGTAATTGTACTTGGCCGCAATCTCGTCGCGCACACTCATGATGGTTGGCAGCAAGGCAACCAGTGGACGGTTATCGGTGTGACCGCCAGAATCTGCTTCGACAGTGTAGTCCTCGGCCACCGGCAAATTCCGAGCCAAAGCCGCCTCTTCGCGAGTCAACCCGCCCTTTTCTACCAGAGCTTGCAACATGGCCTCAGGGGCGGGTGACAGAAACTGCCGCGCCACTTCCGGCCTTGAAATTTTCGCGAATACATGATTGGGTCGAACAATCGACCCGTCTGCCCCTGTGTGAATGCCAGTATAGGAGTAGCGAACAATGCTAGGCCTGACCCCCATGAACGCGGAGGCCGAAACACGCTTCACTCCATGCGCCAGATAAAGGTCAACCGTCTTCTCTTCAAGCTCTTGATCTTGTGGCGAGTGGATCAAATTCGAACCCCACGCCAGGCGAGCGCACGAAGCCTCCAGCCGAATCAGGTTTTTTTCAATCTCAGCAAGCCCCAAACCAGCTGCACCAAAAAATCCCAGCATACCTTCGCGACAAATGGCCTCGACCATTTGCGCTGTGGCGATGCCATTCGCCATCTCCCCGGCGATGTAGGCGTATCGGACCCCATGGGCCTCGTGCATCGTGGAATCGCCCAAGTTTTCCGGTAATATGCCCGGAAGCATGCCTATGGGCACCGAGGGAGGGTCTACCGCAACCCCAATAGAATGAGAATCTTCACGGACCAGATAGACGGTGCGGGACGGTTCGTTAATCGCTAGTTCAACGGTGCTCAATCAGTATCCTTAACAGCAGAGAAGACACACGAGGAACATTTCGAATCCTGTTCTTCCACTCTAAGCATCTACCACTGCAAGGTACTGAATTGTAAGGTTTTTGTAATAGCTGTGGTGATCGAAATTAGGGACCGTAAATGAGGGGAGCAGCAGTCCTCGATCGGGGGGATTGCTTTATGCTGAAAGGGACCCATAATGAAAAGGAGTGCGCTTATTATTGGCCGCCTTATTGCTCCCCAATATTTCGATGGGCTTTCGTCCTGTTTATCTCACGCATTTGAATTCGATAGCCTACCGGGACATAACTCTTCCTCTTGAAACATCGGGCCTCTTTTTCGATGGCCCGCTTGGTCCTCGTTTCGCGCCGGGCAGCTTGGCCATTGTTACGGTTGAAGCAAACTTTAATCCTCCCGAAAAGGACCGTTATTTTCGAGTCCAGCCGAAGATTCTGTTTCAACAAGACGGGGCACGACGGGAACTCGCCATTGTCAGAAAGCTCGACGGGCCGCATTCTAGCGGTTATGCAGTGCAACTTCCCATGGATGCAGGTTTTGGCCAAGCGGAGATGGTGGTGCAGCATCCAGACGATCAGAATTCTGTGACTTTGGAAATGGTGAAGGCCAACTTTGAACTGATCCATGATCCTCGTGTTAGTTGGCAGGCGAGCGCCCTCAAGAATGGTATGCCTGTTGGTCTTGCTAACCCCTTGCAGACAGGAAAGCAAGCGACGCTGCTGGCGACCGGATTGGGAAGAACTCCGGAGCCGAGCGTGATCGCGGTGAAGATCGGCAATCCGGGCATTGATGTAGGTCCCGTGAAGCTTCGAAAGGATAGTGGTGGTTTTGACTTTGTTGACTTTGAGACGCCCCCAACCGCCGAGGCCAATTGCTATTCCGCGGTGAAGGTCTATGTGAATGGAGGGGCTGTGGATTCCCTATTTCTGCCGGTGAGTAAGGATGAGAACCCTTGCCCTCATCCGGGTGGGTTTAGTCAAGAGGAATTGGCGGCGCTGGACGCGGGGAAGTGCATACCGTTTGGGAATATGTATTTCAGTTCGGCTCTAGGGTACGAACCGCCAATTTCCGTCTCGGCTCGTTTTGGATCTCATACCGCAGAAGGGCTTTTCGATCCACATTCTCCCGTTCACCCGAATACCACTCCCGTTATGGGTTGCAATATAACAAAATCGGTTTTTTCGTCCGCTGGTGGTCGTGGCCCAGGAAGCTTCATTTTGGATCCCTATAGATCGCCACTTGACTGCGGGGACCTTCGGACCATCAATTTTCTTGGCGAATCCAAGCTTTCAGTGAAGAGCCCCAGTGGAATCGTGGCAGCGTTGAAACCCGCACTTGAATCTGAATCTTCCCAAGCCACGCTTCCCGCGATTGAGCCAGGCATTTGGGAAATTACGGGCACCGAATCGAAAGGCGTCTATTATTTCGAATGGCATGTTCCGGTTAATCCACTTCGCGAAGTAAGTGTGCAACCCAATACCGTAATACCTCAGGACCGAAAATTGGTGGTGAGTTGGAATAGCGTTGGCTACAAACCAGGGGACATTGTGCGCTTGCTCCTTAACCTGAATAGCGCTCCATCGCAGGCCATTGGCTGCTTCGCCGATGCCAGCGCCGGCCGCGTTGAGATCGCAACCGAGGATTTGGCAATAATATCGGGCGGAAAATCCAATCAACCCGTGGTGCTTTGGATTGATCTTACAACCACCCCTGAAGTTCGCGTTGGAGAAACCAAGGCCGGGGCTCGATTCAGGACCAGCATTGGGGGATATTTCACAGAAACTCGAAGCGTCACGCTTCAATAGAATTCAATCCGACCTGGAAGCCCTCGAACTACTTTAACCTACCCCAAAATCCCAGGCATTCGGTCTTCACGTACGACATTATAGTGCACTGAGCAAAATCAGCAAAGCTTTATACTAGGATTTCGTGCCCGACATTGCCATCACAGCCCTCGAAGGAATCCCCTCCATTGCCCGATCTTTATTTGAAGGAGCACCCTTCAGCGGCCTGAACTCGGAGCAATTGATAGCAGCCATCGCTTCAGTCAGCGAGGCCGCCTCTGCCTCCGCTGGTTCAGTGACTCTAAGGTCCACCGCCGCCGCTCGCCGCGATGGCGATACGATCTACGCTTTGATTCGATCAGCGCCCCCAAGTGAAACAGCCGAGCCATTCGCCTGCCTAGAGACTGCCGCCCTCGCTCTTTACCTCCGATTCCTGCCCCCATCGGAAACCCGCGCTTCACGGCGCCCATGGCTGACTAGCGAAGAGCGGCATGTGAATCTTAAGTTCCCCGATGGCGGCCAATTCCACCTTGTTGAATGCCCCGGACCAAGGCCACAATCCACCTTCCCCTGGCGATCAGTCAAGCTCTTTCCCATAAGCGCAACGGATCGGAACCACCTGTTGAGTAAACTCGATTTGCTCGAACAACACATCATCACGGATCTCGATAAATTTGCTAATACCTGGCGATCCGAATACCAACAGGACGCGCCCTTCGCCATGGCGTTAATTGCCCGCGACGAAGCCGGGCTCCGGAAGGAAATCGACGTGATGCGCCGCAACTTGCCCAAGGCATTCGCGGAAAACGGAGAAGCGAAGACCCCGGCAGGCAGTTACTTCACCGCCGCGCCACAGGGCGATGGGGGTGTCGCGTTCGTCTACCCTGGAGTGGGAAGCCCTTACGTGGGCATCGCCTCTGATCTATTCGCGCTGGCTCCCCCGTTGCTCGACCGCTTCGATTCGCTTTCCAACAGCCAGTCGGCACGTTATTTGCACGTCGAAGAAATGTACCCGTGCGAGGAGTCCGCTGATTCCGGCTTCTACCGCAACATCATCGGCGTGGGCGAAGTAGCCATCAGCACAGCAGTTATTTTCACCATGATGCTCCGCGAGGTGTTCGGTGTCAAGCCCACTAGCGCAATGGGTTACAGCTTCGGCGAGCCCATGATGCTGGCAGCCCTCGGCGTCTGGCCTGAACCTACGTTGCTTACCAATCACCTCGACCGCTCCCCGACATTCCACACGCGTCTGCATGGGCCGATGGATGCCATTCGCGCTCACTGGGGTTTGCGTGACGATGAGCCGGTGAGATGGAAATCCTACACTGTCCGCGCAACTATGGCGGAGGCGTTTGACGCGGTTAAGGACGAATCTCGCGCCTATGTTTCGGTGATCAACACATTAGAGGAAGTGGTGCTGGGCGGCGAGCCTGCCGCCTGCCGCCGAGTGCTCGATAAGTTAGGGGCAACCGCGATTGAAATTCCTGTGAACCTGACCATCCATTGCCAAGCGGTCCACAGCGAGCGAGCCGAATTCGCCGCAATCCACGACTTACCCACAACCGCGGTTCAGGGCATCGATTTCTTCTCCTCGGCCACTTACTTGCCCTTGGAATTGACGCGGGAAAATCTTAAGAATGCGATAGCCGACGCTTACTGCAAAGTCGTCGACTTCCCGCGTCTTGTTCGAAAAGTCCATGCCAATGGCGCCCGCGTTTTTGTCGAGGTCGGCGGCCGTAGGAATTGTTGTACGTGGATAGAAAAAATACTGAAGGGCAAGCCCCACGTCACAATCCCATGCGATTCCAAAGGAATGGGCGACGACGTCAGCTTGCTTCGCGCCGTCGCCCGTTTAGTTAGCCATCGTGTCCCTTTGACTTTAGATGCGCTCTATTCGGACAAATACGCGAAAAGAGAACAATGACGCCAAGCCCAAACACATGGGCCAGCATCGCCGATGGCTCGGGCACTCCCGCAAATCCAGTTTGTTCTTGCGTCAGTCGAAGTCCCCTGCGATCAACCGGACTCGTGTATATCTGAAAAGCCGTGTTGAGCGGAACCACTGCCAGCGACTGCACTTCTTGCGGCAGCGCCATAGCTCCATTCGTGAGAGGGCCGGTGCCGCCAGTAGTGTTATCGTGCAAGAAATTACCAGACTTTCCCTCCTTCAATCCATCAATCATCCACCGGTTAGCAAGCACAACATCCGCGGCGAGCGCCTGGCCAGCGTATGCTTTCGCATCTAAATACGCGACATACGAGTAAAAAGTAAAGGCCATCGAAGCGCTAACCCCATGTTGGCGAAGCATTGTCCACCAAGACATCGGCAAGCGTCACAACGGTTGAATCGTAGAGCAGTGTAGTGACATTTGGATAATACTCGTCACATAACAACTTTTGGCCGGCTCTTCCGTCAATGGTGAAGAAGAATCCCGGGTTCTGAGATCCAAAGGTCTCGAACTGCATGAGCGCCCCGTGTAACTGAGCGTGAATAGCCCAACAGGCAAGAATAAGTACTCTACCCATACCAATTGTCCTTGAATTGAAATAAGGCCACAATTTTCAGGGCACTAGAATAGCAACGATCGACTCCGCCGGAACCCGATCCATCGGGATCATGCGCGTATATCAAACCAAGTGCCACTGCAAGACAGTTCGAGTCGAATAATCAAGATTTGCTTGTTCGATAGCACTGTTATGGGGAAGGGGGAAATGACCGCGAGTTGGCCACCTGTATGATACCTCCGCATGCATACTTAAATGAGCGGGGGAGGTGCTCACTGTCGATTATGAAAGTACCATAACTACTATAGCCTTGTAAATAGAAAAATGCAGTCACCGATCAAGAGAATCCTGTAGGTCGTTTGGATCCTCGGAGGGCGACTGCACTTTGGAACAACTGGGGCCGGTGCCCCTCGGTTATCCGTTCAACCTTCGCTGGTGGCGGTATCGGTCATCAAGGCTAACTTTCGCCACCGTAAGAAAGCAATGGCGCTTAGTCCCACGGCAAACCCTAGAAGCGTTTTCGGTTCCGCGACCGCTCCGCTTGCAGGATCGTCTATGTAACCAGTCTGTTCTTGGGTCAGCCTGGCGTGGGAAGCATCAAGCGGACTGGTGAAAATTCTGAACGTCGGGTTGATGAAGAACGACGCTTGGGACTGAACCTCTGTTAACAGGTTCATCGCTCCTTGCGAGAGAGGGCCACTGCCACCAGTGTTTCCCTCGCGCAGGAAGTCGACCGTCTTCCCATTCTTTAACCCATCGATCATCCATCGATTAGCTAAGACAACATCTGAGGCTTGAGCGGTCCCCGCATAAGCTTTGGCATCCAAGTACGCTACATAGGTGTAAAATATAAGCGCGGTGGACGAACTGACTCCACTCATGCGCAACGTTGTCATTTGCGCGCCGGCGTTATCGGTCATTAAGTCGGCGAGCGTCACGACAGTGGAGTTGTACATGCTTGTCGTTACGTTAGGGTTAAACTCGTCGAACAATAGACGCTGATGTTGTTTACCATCGATTGTGAAAAACAAGAAGCCAGGGTTCACTGAACCGACCGTTTCATACTGCAATAGGGCGCCCCAGGAAGACGGGGCAAGAATGAGAATTGAGGCAAGTAGTAATTGTTTCATTAGATTAATCCTCTTTAGGAGTCTGTTGACTGCCTGAGCTAGGCAATTCGATTCTTTTTGTAATGCTCATTTAGAGGAACGGACCGCAACTTAGCCACGAGATGATTCCGCCAAGTTGCGATCCGCTCCATGTCACTAATTTCTCTTTGACTTTCGAGCCAATCCCATCGCGACAAGTCCCGCGCCCAGATATAGAGCGGTAACGGGCTCCGGCACGGCGCCGCCACCGGAGCCAGTTAGTTCCTGTGTAAGACGAGTTCCATCTGATTTCAACGGACTCGTGTAGATCTTGAAGTTAGGATCCACCGAAATACTGACTTGCGATTGAGCCTGGGACAGCAGAGTCCTGGCCCCAGTAGTCAGAGTGCCTGTTCCAGCGCCAACTCCATCGGCGATGAGGGCTGACTTACCCTCCTTAGCGCCGTCCACCATCCACCTGTTAGCCAGAACGACATCGCCGGCAGTCAGGGCCTGAGTCGCGAGTGGAGCGGCATAGGCAAGGCCATCCAAATACGCGATGTAAGTGTAGATAGCTAGGGTTTTCGTGGCGGAAACCCCGGCTCGCCGTAATGTTGTTGATTGGGCGTTAAGATTGTTCGCTTGAACATCAGCCAACGTGACGACAAGTGAATTGTATTGTCCGGCAGTAACGTTGACAAATTCGTCACAGAGCAATTTGTTATTCAACACGCCATCAATGGTTACGTTGAAGAAGCCAGGTTCCACGGAACCGGCTGCCTGGAAAGTAAGTAACGCGCCCCAAGAATAGGGCGCGAATGTTAGTAATGTAAGTAGAAATGCTTTTTTCATGATCTTAGAGATCCCCTTTTGCTGATAGATTAATGTGTAAGTTATGGTTCTGAAGTGCGAATTAGACAAAATGGACGAAATACCACATCTGAATGGAAAAACTGGAAAACTGACGGCTTCGATTTGCAATTTGCGGTTTGGAAAATCAACTATCCCCCTCAACGAATTGCCCGTTAAATGCGCACACAGGAGCCCGGGTGTCCTTCGGACACAGATTTCCTACATGATCACAATTGGAACAATTGCCTCGATCAAACGAACACAATTAGAGCAATGCGTGTAAAGTAATATCCTTTGCAACAGGTACAAAGTAAACTTCAGACGCATAGCAATACTAAGTTGGGAGTCCGGCTTCTTGCCAGTGCGCCAACAGCACTGAGTCCACGTGTTTCCTTCGCGGATGGCGGATGCATCGGGGGAGATGCTGCACTGCCGACAGGTAAAAGTAACATGACTACCACGTCAAAGTAAATAGAAAAGTACTTAAAAGTACTATTGACATGAACTTTTCCAAATATTCCCAATTGTGGAAATCTTAGCGACACGATTTGTTAATTATCTGAGCACTAGTTAGTAAGTTGATCAACGAGTAACGCATAGAAGTACTAATAGCTTGAAGGCTACTAGTACTACTCGTGCCTAAGCGCTTCCATTGGGTCAACGCGACTAGCACACCTGGCCGGTAAATAGGCTGCAGCAGTTGTAACGGCAGCCTAAAACCACTGCTCCGGATGACACCGTTCCGTCGAAAGGCTTCATAATATAGGAGAACTTTCAATGTATCGACCAAGGGGCCAGAGCTAAACCCATGCCAGTCAAAGCGCCAAGCAAAGCATTGCTACGGCTTCACCCAGGGACGAACCACCGTGCACCAGATGGGAGCAGCCCAGCACCATGCGGATTCCTGTCTCGCGAGTCTCGGCGAATAGTGTTCCACAATTACCTCAGGCTCCTTGACGGTACGGACCTAGAAAGAAAGGTCGTAGTGGCGCTCCTGATGATAGTAAAGTAAGTAGAACATTCGAGGGGGCGCTTCCCTCATATCGGTGTACTTACTATTCTTGACAAGCCTGATCATCTCAATATCGTACTTGGGCTTTTTACTCTCCCCTTATTCAAACCGTCTGCCAACGGGATTTTGGCCCGGAAAGAAATGCTTGACGAAAGCCTCATTTACAACAGCCACCCTGGGTCCTGCCTCGCCATCGGATGGCGCG
>JANXXI010000363.1 GCA_025350695.1 Acidobacteriota bacterium
TGCTGACAGCAGGCGGGTTTGTTCCTGTTGTAGCCTGTGTGGCCGGGGACCGGATGGGGAACATTTACAACGTGAATGCCGATCAAATGGCGGTGGCTTGCGCGGCGGGGTTCGGGGCCGGGAAATTGTTGTTTCTGACCGATGTGGACGGAGTTCGCGCAGCCGACGGAAAAGTGATTCCGGTTTTGACAATGGCTGACAGCCGGAAGTTGATTCAGGATGGGATTGCCACCGGGGGCATGCAGGCGAAACTGAACGCTGCCGAAGCTGCCTTAACCGCAGGCGTATCGGAAGTGCTGATTGCCCAGGGCGGGACCCCAGGAATTTTGCAACGGCTGTTGTCGGATGAGGCGGTAGGGACAAAGTTCGTCCGTTAGGTAGGAGGGCTCATGGAATCGTTAGTCACAATTCAGACTCCGCAAGTTCTGCCGCCAGTTCCGGTCACCCCGGGACCGGTGGAAGTTCGCGGTGCAACCATGCGCGACATTCCCGCCTTGCTGACGCTGATCAACGATTACGCAGCCAAAGGCATCATGCTGCCTCGGACTGAGTTTGAGATGGCTGAAAATATTCGCGACTTCGTGGTCGCTTTCGCCGGGCCACACTTGGTGGCTTGTGGAGCGCTCCACTTCTACAGTCCCAAGGTAGCGGAAATCCGTTCCCTCGCGGTGCATCCAGACTGGAAGGGACACGGACTTGGACGCGACATTGTGCTGGCGTTGGAAAAAGAAGCGCTGGAGCACAATCTGGCCAGTCTGTTCGCTTTTACCTATGTCGATGGATTCTTCGGAAAGTTGGGATACCGAGTGGTCGACCGCGAGGAACTGCCCCTCAAGGCGTGGAAAGACTGCTTGCGGTGCCCGAAATTTCAAGCTTGTGATGAGATCGCCATGCTGAAGCGTTTGCGCGCCTGAGGGTGGAAAATACCCACACAAGGGGGTATTTCTCATAAGTAGTACTAGGAGGCATTTAAGGTGTTTTCTCAGCGGTTTACATTCATTGCCTAAAAATAGTACTGGTATGCGAAACACCGTAGTCAAGGATTTCTACCCGCAAAAGACCATGAAAACGTTGAGATATTTCCCTTCCCAAGCGCACTATTACTAAGCAAGAATTAAAGCTTATAAATCGTAGTACTGGAACGCATAGGACTAGAGAGTCGATAGCCCCACTATCAACTTTGCTATTTCATCCTCCATTTGTGCCAGTGTATGAGTGTAAAGGGGAGACCTCAATTCATGACCACCGAGACCATTGATGTAAAGATATCCACCGGACGTGTACTCTGTACCACTATTTTCAAACCGGGCGGAAAGAAGCTGCTCTCCAAGGGCCACCAGATCAACGACGAAGACATAAAGATGCTGGCCGTGGAAGGCATGGACATGGTTGGAGTCACGAGGCTTGAGGAAGGCGAAGTCAGCGAGGATGAAGCAGTACTCGCCGTTGCTCAAGAAATGGCGCGGGGGGCGCTTGAAATCAGGATTGCGGCAGGGGGCAGGGCTAACTTGTTCGCCACTCAGAACTGCGCCTTGTTGGTTGATGACGATCTTTTGAAACAGATCAACAACGCCGCGGCGATTGTAATCGCCACTGTCACTAATTTTAGTTATGGGCTGAAGGACCAGCGGGTTGCGACCATCAAGAGCGCACCGTTCGCGGTGGATCGGGCGCAGCTCGAAGCGATTGTGAATATGATTCAAGAGCGCGGTCCTATTCTGCAAGCTCGTCCCATTGATAAACCAAGAGTGGGTGTCATTTACAGCGATGCGATGCAGGGGAATCGGGCGAGACAACTTTTTTCCTGCGTAGTGCGGCAGCGATTGGAGCGTCTGAACATTCCTTCGTGTTTCAGCATTGGGGTCACCGAAGACGTGGCCAGCGTCGCCAAGGGATTGGAGCAGTTACTAGCTTCCCGGCCGACGGTCATTATGATCGCTTCAACCACCGCTCCGGCTGGCCCGGACGACGTAATCGGAATGGCCATGCGTTCGATTGGCTGTACGATGGAGCGCTTCCTAGCGCCGGTTGAGCCCGGTAATCTTCTGCTCATGGGATACAAGGACGGTATTCCGGTAATCTCGGCGCCCGGATGCTTCAGGTCGGCCAAACCGAATGTGTTGGACTTGCTGCTGCCTCCGCTTCTCTCGCAATACCCTGTCTCCGGATGGGAAGTGGCTTGTCTGGGACATGGTGGATTGCTTTCCTGACATTTTTTGACTTTCATTTTCCTCTCCTCTGCGGATGAAGAACCCCGGCGACCTCCGAACCGGGGAACCGGCTTCCTCTGCAATTCGGGCCGCGGCACCTGACCAGTGTCACGGCCTTATTTTTGGCATGTACCACCCAACGGCGCATTCGAGATAAGCTCATTAGTGTAAAGACATGAAGATTCGTAGCGTCCGCTCCCACCTGCTCTCTTATCCCTTTCCCCAGCCAATCGAACTGAAATACTACGGCGGTACTAGAAAAATCGTCAAACGGGACGCCATGTTGATCCGTGTCGAGACTGAGAATGGCCTGGTTGGTTATGCGCCCGGTGAAGGTAGTGAAAAGGCGCATCAGGCGATTACGGATCTGATTGGTCCTTTCCTTGTAGGCCGCGTGCTGGCCGATGCGGATGCGTTGCGGGTGCAGTTTGACCGCCACATGCAATCGCGGCCCGATCTGATGAAAACTTACTGCACTGTGGAAGTAGCGCTCTACGACTTGATGGGCAAAGCGATGGGCATGCCCGTGTCGGAACTGCTTGGCGGCCGGGTGCGGGATACGATTGGGCTTTACGGTTCGGCGGGAATGTATATGGAGCCGGAAGGATATGGACTGGAGGCCGCCCTAACCCGCGATCTGGGTTTCAAAGCTTACAAGATGCGCCCGGCGATGGGTCCCGAAAAAGACCTTGCCACCATTGCCCGAATGCGGAAAGACGCCGGGCCCGATCTGGGCTTAATGGTGGATGCCCATTCCTGGTGGCGCATGGGGGATCTTTCCTACCCGCCGGAAATGGTGGAGATGCTGGCCGGCGAGATGGCGAAATACGACATCACTTGGCTCGAAGAACCGCTTCCGCCGGATGACCATGAAGCCTATCGCCGCTTAAAGGAAAAAGATCTGGTCCCGCTGGCCAGTGGAGAGCATGAACAGACCGAAGATGGCTTCCTCGATCTAATCCAGAACGAACTGGTGGACTTCGTTCAAATGGATGTTGTTTGCCAAGGAGGCTACGCGATGGGACGGCGGTTATTCGCCGAAACCGCGCGCCGCGGAATCCGGTTTGCATTCCATAGTTGGGGCACGGAATTGGAGATTGCCGCCGCGGCGCAAGTGGGCATCTGCTGGCCAGAGCCCGTGGTGCAGTGGCTTGAGTATCCCCTCTATTCGAAGCCAGGGCAGAAGTTCATGTATGAATTTCCCTTGGCAAGCCAGATTCTCGCTGAACCGCTGGACATTAAGGACGGCAACCTGAACGTATCCCGCGGCCCAGGTTTGGGGGTGAAGGTCAATGAAAGGGTGATTGCCCAATATCCCTGGATTCCCGGCCCTTGGTCCTACTTCACTTTGACGTCTCCTCCAGGAACCTTCGCCGTTGTTAGCGACCATTCGATTCCGTTCGTGGTTGAGGGAACAAGGTGATTCCGGCCATTGCGTTGACGCTCCTGGGCGTCAGTGCAGGGTTGGTGGCTTGGGCGGTGCGGGGTAGATCCGCGGATTGGCTGGCTCCTTCCGTTTGGCGTGGCCCAAGGCACCGTAAGGCAGTGGCGCTGAGCTTTGACGATGGGCCTAGTGAATCCACCGAGCAAATTCTTAAACTACTGGCGCAGTACGGGGCAAAAGCCACTTTCTTTCAAATTGGACAGCATGTGGACCGGCTACCGCAAGTGACACAACGCGTGGTTGGGGCCGGGTGCGAAGTGGGAAACCACAGCTACTCTCATCGGCGGTTCGACTTTACTTCAGCCGCGTTTCAGCTGGAAGAATTGCAGAAAACACAATGGGCAATTGAAGCGGCTTGTGGAGCGAAGCCGGTTTGGTTCCGAGCTCCGTTCGGCGTACGCTGGGCCGGATTGGCAAAGGCGCAAAAGGCCTGCGGACTCAACGGAGCCATGTGGACTGTGCTGGCGCGGGACTGGCGTTTAAGTGGAACTCAAATAGAGCGGCGGGTGCTAGGCAAAGTCGACAACGGGTCCATCATCTGCCTTCATGATGGGCGTGGGTTGGAAGTAGACCCCGACGTCTCAGCCACGGTGGAAGCCTTGTCGCGCATTCTACCGGTGCTGAGAGATCGGGGCTATGAAATGGTTACTATTTCTGAATTATTGGGCAAATCCGAAACTTCAAAGAAGAGCCCATGAGTACTATTTAGAGAGCTTGATAGAGACCAAATTGCCGGAGCCCTCGCTATCGGAAGTAACGTTGTCCAACTGACCGGCTTGAAGGTTGTAAGCCTCAGCGTCTTGGACTCCGGACTGGAACGTGTGGGACGCACGCACCATATCGGTGATCACGTACACGGCCGAGCCTCTGGCTCTATCCATGGAACTGGCTGATGGGGAATCGTCGATCGCGCGATTGAAGGATAGAATGTAACCGACCTGTGTAACGTTTAATGCAATGCGGGAAGCCAGCCTTAGAGTATTGTCCCGGTCGAACATGTGAGCCCAATTGCCATTACCCAGATCCAGCGCTTGCACCAACCCGCCTTCCGTGCTGCCCCCAAAAGCGGCAAAAGATACGCCACTCTCGGAGCTATTCTGACTTACCGGGTAAGAACTTTCCGATAACACGCAAGCATGTCCGCTGGACCAGGAGCCCATCACCAGGGCGGCAATGGCCGCCACCCGAATTCCACCCTGAAATGCGTTGGATATGAACAATTTACTTTTCTCCTCGTCTTTGAACATATGACTATGATGTGGGAAAGCGGAATTTTTTTGTACTCGCAGTCCACCTTAGTAGGGTTACTGAATTGCGCTGAATTGGGTTCCGTACTAAAGTTTTTAAGGAACAGGTTTTCGCCCGCAGGAATGTTGCGTTTTCGTCCCGAAACTTACCGGTTGTGGGAACTTATATGACGTTGTAGGGCATCAGCAATAGCAGCCTAACCGGGATGTCCGCCACCGGCGGGCACGTCACCTCACCACCCTGCCACAGAAGAGTCCGCGTCGAATCGTGTAAATGCAGGTATGCGGCAAACCGAAGCTGCCCGGTCCCGTTAACGCAACCCATTGCTCGCTGAATGACAATCTCACCATCAGGTGAAAGCAATGCTTCGTCATACCCGACCTGCATGTGGCTCGGAAAGTTCTGAGAGGCATCATGCATCTGCCCAAACTTAGCCATATCAAAGGGGCCATCCAACCACTCCACGATCGCCTCGACGAGCACCAACTTGCCAAAGTGTTCACGCGTTGCAGCGTCGTCAGCGGTAATATCCCACTGCTCTCGCCACGTTTCCCTACTGATATGAGGCCGGTACACCCCGATTACCGTCAG
>JANXXI010000386.1 GCA_025350695.1 Acidobacteriota bacterium
GGCCTTGTCCTTGGCCCTGGCCTTGTCCCTGACCTTGCTGGCCCTGTCCTTGCGCTTGCTGACCTTGTCCCTGACCTTGGCCTTGTTTACCTTGCTGATTGCCAGATTGCTGCCCGTTCTGTCCTTGACCTTGGCCTTGGCCTTGCTGGCCCTGTCCTTGCGCTTGCTGACCTTGTCCCTGACCTTGGCCCTGTTTACCTTGCTGATTGCCGGATTGCTGCCCGTTCTGTCCTTGACCTTGCTGACCGTTCTGCCCCTGGCCTTGACCTTGTTGACCCTGCCGACCGCCTTGAGCCATCCGTTCCATTTGCTCACGCAGCTTTTCCACGCCAGCTAGACCTCTTTCTTTTTCAGACGCTCCCCGCCCTTGGCCGTCGATTGATCTCTCGGCCTGTTGGATAAGATTCTTCAGCTTGTCCAAATCGTTCGTCACTAGATCCTCAAGCTGACGGACCTGCGGCTGGGCCCCATAGCCGTTCCTAATGTTCCCAGCGTTGTACTTCATGCGGAGGCCGACTTGGTCCTGTTGCATTAGATTAAGACCTTCCCGGAGCTTGCCAGCCGCATCGCTTCGACCGTTGGTTAGTTCCCGCAAGGCGTCCTGCATGCTTCGCTCAATGCCCTGGAACTTCTCATACATCGCGTCTTTTTCCTGGCCCAGCGCTTGGCTGCTTTGCCCAGATTGCGGGCCTGCATTGGCGTTGGGAAATGCCCGTTTCAGGCGTTCGCTGAAATCCTTCTGCTTGTCGGACAAGTCTGTCGTGCGCTGCGAAAGTTCCCGCACGCGGTCCGACACCTGTTGGCCACGGAGCCCCCCCAGCAAGTCTTTGGCTTCCGAAAGCCGTTCGGCGGCCCGGCGAGCGTCGGCCGCGGATTGCGCAGTCTCAGCCCCTTGCTTTGAATCACCTGCCCGCTGCATATCCCGAGTGGCGGCATCAAGCCGCTCGAGAGCTTGCTTCAATCGAGGGTCAACATCGTTTGCACCGGCCATTTCACGCAGCCGTTCGCGTTGCGGGGACATCTGCTGCTGCTGACGCTGCTGTTGGCCTCGCGGTCCTTGTTCTTGATTTCGGTTCCCGGCATTCTGCTGATCAGCCTGCCGCTGCTGTTGCCCACCCTGCTGGCCAGACTGACCTGATTGACCGGATTGTCCAGACTGACCGGATTGTCCTTGCTGGCCTTGCTGGCCTTGCTGCCCCTGTTGGCCTTGTTGGCCCTGTTGTCCTTGTTGGCCCTGTTGTCCTTGTTGCTGCGAACTTTGCTGGCCTCGGGTAAGCTGCTCCATCTGCTTACGAAGTTCTTCGGCTTGCCGGCGCAACATGTCTTGCTGCCAGCGCTGTTCGAACGATTGGGGCTGCCGTTGCCTGGCGTCCGCCAACTCTTCTTGCCTTTTGGCAAGCTGCTTTAGTTTTTCGAGAGCCTCATCCACTTCCTTGGCTTTCTGTTCGGCCGAGGCTTGTTGGCCACTCTCGAATTGATTCTTTTCGGTATCGAGTTCTAGATCAAAAAGGCTTTCCAACTCGCGGCCGGCTCCGCCACCACCGCCACCTCCACCGCCTTTGCTACCGAAGGCCACCTGGATCTGCTTGAAGATAGCTTCCGCCCGCATCAGGTATTGCAGCGCTTTCTGCTGATCAGCCAATGAGGGCTGCAGTTGCGCTTCCTTAAGTTTCCCCGAAGCTCCACCCATGGCCTTTACGGCTTGGTCCATGTTCTTGGCGAACTGCTCGAATTCCGCGCTGCTGCCGCCTGTTTCACGACTTCGCATGCGTTGGGCCAAGCTCTTGGCTTGCTCGCTTAACTTGGCCTGCTGTTCGCTCAGGAACTTTGCGCTTTCCTTATTTTGAACCGGTGTGGCGAAACGGTTGCGAAGCTGGTTCCAGGTTGCCGCGATCAGCTCTTTTTGGCGCTCGGAAACTTTGGCTTCCTGCTCGCCACCACCGCCGCCTCCACCACCGCCCTGCTGCGATTGGGAGTATTCTTTCTCGAAGGGTTGCGCTTCCAGAAAGTACATATCGGTCTGAGCAGTTGTTTTGGCATCTTTCACCGTCGCGTAAAAACTAACGACATCGCCGGGAACCATATTGAATTCCTCGAGCGAGAGCATAGTTTTACCCTTGATCTCCTTGCCCCCACCCCCAAGCGCAAGCGTCTTCTCTTCTCCGCCGTTTACGGAGTAGTGCAGTTGCAAATCGCGAAGCCCGTAATCATCAGTTGCTTCAATTTCAAAAGGAACTTCTTCGATCGGGCTAACCTTCATGTCGCGCCCAGGTCGCTTGACCCGGATCACTGGATCAGCATCCTTCCGGGCTTCAATAAAATAGTCGTCGGTAAGACGGACCGGTTGTCCTTCATCCATCGCCGCAATGTAGTACAGCCCATCCTTAGTGATCGGGACACGCGCTTCCAACCAGTTGCCTTCCTTGGGCTTCAGTTCGATGCGGGTTCCGTTGTCCAGTACAAGCATTCCCGTAGTAAGGGGCTTGTCGGTTTCAATATTCAGAATGGCTTGGGTACCTTCAATGGCGCGCAAATCGCCAGCCGGTTCTTCGGTAACCGGCTTCATTCCCAGCGACGAGGGGAACTGGTAGGTGACACGCATTTTCTTGACGCTCGGA
Source organism: Acidobacteriota bacterium (assembly GCA_025350695.1). Classification (GTDB taxonomy): domain Bacteria; phylum Acidobacteriota; class Terriglobia; order Bryobacterales; family Bryobacteraceae; genus JANXSF01. Next base: position 2,619 of record JANXXI010000386.1, read on the forward strand.
AGATCGACCGCGGTCAGGGTAAATGTTTCGGACTTGACGCCAGCCCCTTCGACGTAATAGTCGACGCTTTCCGGAAGGCCGGCAAATAGAAACTCGTAGCCGTTGTTTTGCCCCTGGGAAAGCATGGCCGCTTGTTCCCACTTGCTGCCACTATGGTAGCGGGCGAACATCTTCACGATCGGAGCATGGAAACCGGTCAACTGCGCGGTAACCATTTGATCCATGCGGCGGCGCACTTTACGACTACCGGGAGTAACTTTGATCGCCTTGTTCAAGCCATTGACGCCTGGAGCGTCAATACGGGGCGGGCCGGCCCAAAGCAGATTGGCGCCGTAACCCATGAAGCCCGGGCCGGCGAAAATCAGCCAGGCTAGGATGCCACACAAAGCCAGCGCCGCGGAGGCAAAGCCGGCAATAAAGGAGTTGGGCACAATCGAAGACGGCTCAGCATTGGCAGAAACTTTCAAAGCGTCGGCAGCGATGAGTGGCAAAAAGGGATCCTGCTCCTCCTGGTTTTCCTTGTCCGCGAATGTGACCAATCTTTCCCGAAATTCGGGATATTTTTCTTCCATCCGATGCGCCGCACGGCGGCGGTTCAAGGCAAGTAGAGGCGCGGCGAGGCCGAAGCACAACGCAACAGCAATCGACAAAAAGAGCACTACTCGCGCGGCGGTGACGAAACCGGGAGCGAACTCAAGCGAATTTAAGATGATCACCAGCGCACAAGTCGCCGTGAGGGCCGCGAGCGCTGCGATGGCCAAGCCGCGGGCAGTAGCGCCCCAACGGAAACGGCTCTCAATTCTATTCAAATATGCTGCCAATGATTCGCGAGGGTTCATGCGGCCTCCTTATGTATCTTATCGTCGATTTCATCGTCAACCGCCTCACCCGTTTCAAGGTGTCGCGACGCGATGAAGCTTTCAGCCAATACGGCCAGTAAAAGTAATGCTAATAGCGGCCGCCAGTAGGTGACAGGTTGCGGCTTTTCAAAATCGGAAGCGGCGGCTTGTGCGCCGGTGGCGGCGTCAGCCTTGCCCTTATTCTCCCAAAGTGCGAGAGTTTCCGGCGGCACCATGGCAAGGTTCGATTCAAGCCGCGGCGCATTCACCGCCACCATCGATTGGCGGCCTTGGGCGCGGCGGATTTCGTAGAAACCTTCGCGATCGAGTGAAATGGTTTGGGCTTTGAGCGATTCTTCAAGCGACAAAACCCGCTTGCCGTCAGGATCTAAAATCTCAATGTTGGTAGCACGCTCCCGTGCCGTGCGAAGTTCAAGGGGTGCGCCCACAAACATGTTGGTAGCCGATTCCGTTTCGCGCGCCAGCCAGCGAGCCGATTGCTCCACCAAAGGCAGGAAGGTTGGGTGAAGCGGCAGATCGTTCGCCACGTTATCGAAGGCGGACGCCAACACCATGATGCGGCCTTCCCCCATCTGCTTTTCGGCCATGATCCAGTTGCCGTTCGATACCCGCGCCATGTGACGCCAGCCTTGCCCTTGTACGTTTACGATCTGATAGAACTTGACCCGGTCAAGACCGGCGGTTTTAGCAATCACCGGATTCGTGGTGTCCGTCCAGGTGATGTTGTAAAAACGCTCCGCACTGCGCGATGCGATGCGGGTTCCGTCAAGCGCATCTCCCGTAACAGGAACTTTGCCGGAGCCGACCGAAGAGCGGCCAAGGGTAATCAATACCGCGCCGCCGGCGTTGACGTAGCGTTTCAACGAGTCTTCAAAGCTCTGGGCCAGCGGTCCGGGATCGGAGAGAACAATGAAGGCGAACTTCTCCGGAGATTGGTTGAGGGCTTGTCCGGCGGTAACTACGTCCATCACGAAATTGCCGTTACCGGCGGCCTCCAGCGCGGTGCGATAGTAGAGCGGCGAACGGGCGTCGTCGCTGGAGTGAACGAAGAGCACGCGACGGGGGTCGGCGCGTTCGACGGCGAAACGGAAGACGTCGTCGGAAGGAAACTCGTCAGGCGGCTCGATGCGAATCTCGCATTTATTGAAACCATAGCTGCTATCGAGGGACACGAATTCGACCGAAGCGCGACCGTCAGCGGCGAGGTCAATCGATTTTGAATCAAGCGTTTTACCGTTGGCGATAAGCTTCACTTGCTTCTTCGCGGCTGGCGTTGCATAACCAACGATGGTCGCTTGGACGCGAGCCTTCTTTGTGTCAAATATGCGGCCCGACGCGGTGACGGTTTCAACCGTCCAATTGGGCTTGGCTGACTCCCGGGTGCGGTGGACGGTCAGTTTCGCGTCGGCAGGCATGGCCAGATCGCTAAAGTTAGCGGGCATCGAAGTCTGCTGCGCGTCGGTAAAAAAGTGAACTTCCAGAGGGACGCGTTCGGCTTCGGCGATGCCACGGATCGCCCGGCCAAGTTCGGAATAATCGCTACGTTCATCGGAAGGGGCGATAGCCTCGACGGAGGCGCGTAGTTGGCCCGGATCGGAAATCATCTGCGACATGGCGCGGGAGTGCATGCCGACTGCGAGCACTTCAGCGCGGGCGCCGTTGCCAATGCCGGCCGCGAGAGCCGCCGCCTCGCGCTTTGCCTTTTCCAGTTGAGCGCCCTGGCGCATGCTGAACGAATGATCGACCGCGATGACCACGTTGCGCTTTCCGCTATTGGCGCTGGAAGGCTTCTGGAGGATATATGGTCCGGCAAATAGCAAGGCCAGTAAGATTAGCAGAAGCAAACGCAGAACGAACAGAAGGATATGCTTCAGCCGCTTATGCTTTACCGAGCTTTGCGTTCGCTTTTCAAAGAACATCAGCGAGCTGAAGGGCACGGGAATTTGTTTGTGCTGCTTCAGCAAATGAAGATAGATCGGCAGTCCGACGGCCAGTAGGCCACCGAGGAACCATGGAGAGAGGAATCCCATTTTAGTTCCTCCCCTTGCGAAGCGTTAGATATTCGCGCAGTGCGGCGTCGAGCGGGGCGTCTGTCATGATTTGGCAATAATCGAGGCCGTTCGACTCGGCTTCCGATTTAAGCTCCGCTATGTGAGCGTCGATTTTTGGGCCGTATTCGTTGCGCGCGTAATCGGGCGTCACCTCCACGGTACGATTGGTTTCGGAATCGACTAGAAGAACGGAATCGCGAAACTTGGGGCGGAGCTCTTGCGGATCAAGCAAGTGGAACAGTACGACATCGTTGCCATGGAACCGCAACGGCTTGATGGTGTCGACAATTTTCTTGGGAGATTCCCAGAAGTCGGAAACAACGGCGGTGATGCCTCGGCGGCGATGGAATTGCTGGAAATGAAAGAACGGCTTGGCGTAATCGGTGCGAGCGGCTGGAACGGCTTTGTCCAAGGCATGCAACACCCGGTGAAGTTGCCCTTGGCGCGAGGACGGCTGCACATAGTGGCGGATCTCATCGTCGAAAACAAGGACGCCGTAAGCATCCCGCTGAAGGTTCGCCATGTACAACATGCTGGCTGTGAGAAAGCGGCCGTAGTCTATCTTGCTGACGCCCGTTGAGGAGAAGCCCATGGAGGCGCTGGCGTCCAGAATGACGGTGACTTGTGAGTTGGTTTCGCCGCGAAAACGCTTCAGGACAATTTTCTCGGTTCGAGCGAAGACATTCCAATCGACGTGTCGCAGATCATCCCCTTCGGTGTAGGCGCGGTACTCGGCGAACTCCTGACTGAAACCAAAGTCGGGAGAACGATGAAGCCCGGAGACGAAGCCGTCAACCACGGTCTTCGCCACAAGTTCGAGGTTGGAGATACTAGCCAACACCGACGGATTGAGAAAGCGCTCGAGCATTCGTGTTAAGCCCTGGGTACGGGAATTGCCTCAAAAATTTTCTTGACCACGGCGTCGGCTTCCACCTTATCGGACTCGGCGTGAAAGTTGAGCAACAGGCGATGGCGCAAGATCGGCGCTGCAAGCGCAAGGATGTCTTCGTTCGACACGTTGTAGCGGCGCTTCACCAGCGCCCGAGCCTTGGCGGCAAGCACCAGGAATTGAGCTCCACGGACGGAGGCGCCAAAGTTCACATACTTCTTAACGAAGTCGGGAGCCAGCACGTCGGTGGGGCGAGTGGCGCGAACGATGGAGATAGCGTAATTGGCTACAGAATCGGCGATTGGCACCATGCGAACGAGCTGCTGCATGGCGATGATTTCCTCCGCGTTAGTCACAGGTTGGGCCGTGACATTGGCGGTTGTTGTTGTGCGCGACAGGACTTCAAACTCTTCTTGGGGCGACAAGTAGCCCATGAGCGTGTTGAACAGGAAGCGATCCAGTTGCGCTTCCGGCAACGGGTAGGTGCCTTCCATTTCGATCGGGTTCTGGGTGGCCAACACAAAGAATGGTTTCGGCAAAACGTAATTATTGCCGCGCACGGTACAGCATTTTTCCTGCATGGCTTCGAGCAACGCCGATTGGGTTTTCGGAGGCGTTCGGTTGACTTCGTCGGCCAGCAGCACGTTAGTGAAGATTGGGCCCGGGACAAAGGTCCACTTACGCCGGCCGTTAGTCTCATCCTCTTCAATGATGTCGGTGCCGGTGATATCGGTCGGCATCAGATCGGGTGTGAATTGAATGCGCTTGAAGGTCAGGCCAAGCGCGTCTGAAATAGTGCGGACCAAGAGGGTTTTAGCCGTACCAGGCATACCAGTAATCAAACAATGTCCGCCGACGAACAAGCTGATGAGCACTTGTTCGACGACTTCTTCCTGTCCGACGATGACGCCTCGCACTTGGCGGAGAATGTTCTGTTCAATCTCCTGGAAGCGCGAAACGCGCGACTGGATATCGGTAGTATCAATTGTGGTGGATGCCATTTTCTATTTATCCGTAAGCTCCAAAAGCAATTTCTGCGCGGGCCTGAAGCCTGGCGCGGTTTCAAGCGCACTTACTAAACTCTCTTTGGCCGCGGCTGTGTTGCCGGAGGCGCGCTGGGCGCGAGCCAAATTGTACCAGGAGGCTGCCGCGTCAACCGGCTTGGAGTTGACGGCCGCGGTGAATTCGCGCACGGCTCCAGCGTTGTTATTTTGTTCCAGCCACAATTCACCCAACTTGCGGTGCAGATCTTCATCCTGCATGGGGTAGAAGTAATTGATACGGTCGTAGACGGCCGCGGCTTCCTTCTTGTTACCCTTCTCTTCGAGAAGCTTTCCTAGTTTCTTTAGTACTTCCCTGTCTCGTCCGCCGATTTTGGCGTACTTGTTCAGTTCGGTAATAGCCGATTCCTTGTCGTTCTTTGCTAGATAGCTGTCGGCCAACATTTCGTATGTGTTCCCGGCTTCGACGTATTCGGGGTAGAGGTCTTGGATAGCCAGAGCTTGCTTGATTACTTCGTCGTATTTCTTTTCCTTAAACAGCGTGACAGTTTGTTTCAGTTTGCCGCGCCACTCTTCAAAGTTCTTAACAGTTTTACCGACTTGCTTATCCAGCCAAGCGAGGAACTCTTTGTCGAAATCTTCCGGCTTCATGCCCAGCTTCTTTTCGACGATCTGTTCGGTTGTAAGTTTTTCGTTGAAACCGTTCATCATTTCAAGCAGCTTGTCAAAGCCCCAACGCTCGTTGATGTAGTCGCAAATCTTGCCCGCCTGGAAGTAGCTGACGGAGACTTGCGCGGGATACTTGGGGCGGACAAAGCCGGAGTTTAGCGTGGCGATGGGCAGAAGTTTTTTATCGCGAATTGCCGTAATTCCTTCGACCGAGAATCGGTCACCCCATTCCGGGTTGTTGGCGGTTTCTTCGTGCATCGCCATGCCTTCGGCAAACCAGCGGTCCACGCGGTGATGCGTGGCCGTGAGAACGAAAACGTGATCGAGCTCATGCCATAACGTGCTGGCCCAGTGGAACGTGCCGGGCTTTCGTCCGGAGGGGGAGTCCATGGCGACTACCGAACCGAAGGTGACGCCTAAGGCGCCAAGGCCCGGAAGACCCATGGTGCGCACGGCGAAATCGTCATGATCGGGGTAAACCTCCAAGCGCACTGGGCCGGGCAGTTTCATCTTGTACTTCTTTTCGTAAGTGGCGATGGCCCGTTCAAGCTCCGGTTGAAAGTAGAGCAGGAGCAGCGCGGATTCCTTTTTATGGAGGCGAATGTCGGTAGCCGGCGTGGTGTACTTTTCAAAGTTCTTGTAGCTATCCAACAGCGTGAGGGTGTTGACCGTGGCAGCATTCTTATACTCGCGTTCGTAGCATTCTTCCAGTAGCTTCTTGGCTTCAACGTCGTGGCCGAGGCGCATGAGGTTCACGGCAAGTTCCGATTTTGCCTCGAGCAGATCGGGGTCGAGTTCGATTGCTTTGCGATAGAGCTTGATGCCTTCTTCGTAGCGGCGGTTGATGACAAAAAAGTGCGCGGCGATGGACCAGGCTTTGCCGTATGTGGGATTGATTTTTAGAATTTTGTCGATGAACTGCGCCGGATCGCGATCATTCAACATGAAGACGGTGGCCTCAATGGCAAGCGCGTCCAGCGATTCCGGATCCAGTTTTTCGGCGCGTGCAGCTTCTTCTCCGGCCAGGATTTCGTTGCCTTCGTCAAGAGCAAGACGAGCGAGCAGCTCCTGAGCTTCCACCAAAGTTGGGTCTAGCTTAAGAGCCTCGTTGGCTTGTTGCACAGCCTTGGACTCAAATGAATCGGCGGCTACCAACGCCAAGCCGAGGTGGGCGGGCGCGTAATCCTTGTTGATTTCGAGTGCTTCGGCGAACAAGTCCGCGGCATCTGATTTTTGGAAATGCTCAAGGTACATGCGGCCCCAACGGACGCGAATTTCCGGGTCCTTTGGTTTCGCATCGACGGCCTTTCTAAAAAGGTCGTTGGCGGCCTTGTAATTCTTCAGGCCCCAGAAACCTTCAGCGATTAGGGCGGCATCCTTCGATTCCACTAGCTTGTTGTAGCAGGCGGTAGCTTGCTCGCGACGTCCGTGCTTGCGGTGATCTTCACAAGTTGCTACTGGCCCACGAACAGGCGGGGTTGCCGCGTAGTTGCAGGACGAAAGGAAGAGGAGGGCAGCCGTGAGGAATCTCATTTTTCGAGTTCCTCTTGGATTTTGGCGAGTTGGACCAGCAATTGGGCCAGCCTCTTACGATATTCGTCAACGGGGGTCGCTGCTTTTTCGTATTTCAGCTTGTCGATCTGGCCTTCAAATTCTTGCTTCTGCTCTACTAGTTTCTGTTTTTCAGCCGAGAATTTTTGGACGTTGCCAAGAGACATCAACGGGAAGCGGGCGGCGGCAAGGCCCTTGCCGTTTTCGGCGGAAGGGGCGCGGACGGCTTCGCCTTTACCGGTGTCTTCCATCACGGCGTGCTCGGTGGCCAGCCGCTTTTGTGTTTCGAAGAACTTCACGGTTTTCTGGTCGGCGTATTTAAAAGCCTCGAGGGCGCTGAGAGTTTCGTTCTTGTCGGTGTCTGCGCCCGGGTCGCGGAAGGCTTCCACAAAGTAGCGGGCAAACAGCGTGGCGTTCTTTTCGGTACCGTTACGCGTGGCGGCGATGATGGTGCGATTGGCCTTCTGCAGCGCACTGATTGAGGCGCCCGCGGCGGAGGTCGTGTTTACGACCAGTTGCCGCGTGGCTGGAATCTTATCGAGCCAGCCGGCGAGTTCCGTGGCGGAAAGGTCGGGGCCGGGGATGTTGAACTTGTATTCACTATTGTCAAACGTGCCGTGGCCGATTAGGATGACGGCGAAGTTGTCGTCGGGCTTTACCTTCGTTGTAAATTCGGCGAAGGCCTTGCGCAGCGTTTCTTTGGTGGCTTGCTTGCCGGAGTAGGTGTTGACTTGGGCTCCGGGGATGGCGCGCAGGGATTTGTCTAGGTCGGTGGCCCAACCGGCGAAGCGGACTTCGTATTCGGGTTCTCCGCCTAGGCCGGCGATGGTGACGTACCAGGTGTCGGCTTGGGCGGCTGTGAGGCTGAAGAGAGCTAGAATTGTTAAAGTTCCGAGAGTTTTTGCGAGACCTGAGCAGGCTGACCAGGGGGTCAGCCGCAGACCAGGGGGTCCGCCCCACTTCTGCATTTGCACACTTAGAGATTCTTGCTTTGAATTTAGAGATTTCTGCTTTGAAAGATTCTTCTGTTTTGATGGATTCAACAGGTTCATACGGCTCCCCATTTCCGGCGCAATAGCCATTCCGTGGCTCGTAATGCCAGAAGCATCAAGAAAAAGATCGGCATGTTCCATAAATCGTAAGTCTCGCGCGTTGTGATGCCGGCTTCCGAGAAAGTGATTTCGGTGGGGATCTTGCCGGCCATATCCGGCTTCCAATATCTCCCTCCCGTTTCTTCAGAGAGTTTTTCGAGCAGTTCTTTGTTCTGCTCGGAGTAGAAATTTTCGGTGACTCCGTCCTCGCGGCGGAACAGAAGCGAATCCGCTCCTACTTTTTGTCCGTTGCGAGTGGCTTCAATTTCAGCCACGTAATCGCCGGCAACAGGGGCGTTCCATTGCGCGGTGTAGACGCCGGGTGTAACGGGGTCGGGAGCAAGCTTGATTTGCGCGGCTACACTTTGCGGTCCTAGAATGCGGGCGGTGACATCGGCGTCAGCTACAGCGAGGTAGTTTTTCTCGCGGACTTCAACGCGAATCGGCAGCTTACCATCGTCGGAAAGCAGCGGATTGGGAGTTGAGGCGATGACCTGGCCCTGGGTTGCGGAACTGAGCCAGCGAAGCAACTGCTGCCAGAACATTTCATGGGTCATGTCTTCCTTGGGCTGAGTCATCTGCCAGCGCCAGCTACCTGAAGTAGCGAACACGCCGACTCGGCCGCGCCCGTAGTTTTGAATCGCCAGTAGAGGAAAGACGCCTTTCGGCGTGGACATTTCGGCCAACACCACGGCGCCAGGCTTTGCCCTGCCCACGGCCTGGTAATCGGCAAGTTTTGGCATGGTCTTCCAGCGTTCCAAATTCTTATCAGGATCCTCCACCAACCGAAGGATCATGCTTTCCTTGCCGGATGGCGTGACTATCGGGATAGCCAGTTCCCGTTCGAAGGTTCCCTTGGCGCTAGGAAGAGCGACGGGAAGCATGTCGATGAGGCCAGTTTTGTCATAGCCGCCGTCAGAGAGCGACGCGCGCCCGCCCAGGAACAGAACGCCGCCGCCGCGCCGATCGGCAAACTGCTTGATCATCTCCTGTTGCGTCAAACTGAAGTAACCGGAATCGACACTGCCTATAATCAGACCGTCGTATTGAAACAACTCTTCCGGGGTGAGAGGAAATCCATTTTCCAATTCCTTGGGACTGGATGCGCCTTGACGCAAAATCTTGTTCTGTGTGACGCGCAACATGGAAACCAGTTGAATGCTGCGATCATCCTCAACGCCTCGGCGGATGAACTTGAACTCCCAGCGTGGTTCGCCTTCGATGTAAAGGATGCGGGGTTTGCGGCCTTCAACCACCACGAAACGGCTCATGGAATTGTTGGATTGATTTTCTTCACCGTCCATCAATTTCAGGGAAACGGCAAGGCGGCGAGCGCCGGCAAGGCCCGCACTAAACATTAGCGATTCCGTTTGCTCTTCGCCGTCTTTGGCCAACGTCACATCTTTGGCCGCCAGGGTTTTCGCGCCATCCTTGATTTCGATTCGCGACTTTTGACCAGCGTATCCGCGATTGCGGAAACGAACTGCCGCGCTGAGGCGGGCGTCGGACAGGGCGCGAATCGGCACGTCGACATTGCGAATTTCCAAGTCCTTAGTGAGTTGTTCCTTGCCGAAGCCGATGGTGTGAACGGGAATGCGCTGGCTGCGAATGTCGGTAATGGTTTGGCGATCAATGCCACCGGCGCTATCAGCCCCGTCGCTAAGCAGCAACACTGCTCCAACGGGCAAGCCGGAAGATTCGGCCGTGAGTTGTTTCAGGCCATCGCCGAGTTTACTCACCGTGGCGTTACCGGTTAGCGCATCTGTATTGGCAATGCGGTGGAGCCCCTGATCAATGCTGTAGAGACGAACCTGGAAGCGCTTTTCAAGATCCTTGAGCAGCGCCGAATCGAGAATTTTCCTGGCGGCATCAAGGCGCGTTCCGTCGGAATCATTACGCTTCATGCTGCTGGAATTGTCGACTACGACGGCAACGATATTTTGTTGGGGCTTCAAGGCTGAGACGCTGAGCGCTGGTTGCCAAAGCATTAGTAACAGCAAACAGACGACGGTGGCTTGCAGGGCGGTAAGTATCGCCGAACGCAGATTGTTCCAGACCGGCTTACTACGCCACATGACTAGTGACAAAGCAGCAATGGCGGCGACCGTCAACAGGATCAAAAGCCACTCCGGCCAGCCGGAGAGCAGCACCAATTTGCCCTTGGAGTAAACCGTCGACGGATATTTGAAGAAGAATTCGAACATGCTAATGGCTCATGGCGTACATGATGTAATTGATGCCTATTCGGTAGGCCAAGCCGGTGAATTTTTCGGGATAGTAGGGGCTATCGGCATGCTCCCAGGCGTCGCCGAGGTCCATGTTGTGGCAGATGGCTACCATGAGTCGGCCCTTGTTGTCATAGATGCCTTTCCATTCCGCTTCATAGCCGTCGTACTCGTAGGTTTTGTTGAACGGATAGTTGACCGTGCCAGGGACTTGGAATCGATCATCAAGATCGTAGAGAACGTGAAAGATTTGATCGTTGTTAGGGATGTCCACAACGGGGCGATCCGGGAAGACGCGGCTCATGGAGGCCATCATGACGTCCCATTCGTAGGTGCCGTGGAAATCGTCAGTCATCAAGAAGCCGCCGCGGAGCAGGTACTCGCGGAGTTTGGCGCATTGAGCGTCGGGCAGGTCCCAGTGGCCGGATTCGACCGCATAGATCCAAGGCCAATTAAAGATGTCATCGGATTCGAGATTCACAACTTGCTCGACGGAGCGAACATGAAGTCGAGTGAGGCGGCGAACACCAGAGGCGAATTGACGGTCGGCCTTGGGATAATCAATTGTCCAGTGGCCGCGGGCCATCCACGCCCGGTTATTGGACTGCAGAGACGGATACTGCAAGCGGGCGAAGGCCCACTCTGTCTTTTCGTTGGCGTCCGGTGGGGTGACGAGTGGGGCATTGTCGTCAAAGGGGTAGTCGTTCACGCTCAAACTTCGGCGTTGAGCCAAAGCGGCGGCGACAAACGAGATGACCAGCGCCGAAACAGCAAGTCTCCGACGAATCACGCACCCTCCAATTTAATGCCAACTTCACGACAAGTGAAAGCAGTTAGGGGTACGATCCCGGCGGTCATTGCATCGGCAATTTCCGCCGGACCGTACCCCAAAATTCATTCACTACCGCCCGGAGGCAATCTACTGAAACTTCTTTGCTACACAGCCTCTCGCAGAATTCCGAATTCCGGCTCCCATACGGTCGCGCTCATAAAACTCGGATATAAGATACTGACGCGGAACGTTTCAATTTCGCTTCACCGATAACACGAAATTTATCACATTATTAGGGCGGTTAGGGAACGTCCCCGGCCAAGCTTTACGAAGCTTTACAAGTTTGGCCGAATCAGGGCCTTACATGGAAGCCAGGCCGCGAAGGTTCCAGCCACATATGGTGGAAGCTTCCATCTTGTTGCCGCCAGGCCCGGGCCAGTGGGTTTCAAGACTTAACCAACCGCGATACCCATCATTCCAAAGTGCATCGATTTGACCTTTCCAGTCTACGTTTCGTGTGCCGAGGGGACCCCAAATGGGCTTGTGATCTTCCATGTGGCAATCTTTGGCGTGTACGTGGACGATGCGGTCCTTGGGCAATAGGCTGTAGCCGCCCGGGAAGGGGCTTTCGCCAGAACAAAGTGCGTTTGCTGGATCCCATACCAGTTTCACGAACGGGTGCTGAACCATGGAGAGCATTTTGGCGCTATGGGCGGCGGTGGCTACGTTGCAGGCGTGCTCGTTTTCCAGTCCGACGGTTAGGCCGCGGGGAGCAGCTTTATCACCGAGAGAGTGCAGGGCCGAGGCCACAGCGTCGTAAGTTTTTTCGGGCTCCACGGTGCGCCAATAACTGAAGACGCGGACGATTTTGGCTCCGAAAAACTCGGCGACTTTGAAGGCGTGGTCGGTGAGACGGGGTTGATCCTCAAAGGTGTGCTTGGCGGCGAAAACGTCTTGCTGAAAGCGGCCGTCGATTTCCGGGGCGTTGGGGAGAACGCATTTCAGCAGCGGCGAGGCGATGGAGATTACTTCCATTTCGTGCTCGGCGAGAAGCGCTTTGGCCTTGGACAATTCGTCGTCTGAGAGGTCCATGATGTTCTTGCCCCACAACACTCGCAATTCGGCGCCCGTCATGCCGGTGGCGGTCATGGCGCTGAGGGCAAGAGCAAGGTCGGGGGAATATTCGTCGGTGATGGCTGCGATGCGGAGTTTGGGTTGCATGAATTTTTAATTATATCAACTCAAAATCGGGCGTTGGGCACTAACGTTCTGTCCCCATGAGGTAGGGCTCCCAATTATCATTCGGTGTAACTAAAACTAGGCGATAACACAGTTGGATTCCTCTAGTAGACAATCGTTTCAAAAGAATAAAAGAATTTACGGATTGCCTTTCTTTTTGATCCGCAGGAATTTATTTGCTATCCAGTCTAATCCAATAAGCGTTCGTTTACCGTAGTGCCAAGTAAGTGATGTTAGTTCTGAAACTAACTTTGCAAACAACTGAACGAAGTAAGAGAGGAAAACAGTGAAAAGGACTAATCGAATGCCAAGTATGCGGCCGCACATAATTTTTACGTGCCTGCTTAGCGCAGGCACGCTGACTTTCGGCCAAGCCCCGACAGTGACCAACGCTTCAGGGGCAAACTCAAGACTTGTAGTGTCGCCCGATTCCATCGTCTCCGCTTGGGGGACCGGCCTTTCCACGCAAACGGTGGCCGCCAACATTACCGGGACGGGTTCTTCGACGCTACCAAACACGCTTGGAGGCCTGCAGCTAAGCCTCAAAGACAGCGCCAACGCCACGTTCCAACCGGCTCTTTACATGGTGTCTCCAACCCAGATTAATTATGTTCTTCCGGCAAACACCGCGCTTGGGACTGCGGTGCTAAGCGTTTCCACTTCCGCCGGATTGACTGGACCTGTTTATGTTTCGAACGTTGCCCCGGCCATTTTTACAGTAAATGGAACCATGGCCACTATCCCCGCAGCGCAGCTGGTCAGATTCAATTCGGGTGCAGTCACGGCGGTAGATCTTGTTTATCAGCTCAATTCCGGTGATGTAGTGGCCAGGCAGCTGAATGTTTCCGGATCGTCCGGTGACAGCTTTTATCTAATGGTTTTTAAGTTGGGGGAGGGGGCGAACAGACATCTGTTCGCCCCTGAATTTGTCTTGTAGTTTCGAAGCTGTTTCCGGTTCCTGAGCCGTCGGGCCAGGGGCCCTCCGCCGACCTCGGCTCGGCCCAACTCATGATTGGTCAATTTTCTTTTATGCGGATCGTTTGCCTTGCTTTTACGTTTTCGAGGATTTGTCGGCCGCCGCTTGGCCATTCAATTTGAATGTGCTTAACAAGGGTATCTTGGCCAACGCCGAACGTCAGGGCCAAATCGCTTTGGGAACAGTAACTGGAGCCGCTATGCACCATGCGCCACTGCTGGCCTGAGGCGGATTCAATTCTGACTACCGCGCCTATCGCGCTTCGATTTGATTTCGTCCCTTCGAGTTTTACTTGGAGCCAATTATTCTTATTGCCACTGTCGTTGCGATAAAGGTAAGCGGGTCCGTGGTTGGTTGAAATCAGGACATCGAGGTCGCCGTCGTGATCGAAGTCGGCGTAGGCTGCGCCCCGGGCAACTATCGGGCGTTGCAGGTCGGGGCCGGCGAGCTTTGAGACATCGGTAAATTTACCCTTGCCCAGATTGCGAAAAAGTAGCGGGGCTTGCCGGAATTGCACCTTGGGTTGAACGCGGCCGATCTCTTCGTCGATGTGGCCGTTGGCCGTGAAGATGTCGAGCCAGCCATCGAGGTCGAAATCGAAGAAGAAGGCGCCGAAGGTTAAGCTAAGCAAACTGCCGCGTCCCACTGCTGAGCGCGGCGCCTCGTCTACAAACAGACCGTTCCCTTCGTTGTGATACAAGCCCAGCATCTGGTTGGAGAAATTTCCGATTAAGAGATGCGGGCGGCCGGTACGATCGTAGTCGCCAACATCAACTCCCATGGCGCCACGGGCCACACCATCCTCACCGAAAGCGATACCGGCGCTGAGGCCTTTTTCGGTGAACGTGCCGTTGTGGTTGTTGCGGTACAACTTGTTTGGTTGGGTGTCGTTGGCTACGAAGAGGTCGGGCCAGCCGTCGGCGTCGAAATCGAGCACGGCGGCGGCGAGTGATTTGCTGGATTTATCGGCTAAACCAGAAGCCTCGCTTACGTCGGCAAACTTTCCGTTCCCAAGATTGTGATAGAGCTTCGACGGCAAACCTTTATACGATTCCGGAGTGCAGTAGGATTTCGTGCTGCCGTCAAGCGAACACCAAAGATCTCCCTTCGCGGTCCATTGCACGTAGTTGGCTACGAACAAGTCCACTTTGCCATCGCGATCATAATCGAAAAACACAGCGCTGGCGGGGAAGCCTGCGTTGCGGATTCCGGCGGCGGCTGTAACGTCGCGAAATTTTCCGTTGCCTTCGTTGTGGAAGAGACGGTCTCCTTCGAGGGCGGTGATGTATAGGTCTTCTCGACCGTCGTTGTCGTAGTCGGCCGAAGCTACGCCCATGCCGAATATTTCTACGTCCAGGCCACTGCCGGCAGTTGTGTTGGTGAAGGTTCCGTTGCCGTTGTTGTGGTACAGCGCCCCGATTGATTTGCGGCCCTTGGGGATCCAGTCTTTGGAGTTGACTAGAAAAATGTCGGGCCAGCCATCGCCGTCGTAATCGAAGAAGATGCAACCTGAGCCCATGGTTTCCGGGAGCCAGCGCTTCCCTGCCCTGCCACTGTTGTGTGTGAACTGAATGCCGGCGGCTTTGGTGACGTCGGTGAACTGCACCTGCGCGAGGCTGATGGAAGCGGATAGAAGGATTAAGATTGCCCGCTTCATCGTAAGGGGACGCTCCCGTGGTCGTGGATCATTTGGCGTTCGTTATTATCTTCGGGGCTTACTTGGCGGCGGATTTGAGTTATGGTTTGCGAGGACTCGTCGGCCTTGAAGCGGCGGAACAGTATTTCTTCGCGGGCGGCAGCCTCAGCGTTGCCAAAGCCGCGATGGGCCAGCATTAGAGTATAGTGCGCTTGGACATCTTCGGTATCCACCTTCAGGACGGCTTGAGCCGCCTTAACGGCTTCGGCATAGTTGCGTTGGAGGAAACGAACGCGGGCCAGTTGGTTGAGCACGACTCGATCACGGGGATATTTGTCTATGACTTTTTGCAAATTCTGGAATGCGGAATCGTAGTTGCCGTCTGTTTTGTCTACCAATGCTTGAAAGAAGTAGATGCGGCTTAGAGAAGGATCGAGTGACTGGGCCTTGGCAAGATAGGGTTTGGCTGCCTCGGTTTCGCCTTCCTGGATAAGGGCTCGGGCCACATTCAGCCATCCGTCGGCATAGCCGGGCTCAGCTTCGATCACTTTCTTGAAGGCGTATTCGGCGCCTTTCAAATCGCCTTGCAGCAACATGCCGATGCCCCAGTCGTTCCATCGTTCGCGATCCTGGAGCGTCACTTTGGGCTGCCAATCCGTGGGGGCCGTGGAACCGATTTGCAGTTCCGACTTGGCAGTAGCTAGCACTACAACGGGGGCCTGCGGGATGGAATCCTTCACGGCCCCAGAAACATTTTTGGGAATATTTGCTTTGCCGAAACTATAGGCGCGGCTATCGTGATCGAGGCCTTTACTACCTTCGCCCGCTTTACCTGCGTAGGCGTATTCGGTGTAGTAATGGGCGAACTTACGGTAGTTCAGTTTGGCTTCCAGCTTCAGCGGACCCTTCAAGCCTTTGGGCACCTTCATGCGGAAATGGGCCACGTCGGCCGCGCCTGGAGGGATCAGCCTGGCATAGAGAACGCTTCGCAATTGCCAGGCGTTCCGCTTGTTGATGGGGTTGCCCTCGCCATCAAGTCCGAAGGCGCGATAGAAGTGGGCTCCCTGTTCGACGGGGCCGCCGGAGCTATCCAAAGCGCCACTCCAGAAAACTGGTTTGCCATCAGCATCCTTGGCGCACAGTTCAAGCCAGACGTCGAAGGAATCGACGGTGCCACCAGGGAAGAAGTGGCCGATCTTGCGGGTTCGCACTACGACGTCAACGCGGACGGTGTCGCCCGGTTGGATGATGGCTCCGACTTTTTCGATGGGGGCCGCCACCTTGCCGACTTCGCGTACGAACACTTGCCCGGTTTGCTCTGACTCTTCGCCCACGGCGTTGAAGGACATCAGCTGCTGCGGGTCGGAAGCTCGGCGGCGCATTTGAACGCCACTGTTTGCGTCCACTGGGGAGACGGCGAAAATGTCGACGGTGACGAATCCGGACTTTAGGAACTTTTCCGTTTCGGCGAGTTGGGTTTGGTCACGGTTTGCGTTCGCGACGGCGGTGTTGGCAGCGCTGAAGCGATGGGAATGAATTTTTCCATGGCGATTGCCGGGGTCTTTGGAATCGACCAGCGCCATGTGGCAGTCCGAACAGGTTGAGGATTTCGGAGGGTAATAAAAACTGCGGGCGCCTTGGCCACTGACGCCGCTGGCTTGCCAATTATCGTAGTCGTTGAAGCCTCGGATCCAGCGGTAGTTATTTACCGGAATATCTAAATGCACCTTGTGGCAGGTGGCGCAGAATTCCGATTCCTTCATGAATGGCTTAAGGAACGTGCGGCGATGCGGTTCGGGGTTTAGGTACGTAAGAAAGCGATCCAGTTGACGGATTACGGGTTGCCGGCTCGAGGCCAAATCGTGCAGCGGCGGATATTCAATGGTGAATGCTCCGTTGCCGATGGAGCCTTCGACGTGCGTTATGGAGTGGCAGGAGACGCAACCCAAACCATTCTGGGCTTCGGGCGTGTCGATTTGATCCTTGACCGGCTGATCGAAACGGCCATTGAAGAACAGAGCATGGTCGTGACATCCGGCGCACCACTTGCTGCCTTTCGCGCCACTGAGTTCCTGCATCTGTTCAATGGACTTGCGGTAGAACTGATTGTTGAACGAAGCAAAGTGATGCATGGAGCTTTCCCATTGCTGGTAGATATCCTTGTGGCATTCGCCGCAAAGTTTCGAATCCATGAAGAAGTTGGAGGGGATGGTTCCGCCAACATTTGTTTTGGATGCAGATGGCCAGAAAGGCGACTTTGGGCCGCCGCCTTCTTCTTCCATCGAGGTGGGAACGAGGATGGAGTTTTCAATTTTCGTGGGCCCCGGGCCGATCAGGCGAACGCTGAGTGGCGCGATTGCAAGCATGGCCGCGGCGCCAGCGAACCACGGGACGAAGCTTCGGTGATGCTTCAATATCCATACGCCAAGCAGCAAGAGGCCAGCGGCGGCGACGGCAATGTGGGCGATGAGAACCGGGCGATTGGCGTAGGTAGAGCCTTGCCAGGCGAGAAACAATCCTGTTAGCAGGGAACCGCCGAGGAGGGCGCGTGCACCTGTGGGCAGCATTCTTGCGGCGCTTAGGAAAAGCACTGCGCCAAGCCCGAGGTGTAGCAGCACGTTCGACATGTAGAAAATTGTGGGCGAAGCAAAAGCGGCGAGGTATGCCGTGCTTACCAGGAAAACGAGGAGAGCAACGGCGCGCTTCATCGGGAGGTCACCATGGGTCTTAGCGTGCGAAGCGCTGGACGGGTGTTGTAATCCTTACGCCACTTGGTGTGCGATTCGGTGCTTGGGAACTTTTCGGATTCGGGGTATGGGTAACGGCTCATTTCATGGAAAGGGAGCGGCTCTACAGACTGTGAAAATGCTGTGTTGGCGTCGCGGTCCTTGGCCCAGCCATCGACCTTCAACAAGAAGCTTCTGTTCCAACCTTTGGGGAGTGGAGGCAGCCCGGCGGCGTCAAATTCCAGCTGTACTTCGTCCCCTGAACCCATGATCAGGAAACGGTCATCAGGCGTGTGTAGCAGGTCGCGCACGTCGCCGTAGCGCGTGTAAAGGCCCGGGGTTTGGTTCCACATGGAGACGGGGTTTGATGGGGTGTAGAGAAAGCGCTCGGGCTGCAGGCGGTCCGGGTGGATGATTGCTTTTGAAAAACCGCGGAACCTTGTGGAGGCGGTGGCGGCATGCATGGGCGTAATGCGGCCTTGAAAATCACTGGCGCGAGAGGTGAAGATTTCATCCCAGTACAGGCTGAGGTTCGTGACTATGCGGACCGTGGCCCCTTGACGGGAGACGGACTTTGGCAATTCAACGACAATGGTTTTCGGCTTGCCGGCCGGGAGGCCCATATCTTCAATTGCGATTTGCCACCTGTCGTCGGTGAAGACTTCAAGGCGAGGGAAAACCAGGCCATTTTTCAATTCCTGCGCGGCGCCGAGGAAGGTGCTGCCATCGGCCCAATCTACCCAACCGTTTAGGACAAGCAGATCGGAGCCGGGTGCGAGTTTCAGTTCGAGGGTGTGCATTTCAGCCACGCCGGCTGGGTTGCGGTTGAAGGACTTGGGGTAAATCTGATCTCGCTTGGTGAGTGCGGCGAGGGCGTCTTTCCGTCCGTCTTCCCGTGCGCTGATGAGTGGCAGGCGCTGGGTTACGGGGTAAACTTTGAAATCAGGAAATGGTGGCGCTTTGAAGCGATCGGCAATGAAAATCTCTTGAGACGCGGGATGGTCAACGGCGGTTAGCGCCACTTCATCAAGATAGGCCACTTCGCTCAGCTCTTCGGTGATCCGAACTTGGTATTTGCCGTTTTCTGATTTCAGCGCCGCGCCGGGGATTTGGATGTATTCATCGTGATCGACGGGGAAATATTCTCCGTCGCCAGAGGAAGCGCCTAGTGGAGCTACGCCAAGAATATCGGTGATGAACTCGAATTCGCGGCCATTCCAGGTCCAGATCATTGGACAGGAACCGGAAAGGCGCTGGGCTTCCTTCACTTTCAAAGGCGTGGCGGTAGGTACATTCACTTCGTTCTGAATTAAGCCGTTCGGCCAAGTGATGCGGACCACCTCTGCCTTCTTGTTCGCGCCAAGGTTGAAGGATATGGCATCGCCGTTGTAAATTTGCTTTTCGTAGAAGCGTCCGGCTTTCACCTCGACCTCGCTGCCTTGCGCGAGTTTTAAGTTTTTGACGCCAGTGAGTTGAACCCGCAGCCAATTTGCGCCGGGAGTTTTGTTCGATGCCCATATCAGCTTTTTGTCGGACGTTATTGCGGCAGTGTCCTCGCCGACGGTGACCGACGCCTCGAAGCCGGCTGGCAGTTCGCCTGAAACCCAGGAGCGCTTACCGCGAAGCACGCGGTTGTAAAGCAAGTCTTTGCCCGATCGAAGATCGATTTCCCCGTCGTGATCAAAGTCGATGGCTTCCACACCCGTGCGCCCTTTTAAACCTGGTAGGGATTCTGCTTTGAACACGCCTCCTAGTTGGTCGCGATAGAGAACGCTCTCGTGGTCTGCGTAGGTTACGGCAAGATCCCAGCCCTTTGTTTCAGCTTCGTATCGGAACGCGACAGCATCGACCGCAGACGCTTTAATGAAAGGAAAGGCCGAGGTTTTGTCAACCCATCTGGCGGGACCTTGATTTCGCAGTAGTTTGTTGTCGTCGCCCAGCAGGATCAGGTCGAGGTCGTAGTCGTGATCGTAATCGATCCAGATGGCTTTGCGGAATTTGCCTTTGGCGACGATTGGTCCTTTGACAAAATTCTTCGACAGGAAAACTTCGGTGGTAGTGACGACGCAAAGATCGGGCGCCCCGTCGTTGTCGTAATCGCCGACGCCGACTGCAATTGCTTCGGCCAGCGCCGGCAGTGGCTTTGGCGGTTGTTTCGCTTGCACCAACCAGGCAGATTTACCAGTGAGTGCGATCGCGCCGTTGCCAAACCGGACCAGAGATAACACGGGGTCAGTGCCTGGTATGCGGATTTCCCTCATTTCAAATGTCGCCGGAAGCCGATCAGACTTCTGAGCCGGTTCAATTTCGTCCAGAACTTCGGCGTACCGGTTCCATTCCATGTCTTCGGGAATGGCGGCCCCTTCCTGCTCTTTCTTCAATCGCTGGAATTCAGCAAGGTGCTTTTGCGAGTCGGCGGGCTTCTCCATTTGCCGGTAGAGATTGAATAGCTGGAAGTGAGGAGCGGCCAGATTCCCGTCCAGGAGGACCGCCGCTTCAAACCGCATGGCAGCTTCGTCCATGTGGCTATCCATCTTCTCGATGACGCCGAGATTGTACTGCGTGATGGGATCGTTTTGTACAAGTTCGGCCATCCTGACCAATTGCACTTTTGCCTTATCAGGCTCGCCCTTTCGCTTGTACTGAATCCCGAGGTTGAACCAGGTATGAGGGATTGCCGCGTCCTGCTTTTGCGTCTTTTCGAGTTCGGCAATTCCCTGCTCCGTCTGCCCTGCGCGAAGCAGCGCTAAGCCATAGTTCAAGCGCTCACGGGCAGAGGTGGGTTGCAACGCGAGAGCTTTGCGAAACTCTTCGACAGCTTGAGCTTGGGTGGTGGGATTTTCGTAGAAGGCTTTGCCAAGATTGCGGTGAGTAGCCAAACGTTCAGAAACAGAAGGGCCAACTTGGCTGGCGGAAAAAAGTAAGAGGAAGGCTCCTAGGCCGGCTGCGTTACGCATCACTGATTAAATGATTGTACCCGCAGCCGGATCTAAGAAGATAGCAACAACTATTTAACGAACTGGCATGGACGTTGTATTGGAAGTGGCGGTACCCACTTTCACCACAACATTTGCCTTACCCGCCGGGACCCCGGTAGGCATTGTGGCCAGAACCATATAGTAACCAGGCTGACCGGCAAGCGTTGTCGCGCGGCTCACGACCGCATTGACGCCGCCGATTGTCGCAGTCACAGTTCCCGAAACAACAGCCGGGGCTTGCGAGACTTGACCAGTTGCCAGCGCCGGAGTAGTTTGACCCAGCCCGGTGCAGATGATTGCGAGAACATCCCCGGCCCGAGCCTGATTGTCAGCACGGATTAAGCTAAAGTCGCTGGTCTTGATTGCTATGGTGCTGTCAGAATCGAAGAAAACCCCGGGGGCCACCGCGGCTACATCGACATTCATTGAGTTTGACATGCCGTTGGCCGTCTTCACGACTACCGATTGAGAACCAACCGCGGTTTCAAAAGGCACCTGAGCGACGATGAAGGATGGTGTGCTCTTGGCCGGATCCGTATCCGCCCACATAAGTGGAGCGGCAACGCCTCCGATGGTGACACTGGTTCCATCGAGAGATTTGGGCAACGACGTATCGTCCAAACCTTCAACAAGCGATCCAACTTTCACCAGGTCGTTTCCAAAGATTGTCACCAAGCCACCTTGCGCCACGGTCTTCAATGTGACATCACTGACGCCATTGATGACAGCGCGAATGACGGGAGCCCTTGCGTTGTCCACCGCTAATTGCGAACGAAGCACGCCGCCGGGATTGACAACGGTATGCATGTTGACGTAGTGGTTTTCAGGATTGGTCACCACGCTGTTGAGGGAGGTCAGCGCCTGCCCGGTAAACACGTTTAAGGTTCGGGACACATTGCCAAAGCCGGTATCGGTTTTAACAGATGTTGCCGCGCTGATTCCAGTGTTGATGGTCACCGGCCCGGCAACGGTGGAGTTACCGTCGTGAATGTGCAGGCCAGTGACTTCGGCAGCCGCCGGAAAACGATGGTTGAAATCGAAATTGACGCGGGCTGCGGTAATTGCGCCAGTGCGGTCACGAAGGGCGCGGATGTCAATCAAGCCAACGCCCGTAGCGGCGATGCCGGTAACAGCAGGTACTTCGTTAGCAGGCGAAGCAACGAAGGGAAACTTTATGCTTTCCGTGCGGCTCAATTGTGAACGAATCACGCCGCCGCCGAATACGGTGGTATGCATGTTGACGTAAAAATCACCAGGCGAATCGAAGATTCCGTTTAAGGCTCCCAGAGTGGCTGCGGGGCTGTTCGCCGGAACTTCCACGCCAATGGTGACATTTCCCGCGCCGGATGGCGCTGTGGTTATGGAAGCCGCGCCTGCGCCGAGACCTGTGTTGATGGTGACAGGGCCTGCGATCGTTGGTCCGCCAGTGTGAATATGAAGGCCGGTGATTGTAGCTTGGGCACCCATGTTGTAATCGATTTCAAAGCCGACCCAGCCGACGGAGAAGCCAGTGGGGTCGTATGCGCGAAGGGCAACGATGGAGCCTATGCCGGAAGCGGTCGAGTCAATCACGGGCACTTCCTTTTTAGGGCTCATTACTCCCATCAGGTAGGTCACTTCAGCGCGGCGCAATTGTCCACGAATCACTCCGCCCGGGTTATCCGTGGTGTGAATATTTACGTAAGCTACCGATGGATTGTCGAGGATGCGTTTGATTAGTGCGAGGGCGGTCGTGTCAGTCGGCAAGACTTGTGCTTGGCGGCTGATGACGCCTCGGCCATTTTCGGCGCTGGCAACCGAAGCGGCGCCAGCTCCGATACCCGTATTGATGACAACGGGACCGGCCACGGTAGCGCCGCCATCGTGAATGTGCAGTCCGGTGAAAGTTACGGCTGCCGGCATATTGTAATGAATCGTGAAATCGACCGAACCGGATGTGATAACGCCGGAAGCATCTCGAAGTAAGTGGAACCAAAGTACGCCTGTGCCGCTGGCCTGGATGTTCACAGCGGGAACTTCGCTGGCTGGCGACATTGGGGCGATGAACGCGATAGTCTCCGCTTTCTGTGCGAAAACGGTGGCAGTGAGTAAACAAAATAGACTTAGAATTTTTTTCATGTTTGGGGCTCTCCCGTGTTCACTTTACACCAGATTTGAGTGCCAATCCCAACCTGCCTCTAATGAATTAACAAATAGACTCGCGCGATGGCTATAATGTAAGCAGTTATGTTCTTTCGCCGGGAAACCCCACGCATCCTTTCTTTTGATGACAAAATTGGCGCATTGCGCAATCTCGGATTTGAGACCGCAAAGGCCCCGAACGGAGCCAGAATCAGCCGCAAAGGCTTTGGCGCTTTTGTGAAAGAAGGTCCTGCGGGCGCGCCTGAACCTGGCGAACCTGGCCTATTGATGGGTGAGCACATTGCCGGGCTGGTGGACGGCGGATATCAGAAGTTTTTCCTCACCCACGACAATCACAAGGTGCCGGCTTTGGCTGAGCATCTTAAGGCGATTCACACCTTCCAGGAAGATTTGTATGAAGGGTTAGGACTGCCTAGTCTTTACAACTTGTCGCTTGGCTCCGTCTGTAAGGATCACTTATATGACCGGGTGAAGGATCGCGACAAGGGCGTTCCGACTCGCGCCTGGGAATAGCCCTTTTTTTTGGATTTGGGGAAATTCCGAATTACCGACTCCCTCACGGTCGCGGATCGCATTTAGAAAACAATTCCGAAAACGTTTGTTCGTCGAAACCAACTATTAGCGTCTTGCCCTTGATGACGGTTGGAGCCCGCAGATTTCCTGAGGGGCCAATCATCAGCGCCAGCAATTCTTCCTTTGCAGGCTTATCCTTTTTCAAATCCAAGCGAACTACTTTTTTGCCTTTGGTGGCATAAAGAATATCGGCATTCGCGGCAAGAGCCAACGCCTCTTCCGGACCCTTTTTCTGTTTCTTGGCGTCGGCTACCTGTGCGGTTTCAATCTTGTTTTTCGCAAGAAACTCTTGCGTTCGAGCGCAGGTCATTCAACCGTTGCGATGGTAGATCCAATCAAGCTTCATTAGGCGCTAGTGTACCCTAATCAACATGACGCCGGTTTGCTTGCGGTCAGCTCCGTACGTAACCGCTTCGATCGTGTTGGACTTGCCGTTGATGCTTTGAAGCACAGGATTCTGCTGCGCGCCACCACCACCGCCGGGCTGTCCGGGCGCCGGAGCTTGCGCCGGGACCGTTCCGACGAAGGCAACGCCCGGAGGATTGTCGATGATGCGCAGGTCGCCCGTAGTCAAATCGTAGATTAAGTAATTAGTTCCTGCATTGTTGGCCTTGGTTCCGCGCGCGATTAGTTTCCTGGTGGCGGGCAAAACCGTGGATATAGTAACGGTGGCGAAACCTTCCGGCGTCGGCATGAGGCGCGACGAGGCAAGTTCCATATCGAAGTAGACGATTCCCGCGTCGCCGGCTACACGATTGGTTGCTAAGCCGACTACCGCGTTCAAATCGGAGATGGGAGCCAGGTTGGTAAACGAGGCCACTTCCGGCGGCAGGTCGAAGCGGAAGGTGGAACTGGTGACGCCGTCGAAAACGTAGAGTGTATCGGAACGGTTGGCCGTCGACGTGTTCGCGCCGTAAACGTAATCGTTCAATTCATTTTCAGAATTTCCCGATGCGTTAAAGGATCCGGATCCCGGCAAAGCCACGAATTCCACGCCTGGGGTGGCCAGATCATAGGTTGCGAAACCTTGCGCCGGGCAAGGGTTCTTGATCGCGATTTCAGAACTGGCTCCAGCGGAAAAAGCGATCTTGCGCGATAAGTCCAGTTGGAAGTTTCGCAACTGAGGGGAGCAAACTGCGAAGAACTTGCCCTCCGGCAGCGGAAATGCGCGAATGTTGCCGGCGGCCAAGGGGAATACGACAAAGCCATGAGCCGATCCATCAGCTTTCGTGGAAACGACGATATAACTTCGCGAGGTGGCATCTAATACGGTGACAGCGCGGAAATTGGCTAAGTTTGCGATCCCGCCTGGTAGACCGGGGATTCCCGGGATTCCGGGAATGCCACCGGGTAGACCTGGGATTCCGCCTCCGCCCACTGCTGCTGGTTGCGCCGGCGGAATAATCGGCAGATAGTCGGCCGGAAAGTCTCTAGTAGCCGTCACTTTCCCCGTCGCGTCAACTATGGCAAGCTTCGCTTTTGTTGGTTTGTCCACGTTATCCGCAACCAACACGCCAAAGCTGTTGGCCGCTATGGCTACCGGGGCCCCAATTGCTTTTGTAATGCCGTCGCCCAAATCATAAGTGGCCGTAAGGAGAGCAACAGGGACATTGCCGATACCACCACCACCGCCGCCAATCCCTGGGATGCCGCCGCCAGCCCCGACCGCCGCATCTTTTACTTCGCCCGTTTCCGGATCAATCGTTTTCGCCGACGGAGTTTGTCCGCCAATGAGTACGGTGAAATCCCCCCGGCCAGCCGATCCTATGTTTACGCCGTTAGCGGGTAAGTCTATCGACATCGCTTCTTGTCTGGCTGGATTGTACAAAGCCACCTTACTTGAAACTCCCGCGGTTGCGTCGGCGGCGGGGGGACCCACAAACGCGGCTAGTGCATTTCCATCGTTAGCCGCCGTGAACGGAGACGCCTGGTTCCGGTTGGCCGTGGTCAGGCAGCCGTCGACCTTGTTCCACTTCTTGTTGAGCAGATCCGCGACAAAAGAAGGGTAGCAGCCGTCGTCTGCTCTGGCGGCGGCCAAGCCGATGTAGCCCGGGCGCAAATCGCTGGCCGTGAAGCCCCGCAAGTCAGGAGTACCGGCGGGTATGGGAAGGTAGCTTACCGCAGGCTCTGGGATGCGTTGGTAAAGGGTGCGGTTCGCACTGTTGTTGGCAACTTGAAGAATGATGACATCGCCGGGCTGCGCGGTTCCGGGAAGGTCGATCGTGACATCAAATTCGCCCACTCTATCGGGGGATGCCGTAGCTTTTGCCTCAGCTGGAAATCCGCCGACTACCGCCCGAATTGCTCCACGTGGTGTGGCCAGGTTGTCCTTATTACCTGCTGCTCCCGTCGCTAAGGCCGGAGCCGCGGGGCCAAGCCCGCTTGCCCGAAGAGTCAACATGTTTCCTTCAACCTTGAAGTCAGCGGCGCCGAAACCCGCGTCATCGACGGTCTTCACGCTGCTAAAAATATTCAGCACATTGAACCGAACAGGCCTGCTGGTGACATCTCCACGCTTAACTGTGAGCACGGCTTGTCCGTTCGGGACTTCGTAGGGGACTTGAGCGACTATGAGGCTGGGGCTTGCGGAGTAAATCGGAGCGGGCCGGTTGTTGATGGTCACCGTAATGGCGGGATCGCTGATAGTGGTTGGCCAGGGCGTGTCCTTGGCCGTGACAGGTTCCGCCGGACCAAGATTGAGACCCTTGATCCAGATCAAGCCTCCAGCGCCAACGGTTGTGGGAGCCGGCGCCTGCGTGAATGCATTAATGACCCCACGGGGGCTGACCACTGGCGCATTGGGAACCTGCGCCCAAACCGCTGAACCCACGAACAAACCAACGAGAATCGGAAATTGCCGCATAACCTGATATAACACAAATAACATCATGAAGTTGCGCGGTATAATCAATGTTTAACCAGTCATTCTTGAATCGTCACGATGAGCACCACAGTCACCAATCCAATTGCCCCCGTGGCCTCGTCGCCTCCCACCGTCACAACCAATTACGTACCCCTGATCTTGTTGTGCCTAGGGCACTTTTTTATTGACCTCTACTCCAGCGCGCTGGGAGCCTTCCAACCACTACTTGTGGCAAAACACGGCATGAGTTTGGCGCAGGCAGGTATCTTGGGCGGCGCGCTGGTTTTCTCAGCTTCTCTGGCGCAACCACTTTACGGATATCTTTCTGACCGCTACCGAAGTAAGTTGTTTTCGTGCCTGGCGCCTGCGGTTGCGGGAGTGTTCATTTGCGCTTTGGGGGTTGCCCCAGGGTACTCTTATCTTTTGCTGGCGGTTTTGTTGGGTGGCATCGGCATCGCCAGTTTTCATCCGCAGGGTTCGGCCTGGGCTACCTTGGGTATTGAATCTAACAGACAACGATGGTTTGCAGTCTTCATTTCTTCCGGCACCTTGGGCTATGCATTGGGTCCCACGTTCTTTTCGTTCTTTCTGCCGAGAATCGGGATGGAAAACAGCCTGTGGTTGGCCGCCCCAGGAATTCTTATCACTCTGTTTTTGATGATGCGTTTGGTCCCGCCGTCCTTCGTGGGCGTAGCAAAAAGCACTTTCGATTGGGACGAATTGTGGCAGGTCCGGCGAACCCTATTTCTCCTATACATGTTGGTGTTCATCCGTAGTATCGTACAAGTCACTTATGCCCAAATGCTGCCCCTGTACCTGACCAAGGAACGGGGCTTTTCTTACCTCGAAGCCACCACCACTCTGAGCCTGTACCTGGCCGCCGGAGCGCTCGGCGGATTTATTGGAGGCAGTCTGGCAGACCGCTGGGGCGGCCGCAGAGTCATTATTCTCTCCATGTCCCTCTGCATCGTCCCGCTAAGTGTATTCTTCCTAACTAGCGGTTGGATTTCGATCGCGTCCCTAACCTTGGCGGGACTATTGCTTCTGTTCACCATTCCGGTCAACGTTGTGATGGCGCAGCAACTAGCGCCCAATCAATCAGGGGTGATCTCGGCGTTGATGATGGGGTTCGCCTGGGGCTTGGCGGGGTTGATCTTCATTCCGCTCACCGGTTGGATTGGAGATCATTATTCGCTCGGCGCGGCTATGGCGTTGCTCGCGGCGTTCCCCGCAATCGGAACCGTGCTCGCCTGGATGCTGCCCAAGGATAACTGAGATGAAGCCAAAAGCAATTTGCCTGTTGAGCGGCGGTCTTGATTCTACAACCGTTCTTGCCTTGGCGCGCAGCCTGGACTTTGACTGCTACGCCCTTTCGTTCGACTACGGCCAGCGCCATAAAGTGGAGTTACAAGCAGCGGCGCGCATCGCCAAGGTTCTGGGCGCAACAGATCACCGAGTGGCTAACATCGATCTGCGCATGTTCGGCGGATCTGCCTTGACCGGCGATATTGACGTGCCCAAGCATCGTTCCGCCGGGGAAATGTCCCACGGAATACCCATCACCTACGTACCGGCGCGGAACACGGTTTTCCTGTCCTTCGCGCTCGCCTGGGCGGAAGTGCTGGAGGCGTCCGACATTTTCATTGGCGTCAATGCCATGGATTATTCCGGCTACCCCGATTGCCGGCCGGAGTTCACCGCGGCTTTCGAAACGATGGCAAATCTCGCCACCAAGGCGGGTGTTGAGGGCCGCACCAAAATCAAGATTCATTCCCCGTTGATGGAGTTGGATAAGGCCGGAATCATCCGCTTGGCCCGTAAGTTGAACGTCGATCTAGGCCTCACCCACAGCTGCTACGATCCAGATCCAACGGGACGCGCCTGTGGTTATTGTGATTCTTGTCTGCTACGCAAAAAAGGATTCGCCGAGGCAGGGATGGTAGATCCAGTGGAGTGCGCCGTTTGAAGATCGCCGAAATCTTCTACTCAGTTCAGGGCGAGGGAGCCTTGATCGGAGTCCCCAGCGTTTTCGTTCGCACAAGTGGATGTAATTTACGTTGCTCCTGGTGCGATACGCCCTATACATCCTGGCAGCCGGAAGGTGTGGAGATGAGCGTGGCGGATATCTCGGATCAAGTTCAGGCGTTTCACGCGAAGCACGTTGTCTTAACTGGCGGCGAACCCATGATCGCGCCACAAACGCCGGAGCTTCTCGCGGCATTCAAAGCGCGCGGACTGCACATCACGATTGAAACGGCCGGTACTGTGGACGCAAACATCGAATGCGACCTGATGTCGATCAGTCCGAAACTGTCGAACTCCACCCCCGAAGGTCCGTTTCAAGCCCAACATGAGCGCCTCCGCATCAACCAAGCCGTGTTGCGCTCTCTGATGCGTTTCCCTCACCAATTGAAATTCGTCATTGCCGCGCCTGCCGATTTGGACGAAGTACAGCAACTTGTCAAGGAAATCGAAGCAAAGCCTTCGTCGGTGATGCTTATGCCCGAAGGCGTGGAACAATCCCTCCTTCGCGAGCGTAGCCTTTGGTTGGTGGAAGAAGCCAAACGACACGGCTACCGCTTCTCCCCCAGACTGCACGTGGATTTGTATGGAAACAAGCGCGGAGTATAACGATGCACCTTGACCTTGACATGCTAATGCAGTGGGTCTCTATGTACGGCCCCATAGCGTTGTTCGTTCTACTGGTTCTTGGAATCGTCGGCCTGCCTGTGCCTGACGAAACATTAATGGTTTTCTGCGGCGCGTTGATCGGGAAAGGCACGCTAAACCCAGAGGCGACCTTCGCCGCGGCGTTCTTTGGGAGCGCGACCGGCATCACCATGAGCTACTTCATTGGAAGAACCGCGGGCAAACCATTCCTCGACAAATTCGGGCCCTGGATGCACTTGACGCCCGCCCGTTTGGAGCAAGTCCACAAATGGTTTGAGGGTTATGGGCACTGGAGCCTCACGTTCGGCTACTTTGTGCCTGGGGTTCGCCACTTTACGGCGGTTGTAGCCGGCATGACTAATCTTGAGTATCCTGTATTTGCCCGCTTCGCTTATATCGGCGCCCTGCTCTGGGTTACAACGTTTCTTACGCTCGGCTACATTATTGGCGACACTTGGCGGACTGCGGCGGAGAATGCACACCAGGTAGTGGGCATAGGGGCCACACTCATCGCCGCCGGCATCGCGATATTCTTGTTTGTGCGCGGCAAGCGCGGCAAGAAACTATGAAATTCATTCTCGTTTTTCTAACGACGTCCTGTTTGGCGGCTCAACCACTTCGGGTGCAGTTGGTGACAGGCGGCCACGATCATGAGCCGTCTATCTATGCACTATTCGACAATCAGGCAGGATTTCATACCAACGTAAAGCCCCACCCCCAAGCGTTCGCTGCTGATTTCCGCCGCAATACCGATGTGCTTGTGCTTTACGATATGGTCAAGACCGGCCTGGCTGAAGACAAGCGCGCGCGGCTCCGCGACTTCGCTCAAGCGGGAAAAGGCATCGTGATTTTGCATCACGCCATTTGCAGCCATACCGATTGGCCCTGGTGGTTTGAGGAAGTGTCCGGCGGGGTTTACAACGAAAAATCCACGTTCCTTCATGGCCAAACCATGCCCGTCAAAATCAAAAAGGAGCATCCCATCACTAAAGGCCTGCGCGATTTCGTCATCAACGATGAGACATACCAACACCTTTGGATTTCCCCGAAGGTGGATGTGCTGTTGACCACCACCGATCCAACCAGCGACGGGCCTGTTGCTTGGATCAGCCCTTATTCAAAATCGAGAGTCGTATTCATTCAATTGGGCCACGGCCCGGAAGCGCATCGCAATCCCAACTATCAACGCCTTGTCCAGCAAGCGATTCTGTGGGCAGGTGGCAGGTGACGAAAAAACTCGCTGTAATCTTCGCTCTGTTCGTCGTCCTAAGCGTGAGCATCTTCGTCATCAACCAGACGGCGCAAATAGTGATACTGGCAAACACGATTAGCCCGGTGTTTGGCCGCGTTGTATTGTTGACGCTGATCGTCTGTTACGGCGCAATTTTAGCCACGCCAGTGTTGATGATCCTGCGTCTTCCAAAAGCCCTTCAAGATCCACCGGCCGACGAAACTTCAGCGGAGTACGCCAGCTACTTGACGCAGTTGGGGCAGCGGCTGAAGTCGAACTCGCGCCTGCGGAATTCGACCGGCGCCCTGACAGACCGCCCCAGCATCGAATCGGCGCTTGCCATCTTGGACGAAGACGCCAACGCGATCATCAAGAAGACAGCCTCAAGCCTATTCGTTAGCACGGCCATTTCGCAAAACGGACGACTAGACACTTTCATGGTGCTGGCGGCCCAGACTCGAATGATATGGCAACTGGCCCACGTCTACAATCAACGGCCGGCGCTATCGGAAGTGACGAAACTGTACGCGCACGTGGGAGCGGCCGTGTTCCTGGCAAGCGAACTGGAAGACTTGGACATTTCGCACCAAATTGAGCCGGTTGTGAAAGCGGCAATCGGTAGTTCGCTGGTTGGCCTGGTGCCGGGTATCTCCTCGGTGGCGGCCGTCGTCACGCATTCCATTTTGGACGGGACCGCTAATGCCTACCTCACCCTGCGCGTCGGAGTGATCACGCAGACTTATTCTAAATCGGTAACGGCGGTGGACCAAAAACGAATCCGTCGCAAGGCAAGCTTGGTAGCCGCTTCCATGCTGGGCTCTATAGTCAGCGAATCCGCATCCAAAGTAGTGAAATTGATTCTAGCGGCGGCGAAGGATACAGGCTCAACCGCCGTGCAATCGGCAACCAGCGGAATTCGTCAAATTTTTGCGCCGCCCACGAGCCGTGACCGTTAGGGAGCGGTCTTACCCCTTGATCCAAGCATGCTTCGGATCATCAGCCCAAGCGCCATAAGTCCGCCCTTCTCCGCCCAGCACCCACGTATAATTCAGCGTGTAACCGGGACAAGCCACCACCGGATGATAGCCACGCGGGATCAAAACCGTATCGCCATGCTCAACCGGATACGCGTGATCAAACGGTTCGGGATCGGAAGGATCGGTATACACACGCATGAAGCCAAAACCTTGCTTAGGCTCGCACTGGAAATAATAAATCTCCTCCATCGGCACTTCCGACGGCGGGTTAAAACGGTCATGCTTGTGAGGCGGGCACGAAGACCAACCGCCGGGGCGATTAATCGTCTCGCCACAAATCAAATGGGCCGCTGCAATGTTATCGGCAACATGCGTATGAACGTCGCGCACCCAATTATCCTTGCCCACCGATTTGGACATCACCGCCGCCCCATCCACATACGCCGGAGCCACGCCAGCCTTACCCTCGGCGCCGCCTACAGTCACCCGAGCGCTCGCGCTCAACGCCTGCACTTTTATTTTCGATTCCTTGGGCGCATACAGCATTGAGTGCGTCTGGCCAATTGAAGCCCGAGCCGGAACGTCTTCCGCTAACGCGCCAGACGGACCGGAAACCTCCACCCGCACCGGACCCGTATAGAAATCCAGCGAAACTTCCTCATCACCGGTCTCGAACGTGTGCTCTCTCAACGAACCACCTAACTCAATAATTGAGAAGGAAAGGTATTTCATATCGCGGCCCCGCCGCGCAATTTCATAAACGCCCGGGGCTTCGCCTGGCGACTTGATATGCAGATTCATCACCTTTAACGTTATCATGACGTTTAACCGCCACAACTCAATTATGTTGCTACCCCGCCTATATCCAATCCTTTCCACCGATGCGCTAGAACAGGCCGGTCTTCACTTTGAACATACCGCCGAGGCGATGCTCGAAGCCGGCGTGCGAATCATTCAGCTCCGCCACAAGGGCCACTGGGGCCACCGCCTCTTCGACCAGGCGAAATGGCTGAACCAGCTCTGCCTCGCCGCCGGCATTGAATTTGTAATCAACGACCGCGCCGACATTGCCCGCATGCTGGGAGCAGCGCTCCACATCGGTCAAGACGACTTACTTCCGGCCGATGCACGAAAGGTCCTTGGCCCTGACCTCATCCTCGGCTACAGCACTCACAACGAAGCCCAAATGACGCGAGCGCAGTCCGAACCCATCGACTACCTTGTGTTGGGCCCCATCTTCGGCACCGCATCGAAGGCTAACCCCGACCCCGTCGTTGGATTGAGCGAACTCGCCCGCCTTCGCCCGTTAACACCAAAGCCACTAGTTGCCATCGGCGGCATCACGCTCGACAACGCGCCATCGGTCATCGCAGCCGGCGCCGATTCTGTTGCTATCATCAGTGGATTGCTTTCCGACCCCAACCAAATTCGACACACAACTGAACAATGGCTAAAAACACTCAACAGCCTTCCACCACGCAGCTAGTCCAAGGTCTTGGCCTGCTCGATGCCACCACGCTGATCATGGGCTCCATGATCGGTTCTGGCGTGTTTATCGTCGCTGCCGACATCAGCCGCCAAGTGGGCTCGCCCGGTGTGATGATGATGACCTGGGTCGTGACGGCCCTAATGTGCATGGCCGGCGCTCTCAGCTATGGGGAACTCGCCGCATCCATGCCGCATGCCGGTGGACAATATGTCTACTTGCGGGAAGCCTTCGGCCCACTTAGCGGCTTTCTATATGGATGGACGCTAGTGTCCGTCATTCAAACTGGAACCATCGCCGCGGTGGGCGTAGCCTTCGCTAAATTCGCCAACGTCTTTTTCCCGTGGATTTCACCAACCAATGAATTGCTTCCCTACTTAACCTCGCAACGTTTGGTGGCCATCGGTCTAATTCTATTACTAACCTGGGTCAACACGCGTGGCATCCGCGCCGGCGCCATGGTGCAAAACGTTTTTACATTCGCCAAAACCAGCGCGCTGTTGGGGCTGATCATCGCTGCCTTCACCGTTGGCCGCAACCCACAAGCCATCACCGCCAACTTCACCAACTTCTGGGGCAATGCCGGATGGAATTACGAAACGTTTCGGTTGGCAGGCGTCGCGATGGTGGGCTCACTGTTCTCCGCCGATTCCTGGAACAACGTCACCTTCACGGCCGGCGAAACACGCAATCCGAAACGCAACCTTCCGCTCTCACTCGTCATCGGTGTTGGGGCCGTGTCGCTCTTATACCTCGCCTGCAATTACGGTTACTTACTTGTGCTAACGTTCGACGGGATCAAAAACGCGCCGCAAGATCGAGTGGGAACCGCAGCCGCTTCGGCAATTTTCGGGGAAGCGGGCGTTTCGTTCATGGCCGCCGCCATCATGATTTCCACCGCCGGGTGTGTCAATGGGCTAATCCTATCCTGCGCCCGCGTCCTCTACGCCATGTCCAAAGACAACTTGTTTTTCGCAACCGCCAGCCAACTTGATTCCAAAACCGCCGCCCCTGTTAACGCTCTCTGGATGCAGTGCGCCTGGGCCTGCGCTCTAACCCTGTCCGGCAGCTACGGCGACCTGCTTGATTACGTAATCTTCGCCAATCTCCTGTTCTACATCCTCACAATTTCCGCCGTGATGGTACTGCGCACCACCCAGCCCAATTTGGAAAGGCCGTACAAAACTTTCGGGTACCCTGTGCTGCCTCTCTTTTACATCGTGTGCGCCAGCTTCATTGAGGTAATGTTGCTGATGTACAAACCAAACTACACGTGGCCGGGACTAGGACTTGTACTCCTGGGAATTCCTATTTACTACCTCTGGAAACGCGGACAAAACGCCACTGCATAGCGTATTCTGACAGATGTGAGTACTTCTCCCAAGTCGGTTTTGACGGACGCCCATCTCGTCCGAGCCACCGGCAAGACTTGGGAGCAGTGGATAGAAATCATAGCGAACAATCCAGAAAACGATGCTCGTTTCCTGCGGAGTACCTACCAATTGGATTTCTGGTGGAGTATGGCCATCGCTACAACGTTGAACCCTACGCCAACCAAAAATAGGCGAAGCAATCACCCGGCGCAAACTTCTCTTTCAAACCTGATCAAAGCCAGCCGCCCCACTCGCGCCAGAGAGTTTACCGAACGCGGCGCTCCGGCTGCGGTATACTCATCAGAACCCCTACCATAGCTATTTGAAAAGAAAACTATTATGAAAATTACCCGTGCCCTGCTAGGCTGCCTGTTGTTCACCGCTACCGTTTTCGCCGGCCCCAACTTTTCTGGCGATTGGAAATTAAACGTGTCCAAGAGCGACTTTGGACCCATGCCCGCCCCGGACAAGCTCACGATGAAGATCGACCACAAGGATCCCGCGTTGAAGGTTGAATCTGTCCAAAGCGGCCAACAGGGCGAAAACAAATCCGAATCAAACTACACCACCGACGGTAAGGATTCGAAGAACAAGTTTCGCAACAACGAAATGGTTTCAAAAGTTAAGTGGGACGGCGATGCTTTGACGTTCGACTCCAAGCTAGACTTCCAGGGCAACGAAGTTATCCTGAAAGACAACTGGACGGTTTCCGCCGATGGCAAGACACTTACTATCAAACGGAAATTCAACGCGCCTCAAGGCGAGTTTGAATCCCTACAGGTTCTCGAAAAGCAGTAACGCAAATCGAAATGCCGACGACGACCCCGGGCTTCACAGTCCGGGGTTTTTCATTTTAGCGTCGTACTTACGCGATAAACTAACTTTTATGACGCACGAAATAACCGTCGTGGATTTCTGATCGCAGGCGGCTCCTTGCTAGCCCTCACGCGGCCGGAACCGGGACACAGCATGTTTCTGGCTCAACCGGCATCCCAGTCGAATCTCTTCGTTCCGGTATCCCTTCTGGCGACCAATACATGAGAACCGCCGTGCTGACTCCTTTTGGGATGAATTCATCCGGATACCTTTGGAAGGAAGCGTTTTCCGGGGTTATAGCCCGCCCACATGATAGTCAAGGAATACCAATGACTCCCGGAAAGTACACCCCGCCCGGTGTTGCGCGATATGGTTCAATGGGTGGACTCTTGACGACGGCGACCGACTACGCGAAGTTTCTTATGGAAGTGATGGATCCCAAACCGACCGATGCGTTTCGCCTGAATCAAGCCAGCCTCAAGGAAATGCTGCGTCCGCAGGTGAAGGTGGAGGACGGCCAAGGCTACGCGATTTCGTGGGCGCTGGGCTGGAAGATCGCGCAGACTGCGGATGTTGCGGAGTTGGTAAGCCATGGGGGCGATCAGGCCGGGTTTCACTCGTTTGCGGAATTCTCGCCAACAAGAAAGTCAGGATAAGTGATTCTGACCAATGCTGATACCGGTTGGAAGCTAATTCAAGAGCTGGCGAGGACGCGTCACTTCTTAGCCGGCCCATATAAAACGCGCCCGCTTCGCACTCCCGTCAACTTTTCGTCCCGCATCACGAGTTGCCCATTCACCACAACATGCCGGAACCCGACCGCGTATTGATGAGGTTTAGCGAACTCAGATTTGTCCGCCACCACCGCCGGGTCAAAAATCGCAATATCCGCCTTCATGCCAGGTCGCAGAATGCCACGATCCATGATTCGAAAGCGCCCCGCCGGCAAAGACGTCATCCGCCGCACGGCCTCTTCTAGTGTCAGCACTTTCCGCTCTCGAACATACCGGCCCAAAACCCGCGCGAACGTCCCATAATTCCGCGGGTGCGGAACGTCCTCGCCAAACATTGGAATGCCACCGTCGGAGGCGATCATCGTGCCCGGATAGCGCATGATCCGCTCCAGATCCTCTTCATTGATGGCATGATAAATCGCCGAACAGTTCCCTCGAAGCTGTAGTTCAAGCGCCGTCAATGCCGCGTTCTCTATCGTCACTTCCCTGCCCTTGGCCGCCGTGACCTCCGCCAAATTCTTCCCAGCCAAACTCTTATCGAATCCGCAACTGGCAAGCACCACATTTTTCGGATCCCCGCCCCCACGATCCTCCCGAAGGTTGTTACCGACCTCCGCCAAGATCCGGGCCCGCTGCTCCGGCGCATTCGCCCGCTCCCGAAACGCCGCATTGCCGCTTTCGCGCGACCATTGCGGGAATAAGGCCGAAAGGCCTGTGGATGAGGCCGTGTAAGGGTACTGATCCAAGGTGACATCCACTCCGCGCACCCGCGCCTCTTCCACCAACCGCAGCGTTTCCACGCTCATGCCCCAATTGTTCTTACCAATAATCTTGTGGTGCGTCACTTGCGTCGGCAGTCCACCTTCCTCGCCAATCCGGATTGTTTCCCGCACACTATCCAGAATGTTTGCCGATTCGTTCCGCATGTGCGAAGTGTGAATGCCACCCATCCGTCCAACAACCTTCGCAATCTCAACCACTTCTTCCGTCGGCGAAAAATTCCCTGGAACATAGAACAGAC
Organism: Acidobacteriota bacterium; assembly: GCA_025350695.1. GTDB lineage: Bacteria > Acidobacteriota > Terriglobia > Bryobacterales > Bryobacteraceae > JANXSF01. The sequence goes on from JANXXI010000386.1 coordinate 39,169, forward strand.
CAGTGGACAGCCCAAACGCTCCGTCCAACATCGCGTCCCGCGCCAGCGTCTTCATCTTTTCAAGTTCCGCCGCGGTAGCCTTGCGGTCCTTCAGCCCGATGACCTGTTCCCGAATGCTCCCCTGCCCTACCATCGATCCGAAGTTGACGGTGCTCCTGGCCCCGGCAATCTGCTTCAAGAACGGCGCAAGTGGCAGGGGCGAGCTGCCGTCGGGCCCTTCAATAATCGTCGTGACGCCTTGGCGGATCTGGTTTTCGGCCATGGGATTGTTCAGAATTCCCCTTCGGCCATGGCTGTGCGTGTCAATAAGTCCTGGCGTGACGGCTAGGCCCGCGGCATCTATGGTCACCCGCGCTTGTACCGGGCGCGATGGCCCCACGTAGACAATCGAGTCACCCCGAACACCGACGTCGCCAACATACCAACCGGCGCTCGTGCCATCAATGATGCGGCCGCCCTGGATTAAAAGGTCGTACTGATTTTGTGGAAACGCGAGCGAGCCGCCCGCCAGGACAAAAAGGACGATAAATAACATATGCCGAGCCATTTTGGCACGGTATGAGTCACTTTGTCACGGGCAAAGACTCAGGCTCAACTTCCGGCTCCGGACTAGGCGGGGAAGCTAACATGGACAAAAACAATCCAAAAATGAACAACATGGCGATGATCCCCCCGATTACCATTTCCTAACACTGCTCCTTTTGTTATTTTCCAGAGCAAGAAGATGGCCAAACCATTCCCGCTCCCGTTCACTTCATAGTGTTGCTTTAGCGACAATCGTTTCGGATGCGGTTCTACTTTAATCAATCGAACAATCGAATGAAGCCTTTAGCTTGGAAGAGGATTTTGAGGTTAACGGTAAAGATCGAAACAGCCAACGGCTGTGGAAGCCCCTACACCGGCGACTAACCAGAAGAGGCATCAGGTGAAATGCGGATGGGAGTCACGCACAATTTGCACGAGGTACGGAGTTTCTATTTACTTCGAAAACTCGGCCCACAATTTATCAACGCCCGCATCTTTCACATCACCCGCATGGATCACAATCAGATAGCGGAAGTGCAGCTTCGCGCCCTTAGCCAGTTCCACTGTCCCATCCTCGGTTTCGGTCTTCGAGAACGTTTTGCGTCCAAACGGATTAGCGGCAAACAGTCCGTAGCCCCTAACATGCCACCGAGCCCTCTTCGAGTTCGTCGGATGATCCAATATCGTGATGCCCAGCGTTTCGCCATCGATAGTTCCGGTGTAGTCCATCCAATTCGATGCCTTGCCCCACACTACGGCTTCCGTCTCCTGGCCTTCGGCATTGCTAATTTTTCCTGTATGCGGTTGCGTATCCACAATTCCTTTCCCCGAATTCTTGCTTTCCTGCAGCACCGGCGCGAGGCGGATTCCTAATACACCATCCTTCGAGTCGCCAAATGTCACTTTATCCGCAACTGCCGTAAGAGTAATATCCAATTCGATTGTCCGTAGCGTTTTGGTCTTGCGGAAAGTCATCACCCGCTTCTCTTCGAGCAACTTCGCGCCATCCGGCGATTTCCAATTCATCAGCGCCGTGATCACTCCTGACGACTCACCACCCTTGGCCGACACAATCTTCTCGACCTCAATCAGACCCCGGTTGGGAGTTTTGTAATTAGATTCGTTGTTCCAAAAATCAAGCCCGTTGACCCGGTCATGGGCAAACCACAGTCCACGTTGATGCTGATGGTCGGTGGGCTCACCGTCCACCTTTTCCATCGGGAAATAACGGGTCACAACTTTTCCGGATGCCGACCGCAGCGGGTGCAAGTAGGGCTTCATCGTCTCCCCGCCACGCAGCACAAAGTCAGTAAAGTGTTTGCCGTCGATAGTCACACTGACTCGGTCGGGTTCAGTCGTGAAATTTACTTGGGCCGGCAGGATTGCAGCGGCAAGAAGAAACAGGATTGGAATTCGCATTGCTTTGTGAATATGATGATACCGCGCTCAGTAGGGTTGCTTCCCCGCCTCTCCCTGAGGAAAAAGGAGCTTCCGAATCTCTGGATCTTCCAGTCCCTTCTTGTCGATCTCCTTCACCGGAAGATCGAGCTGCCTCACCGGGGTCTTCCCGGCCAGTTTATCGGCCAGACTTTTGACCGCTTCATAGCCGATCCGAACGGTGTCCTGCACCAGCATCAGGTCGATCACCCCATCACGCAGAGCCTCCACATGGGAATCGCTCGTATCAAAGGTAACCAACTTCACCTTGCCCGTAAGATTGCGGCTACGGATCGCCTGAATGGCCCCCAGCGAGCTGGCCTCACTCGAAGCAAAAAGTCCATCAATGTCAGGGTTCGCTGTCAGGATATTCTCGGCGATCGCCCTTGCCTTCGCCCTGTCCGCCATGCCGAACTGCTTGGCCGCAATGATTATCGAAGGGAATTCTTTGGCCATGGTCTGCTCAAAGCCCTGTTCCCGTAACACCGTGGAGGATCCGCCTGGCTTATGAGCCACCATGCCCACCTTACCCTTACCTTTGATCAGCGCGGCGAGCCTGCGAGCGCCAGTGCAACCGGCCTCAAAGTTCCCGGTCGCGATGAAGCTAACGTAGTTTTCTACATTCACTCCCGAATCAAATATTGTGACCGGAATCCTCGCATCGATCGCGCGCTGCACAGAGGCCGCCAAGGCGCGTTCGTCGGTAGCCGAAATCGCAATGGCATCGACATGCTGCACCACCATCGCATCCACAATTTGGATTTGCCGCCCGTGGTCAGTCTCCTCGTTCGGACCATTCCATAACACGTCAACACCAAATTCCTTCGCAGCTTGATCGACGCCCTTGTGGATCGTCACGAAAAACAGGTGAGACGTGGCCTTGGGTATAACAGCGATTTGCTTGCGTCCCTGCTTATTGCAGGATTGAGCTAGAGCCAACGATAAGGGCAGCACGGCCCGTCGGGAAATTGCCATTCAGCTATTTCAGCACGCTTTACATCGTCAGCACATCAAAATGAAAACGTTCCGGCGGCAAGCTGGCGGCATCGGCAGCTCCCATGTTGCTCCATGCCTGATAGGCCGACTCCGCTACTTTTTGATTCAAATAGAAAAGAAACTGATCCGTGCAACAAGAAAACGGAGGCAAGTGCCGGAACGATAGACGCAGCCCCACGGCGTTTTGAAAGTTCACATCTTTAGATACGGACTTGTCTTCCAGTAAACGAACGAAGCTGGTGCGGCTCGCATGTGGCCAAACGTCGGGACGCAAAAGAGACCGCAGACGTGGCGTTGTTTCAAAAGTGGTCTCGCATTGACGGATCCACTCCAGAACGTCATCGCCCCATTGCCATTGATGCTTCATGCCAAGGTAACGCTCGGAAAGTTGAATCGCCAGGTCCATGCGATTCCGTTCTATTTCCAATTCCATTGCATGATCGGGTGGATGCTGCGGCGCAACCATCAATTCATTTTCCACAAATCTTTCGGCCATGCCCACAACCCGGTCCATTCTCTTGATGGCCGTGTGGGCGTGCACTAGAAGCGGCGGCAATTCAACGCGGTTGTCGCCACTGACTTCGACGAACTTTCTGGTTCCTACGATATCCATGGCTGCCCTCTTTTTTCTTTTCGGCGCTGTTTGCCGATTCAAGAATGCTTCTGCCACATTGTACGGCATAGATGGCATTTTCGTTTCAACGAATATGCGGGAGTGAGGGAGCTTCGGTTCCAGTACGGGTGGTTGCAACACGCCCCTAACTCAAAGGCGCTATCCTGTGATGCTATGACTCGCCGCACTTTTCTCGCCACTTCGTCTGCTTCCGCGTTTACCAGCCAGGCAGCCGCACCGCGTCCCAACGTCCTCTTCATCTCGGTGGACGACATGAACGATTGGATCGGTTGCTTGAAAGGTTACCCCGGCGTCTCCACGCCTAACATCGACCAGCTTGCCAAACGCGGAGCCCTTTTCACCGACGCCCACTGTGCGTCGCCACTCTGCAATCCCTCGCGCACGGCCCTGCTCACAGGCAAACGACCGTCCACCACCGGAATCTACAACAACGACCAATGCTGGCCCGCGGTGTTGCCCGATGTCGTCACTCTCCCCCAATACTTCAAAAGCAACGGCTATTACGTTGCCGGGGCCGGTAAGGTTTTCCATCACACCGCCGGCAACAACCCGCCCAGCCAATGGGACGATTTTCAATTACAGGTATTCGACGACCCCTGATACCGCCGCGCCGATTGGTATCCATGGAACAAGAAAGAACCCACGCCACCGGCCGTCCCCTACAACGGCATCAGCAATTTTCAAGGCGAGTTCGACTGGGGTGTTCTTCCCAAGGAAGAGCAATTGCACGGAGATCAGCGGGCCATCGACTATGGCATCAAGGTTCTGAACCAGAAGCATGCCAAGCCCTTCTTTCTCGCCATCGGCCTTTGGCATCCGCACATCCCCATGTACTCGCCTCAAAAGTATTGGGATCTTTACCCGGCCAGCAAAATCACCCTGCCTCCAGTCCTTGAAAATGACCTCGACGACGTACCGAAAGTGGGACAGGAACTCGCGGCGTTCCGCCGCGACGAGCACGTCCGCATCCTCAAAGAAGGCAAATGGACCGAAGCCGTTCGGGCCTACCTCGCAGCTATCTCTTTCGCCGATGCCATGATCGGCCGCCTGCTCACCGCGCTTGATCGCAGTCAGCACGGCAAAAACACCGTCATCGTTTTTTGGTCCGACAACGGATGGCACCTCGGCGAAAAACAGCATTGGCACAAATCCACGCTTTGGCAGCGCTCCACTCATGTCCCGCTGATCATCGCCGGCGCGCCGTTAAAGTCGCCTGGTACGCCACGCCGCCAACCTGTAAGCCTGCTGGACCTTTATCCTACGCTGGTCGACGTTTGCGGTCTTCCCGCAAAGACCGGGCTCGATGGCATTTCGCTCGGACCATTGCTCCGCGATCCAGCCGCAAAACGCCCGCCAGCCGTCTCCACCTACCTGCCAGGAAATCACGCCACCATCACCGAAAAGTGGCGCTACATCCGGTATCATGACGGAGGAGAGGAATTGTATGATCGAAAGGCCGATCCCAACGAATTCAGAAATCTTGCGTCCGAGGCTCAGCACTTGAGCGTCAAGCAGGAATTGGCCGCCGCCATGCCTCCTCAATCCGCCGCCCCCAAACCCGATCGTAAAGAATTCGATTTCGATTTTAGTTCGTATACATTTAAACGAAAATGACGAAACCACTATTTTCCCGCTTGATAGCTACAACTGCCCTGATCGTAATTCCCGTGCTGGCCGCCGTGGACGATTGGCCCCGCTGGCGCGGCCCCGCCGATAACGGCATGGCCAAAGGCGGCGCTCCTACAGAGTGGAGCGAGACTAAAAACATAGCCTGGAAGGTACCGATCCCAGGCCGGGGCTTTTCCTCACCCGTAGTCTGGGGCGACAAGATCTTCCTAACGACGGCAGTCGCGGTGGGTCAGCCTAGCGCCGAGGCGCCTCCGCGGGATGGCCAAGGCGAACGCAAAGGCGGCAAGCGCGGACCAGGAGGCCCCGGCGGCCGCGGCGGCATGAGCGGCGGAGCCGTCGGAGTCGAACACAAATTCGTCGTCATGGCGCTCGATCGTAAAACAGGCAAAATCGTCTGGGAGCAAGTGGCCGCAACGACAACTCCTCACGAAGGTCACCATCCGCGCTACGGAAGTTTCGCTTCCAACAGCCCCGTCACGGACGGCAAGCACCTGTGGGCCTGGTTCGGTTCCCGCGGCGTCTATTGCTACGACCTGAACGGCAAATTGATCTGGAAAAAAGACGATTACAAAGAGGCCAAAATGCGCCTCGGATTCGGGGAGGGAACAGCTGCCGTCATATCAGGCGATACCCTGCTGCTGAATTTCGACATGGAACAGGGTAGCCATTTGCTGGCTCTCGACAAAACTACCGGCAAGCAGTTGTACCGCGTGGATCGCGACGAAATCAGCGGCTGGTCCGCGCCTCTGGTCATCGATTTCCAAGGGCAAAAGCAGGTCGTCATAACCGCCCAAAACAAGGTCCGTTCCTACGATCTGAAAACCGGTAAAGTGATTTGGGAATGCGCGGGCCTGGGTGGCAACGTGATCCCCGCGCCCGTATATTCCGACGGCGTGGTGTACGTCATGAGCGGCTTCCGCGACCCCAACCTGATGGCCATCAAGCTCGGGCGCACCGGCGACCTCACCGGCACTGACGCCGTTTTATGGACTACCAATCGCGGCACGTCCTACACGCCCTCTCCAGTTCTGTACGAAGGTAAATTCTACTTCGTGACCGACGCTGGAATGGTGTCCTGCCTCGATGTGAAGACCGGCAAGCCCTACTACCAGCAGCAGCGCCTGCCGAAGCCGTACAGCCTGAAATCGTCGCCAGTGGGCGTGAATGGCAACCTGTACCTAGCCACCGAAAATGAAGATGTGGTGGTTCTTAAGATGGGCGAGAAGTTTGAGGTTCTGGCCACCAATACGTTACCTGACCAGTCGTTCATCTCGACCCCAGCCGTGGTTGAGGGAACCATGTACTTGCGAAGCGAAACAACGCTCTACGCAATCAAGAACAAATAAGGGAACCAAAAGGGAACTGATATGAACCGCCGGACATTCCTGACCACACTAGCGGCGGCCCCACTCGCCGCCCAGCCTCAAACACGCAAGCCGAATTTCCTTTTTCTTTTCGCCGATGACTTAGGCTGGGGCGATGTCGGTTTCAATGGCCGCAAAGATTACCGGACGCCCAACCTGGACCGCTACGCGGCCCAAGGAACAATCTTCAGGCGGTGGTATACGGCGTGTCCCCTGTGCGCCCCTTCCCGAGCGTGCCTGCTGACCGGCAAATACATGATCCACAACCGGGTGATCAACAACAATGCGGACCTGCCGGAAAGCGAAGTCACGTTGGCTGAGGCGCTCAAGCCGCTCGGCTACCGATCGGCATTGGTTGGCAAATGGCATCATGGGGTGCGAGCCGACGGCGGTTTCACTCATCCACTCGATCAAGGCTTCGACGAAACTTTCGGTTATCTCGACGCCCGCCATGCCTGGGAACATTATCCGAAGGAACTCTACCGCAATCGGGACAAGGTCCCCGTCAAGGGCTATAGTTCCGACCTTTTAGCCGACGAAGGCATCGCGTTCATGAAGCGCAACAGGGACAATCCCTTCTTCCTGTACCTTGCGTTCATTGAGCCGCACTTCACCATCGAAGCCCCTGAAGAAGACGTCGCAGTCTTCAAAGGTAAGTTCGCCGAAACTGACCCGAAGGAACCCTACAACGCCCGCTACGCCGCCATGATTTTTCGGCTTGATAAATCCATCGGACGAGTCATCGCCGCGCTCGATCAACTCGGCCTCGCCAAGGACACCATCGTCATGTTCACTTCGGACAATGGAGCCACCTTCGAGGCGGGCAACAAAGGCGCGTCGCCGTATCACGACTCCAATCGCCCGTACCGTGGGCAGAAGCGCAGCCTCGAAGAAGGCGGCATCCGCGAACCGGCGTTCGTTCGCTGGCCTGGCCACGTGCCGGCTGGCCGCTCAAGCGAAGAAGTGATCCACATGACGGACGTCTTCCCTACCCTGTTATCCGCCGCCGGGGGCGCGCCCGACGCGGCCTGGAAAGTAGATGGGGCGAACGTGATGGACGCTTGGACCGGCAAAGCCAAGCTGCCGGAGCGTACCGTCTTCTGGTCCTTCACCATCGAGAATGTAAACATGCGCGCAGCGATGCGAGGCGATTTTAAGTTGCTGGAAATCGGTGGGAATCGGTTCCTCTACAACGTCAAAACCGACCCGCAGGAACGGCGCACGCTGGCGGCTGTCTATCCGCAGATCTTCCAATCATTGACCAAGGAGTTGAAAGATTGGCTGGCCACGGATGTGACTAAGGTCTAATGAGTTTAGAAAAAACTTCGCTCAACTTGAGGCTTGACCCGCCGAAAGCGGCGAGTGGGATTTCCTGATCTGGTCCGTAGAAACGGGCCGACTCAGTCTTGGTCGCTACGCGAATCAGCCGTTTCTTAAGATCAACCGTCCAGAATTGAATACATCCATTTTCGAGACAGAGTTGTTCCCGTTCATACATCTCGGATGCGGTGTTCGAAGGTGAGAGAATTTCAATGACAAGTTCCGGCGCCCCTAAAAGATCATCCTCGGTTTGAGAATCCCAGCGCTGCCAAGTAACCAGGGCCACATCGGCCGCTCTCAAGTCTCCTTCAGGAACTGCCCTAAAGGGAATCTCAGTTGATATGAATCCGGTTTCATCCAACTCCCGAATCAAAAGTCTTACAAGCCAGCCCTGCATTCCAACATGAAGTTTTTTTGGGCGAGTCACTTGGACGAGTTCTCCATGATGAAGTTCATAATCAAAATCTCCAACTGGTTTCTCCAGTTGAAGGAACTCCTCCACAGACATCTGGCGAACTGGTGCTGAAACAGCCATAGCAGGCTCCTACCGAGATGTTACCAAATCCTACTGCCAGACCAGGGTATTCAAGCCGCCCAACCGGCCAGCCTCGAATTTCTCAATCGCCGGCATCTGCTTCAGAATGTAACCAACCTCGTCCACACCTTCCAGCATGCAGGTCTTCGAGAAAGCATCCACGTCAAATGACACACTCTCGCCGTCGGGCATGATTAGCATCTGCGAGGCCAAATCGATTTGGAGTTTCATTGCCTGATCCGCAGAGCGGAGTTCCAAAAGCTTTGCATGCACGTCGCGGGAAACCACGATTGGCAACAGTGAATTCTTAAGCGAATTCTGCTTGAAGATGTCGGCGAAGGAAGTGGAAATCACCGCCTTGAATCCAAACTGCGTCAACGCCCAGGGAGCATGTTCGCGGCTCGATCCGCAACCAAAGTTGTCGCCCGCCAACAGAATCTCCGCACCCTTCGATTCAGCCTTGTTCAAAACGAAATCAAGGTTCGGCGACCCATCGGCCAAATAGCGCCAATCGTTGAAAAGCTGATCGCCCAAACCAATCTTCGAAATCGTCTTCAAGAAACGGGCCGGGATAATTTGATCGGTGTCCACATTATCCATCGGCAGCAAAACTACGCGGCTATCGATCTTCATTACTTGCCTCCCATAAGGGTACGAACGTCAGTTACTACACCATTTATGGCGCTGGCGGCAGCCGTCATCGGGCTTGCCAGGAATGTCCTGCCGCCCTTTCCTTGCCTACCTTCAAAATTGCGGTTCGATGTGGAAACACTGTATTGACCGGGAGCCAATTGGTCGCCGTTCATCGCAATGCACATGGAACAGCCTGCCTCGCGCCATTCCGCTCCGGAGTCGGTAAAGATCTTGTCCAAACCTTCAGCCTGCGCCTGCCGCTTGATTTGCTGGGAACCAGGGACCACCAGCATGCGCACACCGTCCTTCACTTTGCGGCCCTTCATGACACTGGCAGCCGCGCGTAAATCGCTTATCCGGGAATTGGTGCAACTACCGACGAACACGACGTTCACCGGATGTCCAGCCAACTTTTGACCGGGTTGCAGGTCCATATACTTCAGCGCCTTTACCAGCGAATCGCGCTCGAGCTTGTCACTGATCGAGGCCGGATCGGGAATGTTCCCCGAAATCGCCATGCCCTGACCAGGGTTAGTTCCGAAAGTGATCATCGGCTCCAGTTCATCGGCGTTGATGGTGATGCTGTGATCGTAAACCGCGCCTTCGTCACTTGGTAATTGCTTCCAGCGGGCAACAGCGGCATCCCAATCGGCTCCCTTAGGTACAAAACGGCGGCCAGCTAAATACTGATAAGTCGTATCGTCCGGGGCAATCATTCCGGCGCGGGCGCCAGCCTCAATCGCCATGTTGCAAACGGTCATCCGTTCTTCCATGGAAAGGGAGCGGATGGCCGAACCGGTAAACTCGAACACGCAACCCGTGCCCCCGCCGATCCCAATGCGGCTGATCAACGCCAGGATGATATCCTTCGCCGCCACGCCGGGCTTCAAACTTCCGTCCACGTGAACTTGATAGGTTTTCGATTTGCGCTGCAAAAGCACCTGTGTGGCAAGCACCATTTCCACTTCGCTGGTGCCAATGCCGAATGCCAGCGCGCCAAACGCGCCGTGCGTGGCCGTATGCGAATCTCCGCAAACGACGGTCATACCCGGCTGGGTTAGCCCCTGTTCCGGTCCGATGACATGGCAAATGCCATTATTCTCGTTGTGGAATCCAAAGAACGGAATTCCAAACTCCTCGGCGTTGGTCGCCATTTGTGCAACTTGCGTGGCTGCAATCTGATCCACAATTGGTAAGTTCTTCGGAGTCGTCGGAGTGGAATGATCTACGGTCGCAAAGGTATTTTGCGGACGGCGAACCTTCAGCCCCCGATCGCGAAGGCCGGCGAAGGCCTGGGGCGACGTGACTTCGTGCACCAAATGAAAGTCGATGTAGAGCAGGGTCGGCGCACCGGGCTGCTCGGCAACTACGTGGGAATCCCAAACTTTTTCTATGATCGTACGGGGCTTAGATTGCTGCACAGACGGCTTCTCCTACTTGTACTGTTGTTGCGGGCGTACCTTTCGGCTTCAGATCGGCCGTCGTATTTCCGCTGTTCAAAACTGTTTCCATTGCCTTGTAGACGGCCTTGGCTTCGTCCATCAATCCAAAGCTATATTCAAACATCGCAGCCACGGAGCCAATGGCGCCCAGCGGATTGGCTTTGTTCTGCCCGGCGATATCCGGGGCCGAACCATGCACGGGCTCGTAGAGGCCGACCCACGCTCCAGACGGTTTCTTGCCGCCAATCGAAGCCGAAGGCAGCATGCCAATAGAACCGGCAATCACCGCGCCCTCGTCACTCAGGATATCGCCAAACATGTTTTCCATCACCACTACGTCGAACTGCTTGGGCCGGAGGATCAGTTGCATGGCGCAATTGTCGACCAGGATGTGTTCCAGTTCCACATCAGGGAATTCCGGAGCCACTTCACAAACTACTCGACGCCAGAGCTGAGAAGTTTCGAGCACGTTCGACTTATCCACACTGGTGAGCTTCTTTCGGCGATTCCGAGCCAGATTGAAAGCCATCCTCGTCACGCGGGCAATTTCGTCGCGTGTGTAAGTCATGGTGTTGGTTCCGCGTTCTTCTCCACCTTCGCCGGTTATTCCGCGAGGGGTCCCGTAATAGATACCGCCGGTCAGTTCCCGGACGATAATCATGTCCACGCCGTCCACCAGGTGGTTCTTCAAAGGAGAAGAATCAAGCAGCGAGGGATAGCTCTTCACCGGCCGCAGATTTGCGTAAACGCCAAGAGTCTTGCGAATACCCAGCAGCCCCCGTTCGGGACGCTTTTCCGGCGGCCAATTGTCGAATTCGGGGAGGCCAACCGCACCCATCAAAGTGGCATCCGCCTCAAGGGCCATTTTGCTGGTCTCTTCGGGATACGGGCCACCTGTTTTATGGATGGCAACGCCACCTAACAGTGCCTCGGAAAGTCTCAAGTTGTGGTTGAATTTTTTGCAGACATGTTCAAGCACTCGAACAGCTTCGGTGGTTACTTCAACACCAATCCCGTCGCCGGGAACCGTTAGGATATTCAGATTCATAGATTTCGTTTCGTGTGGCTATTTGGCCACTGTTAATTTCAAATCCTGGCAGAGTTGAGCAATCTGCTCGTTGCGGATGCCTTTGACGCGATCAGCGAGAGAACAGAAGGCTTCGTAAATCTGATCCAATTCCTTCACATCCATCTTGTAACCTAATGTTTCGCAACGAGATTTTAGAGCATGTCGTCCGCTATGTTTGCCCAAGATCAGTTTACCCTCCGGAACGCCGACCGTATGGGGGTCAATGATCTCATAGGTTGACTTGTCTTTAAGATAGCCATCCTGGTGAATCCCCGCTTCGTGAGCAAACGCATTGTCCCCGACAATTGCCTTATTGGGTTGCGGGCCGAAGGTGATTATAGACGTTAGGAGTTGACTGGCTGAATAGAGATGCTCCGTTTGAATTCCAGTTGTGAAAGGCAGCTTGTCCTGACGAGTCTTGAAGCACATCACTACTTCCTCAAGGGAAGCATTACCCGCCCTTTCGCCAATTCCGTTGATCGTACACTCGACTTGCCGAGCGCCCGCCTGGACGGCAGCAAGGGAGTTAGCGACGGCCAAACCAAGATCGTCATGGCAGTGGACGCTGACAATCGCCGAGTCGCCCAAAGCCTTCACGACATGGCTGATCATCTCAGCATATTCGGAAGGAACCGAGTAGCCGACAGTATCAGGAAGGTTGACGGTGCGCGCCCCTGCAGCCACCACCGCCTTTGAGACTTCGGTCAAATATCCGATATCCGTGCGCGAGGCGTCTTCGGCGGAAAACTCCACATCATCAGCATACTTGCGAGCCAATTCAACAGCCTTAACTGCTGATTCCAGAACCTGTTCCCGTGTTTTATTCAACTTAAACTTAAGGTGAATATCGGAGGTTGCAATGAAGGTATGAATTCGCGGATGCTTGGCATTCTCAAGAGCCTTCGCGGCCCGCTCGACGTCTATTGTGTTGGACCGCGCAAGAGCCGCCACCTGCACCCAAGGAAACTCCTTCGCCACAGCCTTAACCGCTTCAAAGTCGCCTTCGGATGCGATGGGGAATCCCGCCTCCATAATGTCCACACCCAAGTCCGCGAGCTTTGCAGCCATGCGAAGCTTCTCGGGCACAGTCATGCTACAGCCTGGCGATTGTTCGCCGTCTCGTAACGTCGTATCGAAAATATATACGCGCTGACTCATGGTATTGCCTCCGCGAGTATTGCCAATCAGGTAAGAATCGGGGAAGCCAGTTGCTCCTCCCCGTCCTGCTTATGATCATTATGACTTTGCCCTTAGGATATAGCAAATTTATAATTTTGCATATCGGAATAAGTACTAGTAATGAGATAACGCCAGGTTATCGGGGTCGAGCTTGAATCGATCTCAAAATTACAATAAACTATATTTATTGGCCTCAACGGATATATAACATGGAACTGCACGCAATCCGAGTGTTCTTGACCGTTGCCCAGGAGAAGTCATTCTCACGTGCAGCCGAAAAACTTCTTCGTACTCAGCCGGCAATTTCCCTGGCAGTCCAACGTCTGGAGACTGAACTGGGGGAACGGCTGATAGACCGGTCCGGCAAAGAGCTCCTTCTGACGGACGCCGGAAAAATTGTATTCGAGTACGCCCGCCGATTCGAGACCCTGGAAGGCGACCTTGGGAATGCCCTGGCCGAGATGCGCGACAATTCAGCCGGGCAACTGGTGATCGGCGCCAACGAATCCACCACGCTGTACATGATCCAGCACATCATACAATATCGGACGCTTTATCCAAAAGTTAAGGTCAAGGTTAGGCGTAGTCTTTCGAGCAAGATTCCGGCCCAACTGATCGACGGGGATTTGGAGCTTGGCGTAGTCAGCTACGATCCCAACGACGATCACCTTGAAAGCTCCATCATCTATACGGATCATCTGGCATTTGTCGTTAGCCCTCAGCACCGCTTCGCCCAACGTACGGAAGTGTCCATCACCGAACTGGGAATGGAGACCTTTATTGCTCATAACGTTCTATCCCCATATCGGGAACTGGTGCTGCGCGAATTCCAACGGCGGAAAGTGGCGTTGAACATGGACGTGGAAATGCCCACGGTGGAGACGATTCGTATTCTGGTGCAGCGCAATCAAGGGGTGGCGTTCCTTCCGAAGATGTGTGTGGAGCATGAAATCGAAGCTGGGGTTCTGTGCGAAGTGAAGGTGCCGGAGTTAACGCTTGAGCGGAAGATATACCTGCTGCAACCGGCTCGGCGCGCCTTGAGCCATGCGGCGAGGGCGTTCCTGGAAGTGATCAAGTCGCGTACTGACAAGACCTCCAGCAAGCTATAGAATTTCAGGCGTGTAGAGACACTTGTGCCTGGGTGCCGAAGCGCGTGTTTTGAATTTTCCGCACCAACAGGCTGCATTTGCTTCAATTGAAAGACCGCCACCATAACGGTCCGCCTGATTTGTCAGGCTGACGGCGCCGGTTCCCCGACCAATGCCGTCTATTCAATGATTCCGCCCCTGCAACCCGCTGGACACGACTGAAAAACAACAACTCGAACCGATTCGAGATCGTCCACCGTCTAAGGGGCGAACGATTTTGGTTTGAAGAGTATTCCGGGCCCGGATTCGCTCTCTGGTTATAAGCTACTCCGGCGGGTGGGTGGGGCTGATTTTCCGTGCGTAGCCAAGTGATTGAAGGCGGGGGAGATATATTTGTTGGGGGCGCGGTGATAGCAAATTGTTTTTGTGAAGAATGGGCGGGATGGAGGTGTTTTCCGTTCAGAATTGTGGAAGCCAAATTGTTCTGAACCGAACGATCAGCCCTTGGGCCGCTGAGTGCGAAAATCGAATACGATAGGGTCGTTACAGGAATCTCCTTCATTCCTGTACTGTAGGGGGTCACGGTTGAACTGGCAAAGAGGTCATTGCTTCCATAGACTGCCCTTGCAGGTTAAGTGAATTGCGCTTTAAAGACTGAACCTAACCAGTGCGGATTTGAACTCGGAGGTTCCCATGAACAATTTCATCGGCGCTTCTGTGATGGCGCCTGCCTAGAACCGATCGCCTCCGCGATAATTGCCGTGACCAAGCTATTGATGCTGACGCCTTCGTTTTGTGCCTGCCTTGTCAGCTTTGAGTAAAGGGTCCGCGGAAGGCGCTGGCGCCAATCCCGCGAAGGCGACCGTCGTTGCGCGTGTCTGTCCAAAGAAAATCTGAACCGGTAGGGCCAGCGTGTTACTTTGCTGGACCACTTGACCGGCCGGTATGTTGGGAGTCACCGATCCAAATCCCACACCATAGAGAACGATAGTATCCCCTGGCTTGGCGCGACGTGACGGCAGTCCCGGAATGGCCCCGGGCGGCAGAACGTACGTTGTATTGTCGGGGAACAAAGCCGCGGCGTAGCGCCTTCCGTCAAGATCAAACGAAGGCGCCGGTGTAGGTCCTCGGTCCATGCACCAACTGTCTTACGACTTACCGGCAGCACTCCTCGATTCGTGTTCTCGCTGAGCCACAATACATTCTCATACGTTTCAAAGTAAACTCCGTCGGAGTTGTCCCATTCATTCTGAAAGGCGAGGTCGATGTCGGACGGCGTATCCACTCCGCGGTCTTCATTGTTCGGACTGGTAACTTGGAAGCCCGTAATCTGGCCCTCAGCCCCTTCGCGCACCACCCACCGGTTGGGGCATTTGCTGCCCAGTGGACCTTGGTAATCATCCAGGGGCCGCAATGGTTTGGGGTGCACAGCGTCGAAGGGGCACCCAGAGCCTTTGGCTTGCAATCCATTGTGAGCCACCACGTAGCTTAAACCCAGGGATTGTTGTCCCCGGTCAATATTCGTTTGGGTCTGTTCGAAGAAGCCCGGAAGTGGCGAAGAATTGGAAGAAGTTCCGCTGGACGTTTGATACCCGCCCGTTTCATTGATCCTTGGAAAGCCGTCCTGAATGAGCATGTAGCTGATCGCTTTACCGGGGAAGAGATCACGCAGAAGTTTCGTTTGCTCGTCGTAGAACGTGTAGAGCCCGGAAGGACGATACCCATCGGCTGCAAGGATTGCCGGGTTGCAGGCGCAGCCTTGTTCACAGCCTTTGGGCAAGCGGTTTTCATGAGAGAACAAGTTGGCTCCCGAAACTCGCATGTAGGCCAACGAGCGATACCAGTCGGCCCGAGTCTTGATGAATTTGGCAACTTCGGTGAGCATTGCCTGGTAAAGTTTTCTGTACGTCGCGTTAGTGGGATTTCCCAAATCCATCTTTACACCACAAGCGGAGCCCTGGGCGTCATCAGTGTCCTGTAGATGCAGCCTGGGAACCCCGCCGCCACCGGCACTCCTAGCTGAATTGTCGGGGTTGGTGGAAAAGATCCAGTCCGGAGTTCCCTCGTTACCAGCCTTAATTCCCAGGCTAAACAGCTTACCGTGTTTCACTGCCTGGTCCATCTCACGCTGCAGAATGCTGAAATCGTAAACACCTTGCCTGGGATTCAAATCGTTCCATAGCGGGCGAATGAAAACGCCGGTGACGTTTGGGTTGCTTCAGGTAGAATCGAGGGTTGCCTGATAAGCGCCGCCTGTGCAAAATACTTTGCCGTTATCGCCGGCTAGAATTTGTATTGTACCGGCCGGGCATTTGCCTGCAACTTCGATGTTCCCGCGGTCAAGTGGGCTTAGCGTATACGTGCCTGACGGGGCGAACGGCATTGGGCCAGTGAACTCGTTGGGACCGGAAGGATCGTAAGCTTTGCGAGCTGTACACATAGCGGGATAACCTTTCGAGCCATCCACGGGAATAATTGAATCGGTGCGTGTGAGCTGTTCCCAACGGATGGTGTCGCCGCTGCGGATGTAGGTCACTTGAGGAGTGAACGACCCGTCGGGATTCACTTTGACAATATTGGTTCGCGGCTGGGCGAATACGAAAATACCGGTGAAGCAGAAGAGGGTGAGGAGCATCGCTGGGA
The DNA here is from genome assembly GCA_025350695.1 of Acidobacteriota bacterium. Lineage (GTDB taxonomy): Bacteria > Acidobacteriota > Terriglobia > Bryobacterales > Bryobacteraceae > JANXSF01. Next base: position 55,663 of record JANXXI010000386.1, read on the forward strand.
ACGTGAGGCCGCCGAGCTTGTACCAAGTTTTTTCAGAGCACATACAGATAAGGATCTTATCAAGTTTTGGGACAACGGTTGATGCTACCGAAACTCTGCTACATTGTCCGCCACCCACTCACGGAACGCGCGCGGGGGCGTTCCGGTGATCTCTGAAACTGTGGACGTAACAAATGCAGGTTGGCCCGCAGCGGCAGCCCAGGCGTCAAGCAACATTTTCGCTACCAACGGAGGGAAAGAAGCCGGCAACTCACTGAGCCATTCCTCGGGCGTTATCTCTTCGATGCGCAAGGCCCGACCGAGCCCGTGGCCGATGGTGGCAATCTGGTCGAATTGGTTCAGGGATTCAGGCCCGGTCAGAACATACTCCGCCCCGGCGTGTCCGACCCCACATAACGTGCGGACAGCGACTGCGGCGATATCCCGCTCGTCGATCGGGGCTGTGGGAACGGCGAGATACGGCCAACGCACAACATCGCCGGCTTTAATCTGGGGCGCCCACCAACCCAGGGCATTTGACGCCAACATTCCGGGTTGCAGATACGTCCACTGGAGTCCTGACTTTTCAATCAGCCGCTCGTATTGCTCGGTTCGCGCGCGGGATGGGTTGGGCTGTTGGAACAGGGGATGCGCCGTTTTGATCGGAGCGGAGAGGAATACAATGCGGCGGGCGTACTTCGCGATGCGGTCTAAAACGGGAGCGAAGGTGTCCGCCCGGCGAGACCCAGACCATGAACACCGTATCGATCCCGTCGAGGCACGTATCTAGAGTTTTGGGAATGGTGAGGTCTGCTCTCATCACATCCACTTGCGGCGGCAACGCCGCAGTGCTGGGGTTACGTGCAAGCGCCCGGATTTGTACACCGGTAGCCGCTAGTTGAGAGACCACATGGCGGCCGATATTGCCGGTAGCGCCGATGATGAGGATACGATTGTGCAAGATGTCTTTTGCCGGATTGTCATGGAATTGTATCAAACGGCTCGTCACCACATAATAGTGGAATGCAGAAACTCCTCTTCTTATTGGCGCTGTGCATCCTTTCGCTCTCAGCCCAGCGCACCCGCGTGGAAATCACGAAGCCAACCACGCCGAAGGACGACGCCAAGCCTAACAGCGTGGACGTGCCCGATGTCTACGCAGTCACCGGAAAGTTCGACCGTGTTGTAACCCTACGATTCAAGTTCGACACGGACCTGCTTAGTGGTCTTGAGAAGATGGTGAAGGAGCAGAATATCAAGAACGCCGTTTTTCTTTCCGGCGTCGGATCGTTGCGCGGCTATCACGTTCACTCCGTCAGCAACCGCACCTTTCCATCGAAGAACGTGTTCTGGAAAGACCCAACATCGCCCGCGGACATCATTTCCGTTAACGGTTATGTGATTGACGGAAAGATCCATGCCCACATGACTCTGTCCACCGGTGACAAGTCGTTTGGAGGCCATATCGAACCGGGCAACAGCGTTTTCACTTTTGCGATTTTGACTCTGGGCGTTCTTGATTCCGGCGCGGATCTGAGCCGGATGGATGACAAGACTTACCGTTAATCGAGCTTATCTTCGTCCTGATACCGGATCGCAAGGATAGAGAGAATAGCCGCAGCCAAAACGGCGGCCGTTACCTTCGAACTTAGGACGGCAAGTAAGAATGACACGACCCGATTCTGTCCTACCACCGTGCAGTGAACATGTGTCGGCCGTATCAAAACTATTTGGTTTAGGACCAGTACCCCTTAATGGCTGAGAGAATAAAGCACACCTAACGCCACTATCTTTGAAGTGGGGCTACTTTCCATAATCGACGATTTCCGGAACAGGGGCCGCCTGCGGAAATGGACTCAAAGTGCGGCGTTGGGCCGGCATGCCGAAGATCTTACCCATCGCTACCTCCAAGCCAAAGGAATGCAGGTAGTTGCTAGAAATTGGCGAGTGCTGGGGGGGCGCGGCGAGGTCGATTTGGTCGCTTGGGACAATGGAGTGCTGGTCTTTGTGGAAGTAAAAGCCCTCCGAACGGATGAGTACGGCTCCCCTGATCGCGCCGTAACCCGTGAAAAAATCTACCGCATCGGCTGCGCCGCTCGGGAGTACTTGCGCCGCGCGGAGCTCGAATCCACCCCTGTCCGTTTCGATGTGGCCAGCATTGTGTTATTGCCGGAACCGTTTATGGAATACAACAAAGATGCATTCATGCCATTTCAACGAGGGGCGCATCGCTGAAATGGAGCCCAGCCCAAGTATAATTAAAACTCATGCCCGAGCTTCGCAAGGACCCAATCACTGGACGGTGGGTTATTATTTCCACCGACCGCGCCCGCAGGCCAACCGACTTCCTTAAACAATCCGTAAAGATTGAAGGCAGTCGCTTTTGCCCGTTTTGTCCCGGCCACGAGGACAAAACGCCGCAAGAAGTCTTAGCTTTCCGTCACGGTGGAGAGCCAAACTCCCCAGGCTGGTCCTTCCGCGTTGTTCCAAACAAATTCCCTGCCCTGCGCGTGGAAGGCGAGATGGACCGTCAAGGCGAAGGCCTCTACGACAAAATGAACGGCGTCGGAGCGCATGAAGTCCTGATTGAATCGCCTGACCACAACGCCACGCTTGCCACCATGGATGAGCGTCAAGTCGCCAATCTGCTATGGGGTTTTCGAGACCGCATGTTGGATTTGAAGAAGGATTCACGCCTTCGCTACGTGCTCCTGTTCAAGAATCACGGAGAGCCAGCCGGAGCCTCGCTCGAACATTGCCATTCCCAGTTGATTGCCCTCCCCATCGTCCCCAAGCGTGTCGAGGAGGAACTGCAAGGAGCCAAGCGCTATTTCGACTTCCGCGAGCGATGCGTCTATTGCGACATCGTTCAACAGGAGTTGGCCAGCGCCACGCGGATGGTAATTGAAACTCCGGAGTTCGTCTCCATTTGTCCATTCGCCGCCAGATTCCCATTTGAAACCTGGATCATTCCCCGCAGACATGGTTCACACTTTGAGACGATCCAGGAAAAAGAAATCCACAACCTGGCCTGGGTGTTGAAATCCACGCTGCAAAAGATGGATAAGGCTCTGGAAATGCCTGCTTACAATATGATCATCCACACCGCCCCATTGCAGGATGCTCCGATTGATTCCTATCACTGGCACATCGAAGTAATTCCTAAACTGACTCGGGTTGCAGGATTCGAATGGGGCAGTGGTTTTTATATCAACCCGACTCCTCCTGAAGAATCAGCGCGGTACTTGCGTGGCAACGTTTAAATTCGAGTTCCAGTACTGCCCAAACGTCACGAAACAGCTACACTAGACCCTTATGGATGTTTTCACCGGCAATATGGGCTGGATTGAGGTCGTATGCGGCCCCATGTTTTCAGGCAAGAGCGAAGAGCTGATTCGCCGCCTTCGCAGAGCCAGAATTGCCAGGAAGCGGGTTCAGGTTTTTAAGCCTGTCATTGACGACCGCTACTCGGAATACGAGATCGTTTCTCATTCGGATACTCGCATTGAGGCCGAAGTGGTTAACAACGCCAAGGAAATTCTAACGAAGCTGGATTGGCGTACCGAAGTTGTCGGTATCGACGAAGCTAACTTCATGGGCCCGGAGTTGGTTGAGATTGCCCAACAATTGGCCGATACGGGGAAGAAAGTTCTGGTTGCAGGATTGGATACAGATTATCTTGGCCGCCCGTTTCCTCCCATGCCCGATCTGCTAGCGGTGGCGGAATCGATCACTAAAACGCTTGCCATTTGCATGCGCTGCGGTAATCCGGCGAAGCATACGCAGCGGTTGAGTGGCAGCGAAGATCTTATCGTTGTGGGTGCGGGTGGGATGTATGAGGCGCGCTGCCGCCGATGTTTTGAAGCCGGAATTCCGAAGCAGGAAACGTTCGATTTTCTGAGTCCTAAGCAGAGGACAGCAACCGCATCCGCGTAGTCCCCTAAGCAAGCCCCAACACTGCTCACTTAGGTTCCAAACGTGACTAGCGCTCCTGTCCAAACGGGCATTTTCGACTAGACCCCGATGCAAATCGGGGGATTGTTCGAAGTCCTACAACATGACCTGGTTCGGACAAATCCCCGATTGTCATCGGGGCTAGATTGATTGTTAACTGGTGTGATCCAGAATAATCTTCCACCCCGCCGAAGTCTTCTTGAAGATCAAATTGAAGATTCCGTCTTTATCGCCGCCACCGACCTGGCTTCGCGTCAGGAAGAACTTTCCCAGCACGGAAGCGTGCTCGGCCCCGAGCATCCGAACTTCTAGAATCTCGAAACGGAGCGTCCCCATGTTCTCCTTCGTGGGATATCGCTTTTTGTAATCAGCGAGAACGGAGGCGTGCCCTCGCGTGACACTCTTGCCGACAAAAGTGGTCAGTGCACTGGCTTCGTAGCCGTTCATAAATGAATCCACATCGCCCCGATTCCAGTCCACTACCTGCTTGTCCAGTACCTTCTTAATGTCATCCACGGCCGGTTGCGCCAACGCCAGCAGACTCATCAAAATGAAGAGGAGAATTCCTTTACCCATAGTGCTTCAATTATACTGGTGAATCAGCTTGCCAATTCTTCCCCAATCCCCCGAAGACCTTGCTTCCGCCTTGGCCCAGGCTGCCGCGAAGAAGCAATCCATCCGTATTTACGGAGGCGATTCCAAACGAATCATGGGCGGCCCAATTTCGCCCGCCGATGCCGAGATATCTACCAGCCAGCTGCGACGTGTTCTGGCCTATGAGCCAAGCGACCTGACAATCAGCGTCGAAGCAGGCATGCCTGTCGGCGAGTTGAATCGTCTATTGGCCGACAAAGAGCAGATGCTTCCGCTTGACCCGCCCTTCACCGATAGCGGCACTATCGCCGGTACCCTGGCCGCAAGCTTAAGCGGACCACGACGACGACTTTACGGCAGTGCTCGCGATCTTATCATCGGTATGAAGTACGCGACACTCGAAGGGAAAATCGTGCAGTCCGGCGGCATGGTTGTGAAGAATGTTGCCGGGCTCGATACAGCGAAATTGATGGTCGGTAGTTGGGGAACCTTGGCCGCAATTGCCGTGATCAACTTCAAGGTCCTGCCCAAACCAGCTTACTCCAAGACCTTCTTAATGCAATTCGATTCGGCGCAAGCTGCAATCGTCAAACGAAACGGCATCCTGAACAGCGTGTTGCAACCGGCGGCGATTGACATGTTGAATCCCGCGGGGGCGGCGCGGCTGGGGCTCAGTGGTTTCTTGCTTGCCGTGCAAGCCGTGGGGAGCGCAACCGTAGTTGCGCGCTATACCGCCGAGTTAACCGGAAGTCAAAGTTTGGATGGGGAACAGGAGCTTGCCTTGTGGGGCAAGATTCGCGAATTCGCACCCAACTTCATGACCGAAAATCCTCAAGGTCTGGTGGCCAAAATCCCTCGGACTTTGGAAGAAATCGAAGGGATCCTAAGATTGCCGCAACCAGTGTTGGCCCGTGCCGGGGCTGGCGTCTGCTATGCGGCGTTCAACGACCCTGCCGCTTCCCTGTCCCCCGGCGCAATCATCGAATACTCGGCCGAACAGGCCCGGAACAAACTTCCGCTTTGGCCCGCGCCCGGAATCGACTTCAAACTCATGCAGAATCTGAAGGGCCTGTTTGACCCCAACCATCTTCTGAACCAAGGACGACTCTATGGCCGTATCTGAGGCTCCAAAACAAGCTGATCTTGACCGCTGTGTTCACTGCGGATTGTGCCTGAACTCCTGCCCTACGTATCGTGAACTGGGCCTGGAAATGGATTCGCCGCGAGGACGCATCTATCAAATGGTGCAGGTGACGACGGGCAAAGCGGAGATCACCGAATCATACCAGGAACACATCGAACTTTGCCTTGCTTGCCGAGCCTGTGAAACGGCCTGCCCTTCCGGCGTCCAGTATGGCCGGTTGGTGGAAGCCGCTCGCGCCCATATCGAACAGAACATAGACCGGCCGTGGCATGTGAACATGTTGCGCCAGTTTGTGTTCGGCCACTTGCTGCAAACTCCGTTCTTGTTGAAGATCGCTGGATACGGCCTTTATTTTTATCAGGCATCCGGATTGCAGGGCCTTATCCGGAGCTCGGGATTACTGAAGAGCATGGGCAAGCTGGGAGAGTTGGAATCGTTATCCCCCGGGGCCGAACCTCCATTCTTCTTCGACCAAATCGGCAAAGTATTTCCCTCCGAAGGCGCCCGCAAACATCGCGTGGCATTTCTGGGCGGTTGCATCGCCAACGTTAGTTTCGCCCGTTTGAATGAGGCCACTATTCGCGTGCTGCAGAAGAATGGATGCGAAGTGATCGTTCCCGCCGGGCAGGGATGCTGCGGGGCACTGCACGTCCATTCCGGCTTGAAGGACATGGCCCGTGAACTGGCCCGCAAAAATATCGACGCCGTTCCGGCCGATAGCTTCGACGCAATCATCACCAACGCCGCGGGCTGCGGTTCCACTCTAAAAGAGTACGATGAGCTTCTGGAGCACGATTCGGCATATTACGAAAAATCGAAGAAGTTCATAGCGAAGATGAAGGACGTCACTGAATTCCTCGCGGCCATCGATTTGAATCCGAACATGGGGAAGCTCGAAACCAGCATCACCTATCAGGATTCCTGCCACTTGGCTCATGGTCAAAAGATCCGCACCGCGCCGCGTAAGTTGTTAAACGCGGTTCCCGGAGTCACCTTCAAAGAGATGCCGCTATCGGATCTATGCTGCGGAAGCGCCGGAATCTACAACGTGGTCCATTCGGAAATGGCCAGCCAGCTACTCGAAAACAAGATGGTCTACGTTAATGGGACAAAGGCCGATTGGATCGTCACGGCCAACCCAGGCTGCATGATTCAGTTGCAGGCGGGGGCGGCGAAGCACGGATCGAATCAGCCAGTGTATCACGTCGTCGAAGTGCTTGACCAGGCTTATCGCCGTTTTGGCGGTAAATAGCGGTCGAACTGCTGTTTCATTTCCTGGTCGATCCGCAACGCCAGCCCGTCTTTGTATGTTTCATAGGGTAGGTACAGGTCTCCGTGGTCGCGACCGGGCACAATCTCACAGGCGTCTTCCCTGCCCTTCGACTTCAGGAATCCACACAGCATTGTGGCCGCTTCTTCCAAGTGAAAAGTGTCTTGCGATCCGACAACCAAACGAATTTTTCCGCGTAACTTTGGCCCAAGCGTGGCCCAGTTCTCCTCTACAATTCGACGAATATCGTAGCGCTTCCAATACTCCTGTACAACGGGATCTTGCACGCCAGTCACCCGATTGAACAACTGCATCGGCCGTCCATCTGGCCCCTTAGGGCTGAACGCCCAATCAAAAGAAGCAAGCTGCCCACCCACGGGGCCCGCCACTTCTTCTTGGCGTAAAAACTCTTCAAAGGTGGCGACATCCTTGCCCTTGTCGCGCACCAACCAGACCGGTTTGCCGTCCAGCTTTTGAAAGGCGAGCTGAGCTGAACCAGGAGTAGCGTCAATGCCTGTGAAGCTATGGAAATCAACTGGATCTGGGGCCGTTGGCCATGTGCCTCCAAAGAAATCAGGATACGCAACCTGCAACCAGAGCGTGGACCAACCACCGGACGAATGCCCCGTCAGGAACCGTGCGCCGGGGTTTGGAACCAGCTTGTACTTCTTTTCGAGGTAAGGAATGAACTCCGTGGTGAGCGCCGCGCCCCAGGGACCATTGTTTACCGAATCGGCAAAGACGTGATGCCCTGTTGGAAACGAAGCATTCAAAAACACGTGAACCATTTCGGCATACTTACCTTCGCCAATCTGTTTGCGAATATTGCCGCCTTGATTCCACGCCGCACGGTGGTTACCGCCGAAGCCGTGAACACGATATACGGTGGGGTAACGAGTCTTCGGGTTCTTACCATAATCCGGTGGCAACACCACGCCAGCCTGAATCATAATGGGCCGTCCCCAGAATGCAGTCAGCAGGGGGCTCTCGAATTCAACGAGTTCGATGCCTTCCACTTCCTTCGGTTGAGACCGCGGCGGGGTAACAATGGAAAGCTTCAACGCAACCGGTTGAACAGTGGCCGGATCCCACTCCTTAACTCCGACCACTTCGCTTTGAAGATCTCCGGCATCCTGTCCGCCGCTGGCGAAACTGTGATTAGGGTCTAGCAGCGCCATGAACTCCCACGCGCCCGCAGGAGCCTCCGAAAAGGGTTTAGGATAAGCTTTCAAGTCAGGGTCGAACGTCACTGTCTGCCCAGGCGCGATGTGTTCAAACTCCATTGCCGCAAACCATGTGGCTCCGGGCACAAAGCTGGTGGATATGCGCGAGCGGTCTTTAACGCCCTTGGCCATCAACACGAACAACCTGCCCGAGGCCCCTTTTGGAGCAATCGCCGGATCGAGAGTAATTTGAAATAACGGCTTGGCTTCGGAGAAGCTAAAGGAAAAAAGTAATAAGGATAATGCCGGGCGCATGTTCTATATTGTCATCCAAAAGCTATTTGCGGCGACTCCGTATTTTTTGGCAGGCTGCTTGTGTCCCCACCGAATATTGGGGAAAGGCCCTGGCCAGTGACTCAAGCTCCTCGGCATCGGACTGTTTTCCAACTAACCCGATCGCATCAATCGCCTCTTTCACCTCGGACTCGGCGGGTACGATTTCAGCCACGCGATGCCCAAGTTGATAGCCCCCAGACTGCGGCTCATAGAAACGAAGGACTTGACCGGAAATCGGGCTTCGAAGCGGCGGCTGCCCACCTACGATCGCAATCACCTGCCCTGCCCTCACCGTTGCGCCCGGTCTCTGCCGGACTTCAAGGGTGCCGGTCCCTGTGGAGAAAATCGTTTGAGGATAGAGCGAAGCGACCAGGGCCGAACGGCCGGAAGCATCCTTGATTTGAGCCAAGCGCACGGCGGCAGTCCGTCGCAGATCAGCATCAGGTTGATCAAGAAATGCCCGCAACTCATCGGGGCTGGAGGAGGAAATTGCTTGAGCAATGTTTCTCTGTCGTTGGCGAAAATTGATCTCCTCGGCGAGAAAATCACGCTTCATCCACCCGAGTGCGCAAACACCCAAGACCACCACCAACAACAACCCTCGCTTCAAATTCGCTCCTCCAAAATTGAAAAGGGCGCCTGAGCTTGAATGCTCCGACGCCCTAAATTCGCCCCCTGCGATTACAGGAGGGTAGGAAGGATCTCTATTCGATCTCCTTGCTCCGACTCTTCTTCCGATTGCGTTTCCGCGCAAGGGCTTCCTTGGTGCGGCGCTTTTCGCCTGGCTTCAGGTAAAAAGAATGACGCTTTATCTCTTTGATAATGTCTTCCTGCTGTACCTTCCGCTTGAAGCGGCGCAGAGCGCTTTCAAGAGTTTCCCCGTCTTGCACGAGTACTTCAGCCAATCGTATTCACCTCGCAATCGTGGTTAAAGTTGAAATGCCTTGCCGAAACGGCAAGTAGATCCACCAAAATATTAGGATACCAGAATTGACGCGCTAGCGCGACTTGGTAACCTTAGGCGTCGACAAATACCCGATGATCACGTCCTTACGAACTTCATTCACCACGATTTCATAAGGCTGGCCAGCCTTTGAGGTATAGAATTGCAGAGGCTCGTTAATGGAACGATCTTTCTTTTCGGTCATCTTGTCGTCCGCATGAAGCTCAACCGAGAATTTGTTCTTCTTCGGATCGGTCTTCTTTAGCAACAAAGTAATATCGCCTACCTTCTGCGGTTCCTTCGTTTTGCCAAGCTTGAACTCAAAAATGTTCCGCTCACCAAGCAAGCGTAGTTGTGCGATTTCCGAACCGTTGGTTGCTACCTTCTGAGTGGTGCCGTCCAAATCGCCCTTCACCGATTTCAGATACACGTTAGTTTTGTCCAACTCTGTTTTCGTATTCCCCAGGTCGGACTTAACTGAGCCCACCTCGGTTTTCACCACGCCAACCTCTGTCGAAACAGCGCCGATGGCGGCTTTTGCTTCCGTGGCCGTTTCGCCAATCTTAGTGGTCAGAGCGGCTTCGGCCTTTTTCTGTTCCACTTCAAGCTTCTTTGCCAGGCCTTCGGCATAATGCTCAGCATCCACTTTGGCTTGGCCTGTGGCCATCGTTGCTTGCCGACGGGCGCCTTCAAGTTGATCCTGCAGCTGCACTAGCTGCTTTTTGCTAGTGGCCTGGGTAATGGATGAGGCTTGGCGGACAGTGGAAATCTCTTCAGCGAAGGACTCCTTCACGTGGGTTATGTCTTCCCGGGTCTTGTCTAGCTGCAGATAGAGGTAGACATTCGAGGCGATAAGCGCCAAAACAGCCCCGAACAGGATGGGGATTTTGACTCCGCCGGATGGCGGCTGGGGATAGACGGGAATTGGATTTTCACTCACTGAAGCAGTATCCTTTCGCAAAAACCTGTACGGGTTAACGAGACAGGTTCTGACGCATTTGGGGGTACTAATCAGTGTACCACCCACCTATATGTATGCGAGGGACGCGAGTTGGGTTTCAATCGTTTCAAAGGCGGAAGGCGATAGGGAGCCAAAAAGCCAAACACTACAGAAGCAACAACATTCAGCCGATAGCCATTCGTATGGCCTTTTTGCGGACATTAGGTCGGGTTGCGCTGGTAGTGCTGGTAGGTGGCTTGCTGGCTCACGCCCTGATTGTATTCGCACCAGGCTATAGCGCCGACGAACGGGAATTGGATCCAGGTCTAACCGCTGAAACCCGTGAGGCGATGCTGAAGGAAAAGAGTCAAGATTCCAGGTTGATTTCGAGCTACAGCCGTTTTCTATTGGGCCTCAGTCACGGCGACTTCGGCACTTCCCGGTCACTTGGGCGTCCGGTACGGGAACTGCTGAGTGACCGGCTTCCCACCACTTTGACCACGATCGGAAAGGCAGTTGTACTCGGTTGGTTACTGGGCCTGTCCCTCGCACTTGTGTGCTGTTTCAAAACCGGCTCGCCAATTGAAAGCGCCGGTATCATGACATCAAACCTTTTACTATGCGTGCCAGCTGCTGTCTTGGCGCTACTTTTGCTGATTTGGGTTGACTCACGAGCGACGGCCGCCGTGTGGGTGGTGGCTTTGGCCTTGACTCCCCGAGTGTTCCGCTACAGCTATAACCTTCTGCGCCAGTCCTATGATTCGCCACACATTCTCCTGGCCAAGGCTAAAGGGCTCGGCCCGCTTCGGATCCTCTTTCATCATGTACTTCCGCCGGCTGCGGGCCAATTGATTGCCTTGGCCGGCGTCTCGGTTAGCTTGGGACTGAGCGCCTCTATTCCAGCCGAAGTCATCCTTGATGTTCCAGGAATCGGACAATTGGCTTGGCAGGCAGCCTTAAGCCGGGACCTTCCCCTGCTCGTGAGCCTTACGTTCTTTGTCGCGCTAGTGGGCACTACGGCGAACGCGATGTCCGACCATTTGGTGGAACAGGAGGCTTCCTCGTAAATGAAACGTTTACCTGAAATCCTTCTGGCGGTCTTGGTGCTGGTCATGCTTTGTGCGCCTTGGCTTGCGCCCAACGGATATGAAAAGCAGTCCCGTGATTTCATCGCGGTCGGCCCAACCAAAGACTTCCTATTAGGGACAGATGCGTTGGGACGTGACCGCTTCGCCCGGCTATTGTTTGGCAGCCGTCTCTCCCTACTGCTTGCGCCCGCCGCCGCGGCTGTCTCCGTCTTCCTCGCGGCTGTAATTGGGGCATTAGCCGCTTTTTCCGGCAAGCGATTGGAATCTGCAATCATCTTTTTCAGCGATGTGGCGTTGTCGCTACCCTGGCTGTTTCTGCTCCTAACCATTCGCGGGGCTATGCCACTAGACATTCGGCCAGAGGTTTCGATCGTCATCACATTTCTCGTTCTCGGGCTGCTTGGCTGGGCGGGGCCAGCCCGGATCGTTCGCGCCGGTGTCCGGCTAATCCTTAAGTCGGATTACATTTTTCAAGCCAAAGCCATGGGAATCGCCCCATCTAGGACGTTCTTTCGTTATATCCTGCCCAATATCAAACCCCTTCTTATTGCTCAGTTTTGGATCTCGCTTCCGGTGTTTATTCTTAGCGAAGCCAACCTGGGCGCGTTGGGCTTAAGCGTTTCAGAGCCAATGCCAAGTTGGGGAAATCTCCTGAAAGAATTGGAATCGCAGACTAGTGCGCTTGAGCACCCTCTAGCCAACTGGCAGTTGCTCGCGCCAATAGTTTTGCTTGTTGCTGTAGTTAGCCTTTTGCAGTTGTCTCAACAAAGGTTGAAAGGATCCTCATGACCCCGTTTTTACTCGCTTTCTTCCTTGCGGCCAGCCCGGCCGAGTTGACCCCGGGCAAGATACAAACCGGTGGTGAACTCCGCTTCGCCGTACCGTCTGAGCCAAAGGCGCTCCACCCGCTGCAGGTCACCGATGAATCAAGCGAGCTCGTTCGTTATTTAATATCAGGCTCATTGGTCCGTCTGAACCGGGTTACGCAAAAAATTGAACCAGAATTGGCGGAATCCTGGAAAGTAACGGATAGCGGGCTTCAGATTACCTTTCAATTGCGCAAAGGCTTGAAGTTCTCCGATGGCGCGCCGTTTGACGCGGCTGATGTCATCTTTACCATAAACAAACTAATGGACAAGAGTTTGGTTTCACCCATCGCCGAATCTTTTCGACCGGCAGTTGGATCTGTTATTACCAAAGCCATCGGACCTAACGTGGTCAGTGTCCGATTCCCGGTTTATGTGGCTGGCATGGAGAGACTATTTTCTGGCCTGTCCATTCTTTCTTCGCGTTCCCCTTTGAAGGAAGCCGCTGGGCTTGGTCCTTTCATGGTTGCCGAATCGAAGGCAGGGGCTCATATTCGCCTCGCCAAAAACCCGAACTACTGGCGCAAGGATGCATCGGGACGTCAGATGCCATATCTCGACGCTATCCGCATCGAATTCTTGAAGAACCGCGACATCGAACTACTTCGGTTTCAAAAAGGCGAATTTGATTTCGTCAGCAATATTGAGCCGGAAGCGTACGAGAAGCTGAAGGCCAACCCTACTGTCACGGCTCTCGATCTGGGGGCGTCACTCGATACACAGCAGATCTGGTTCAATCAGACTCCCGCCGCGCCTATCGGAGCGCATAAAAAGGAATGGTTCACTTCCCAGTCCTTTCGCCTTGCTATCTCTGAGACCATCAATCGCAAAGACATGGCGCGCGTCGTCTACCACGGATACGGAGTACCCGCGGTAGGCCCCGTTTCCCCGGGGAACTCATTTTGGTATGCGAGCAAACTGAAACCCGCTGAATTTCAACCACAAGCGGCACTCGCACGTTTGCAAAAAGATGGATTCAAAATGTTCGGGGACCAATTGAAAGACAAGCAAGGCAATGCTGTCGAATTCACGATCGTCACCAATGCCGGAAATAAAGTTAGAGAACGTTTAGCTGCAATGATTCAGGCTGACCTTCGGCAAATCGGCATTAAGGTAACCGTGGCGGCCATGGACTTCCCATCCCTCATTGAACGGATCATGCGCACATTTAATTACGAAGCGTGTTTGCTCGGCCTTGTGAACCTCGATTTGGACCCTTCCTCTCAATCGAACGTCTGGTTAAGTTCGGGGTCAAGTCACGCTTGGAATCCAAATCAAAAAACACCTGCCTCGCCGTGGGAAGCAGAGATCGACAAATTGATGCGGCAACAGGGCAGCGAGGTTGATCCCAACAAGCGAAAAGCCTCGTTTGACAGGGTGCAGGAAATCGCCGCTCAACAAACGCCAATTATCTACCTGATAAACAAACATACGCTGGTGGCCACATCTCCAAAATTAAAGAATCTCAAACCAGCAATCCTATCACCGCACATGGTTTGGAATATTGAAGAACTATATTTTGCCGAGGGAGCGCAGCGAGCCGCCAAGTAGCAAGCCTACGGATCCAAAATGGGAATCATTCCAGTCTTGTCAGTCATGTTGAATGTCGACTACTCCGGTAAAGGCAGAGTATTGAACGGAGTGTGTCTCGATCTAGCGCCTGGGGAGATTCTTGGGTTGGTCGGGCAAAGCGGATCTGGTAAAAGCACTCTGGCTCTATCCATACTGCGCTTACTCAGCTTCAAGGGTGGATCGGATTCGGGTAGCATTCTGTTCCGAGGCAACGAACTACTTGGCGCCTCTGAGAAGCAAATGCGAAAGCTTCGCGGCAACCAGATCAGTTTGGTGTTGCAAAGTCCACTCGCGTCCCTTAATCCTTCCATGCGAATTGGCCGGCAGCTATTCGAAGCCTGGGGCGCCCATTCAAACGAAAACGGCGCCGCGACGATTATGGAAACTCTGCGGCAGGTTAATCTGCCCACCGACGAAGCATTCCTCAACCGGTATCCCCGGCAACTGAGCGTCGGACTCGCGCAACGGGTTTTGATTGCCATGGCGGTGCTGCATCGTCCAGCCGTGTTGCTTGCCGACGAACCCACTAGCGCCCTCGACGCGCTCACCCAGGCCAGCATTTTGGACTTGTTCCGCAAAGTGAACCGCGAATATGGAACCGCGATGCTTTTTGTGTCACACGACCTGCTCGCGGTTGCCTCGCTGTGCCATCGAATCGCCATCCTGCACGAAGGACAGATTGTTGAAACGGGTACTCCGCGGGAGATCTTCGAAACCCCACGGCATGAATACACGAGGACCTTGGTAAACGCCATTCCAACCCTCCGCTTTGAAACCCCGGAACGGGTGCAAGTCTGATGGAGAAGCGGCCCATCCAAGCCGGCAGACTATTCGTCACAGCAGTGATCCTGGTGGGGAACTTTGTGCTCGGTACCGGTCTGTCCACGTGGAGAGAAACAGACTTCGCGCGCCTATTAACCTATGCCCTAATCTGCATCGTTGCCTCGCGCATTAAGATCAGTCTTCCCTCAGTTAGAGGGATACTTCCGGCCGGTTTCGCAATCGTATTCCTGGCTATCGTGGAGCTCAGTCTTACTGGCGCTCTGTTGCTTGGAGTTGTCTCGGTCGTCTCCCAAAGCTTCTTCCCGAGAAGATCGAAAAACTACCAGATTGTGTTTTCCGTGGCGAACACTTGCACCTGCATCTCCGTCGTCTACTGGATTCACAACTTGCTGATTCATAAGTTCGCGTTCGTTGGCACACCGATCCTTTTCACCATATCGGCGGCGATCTTCTTTGTGTTAAACACATTTCCCGTCGCCGCCGCGATTGGCCTCACCGAATCCCGTCCCATATTACCGTTGTGGAAGTTAAACTACGGGTGGTCCGCGCCCCTCTATCTGGTGGCGGCCTGCCTTGCCGGCCTCATTCATTACACATCGATCGCGCTTGGTTGGCAATCCGCGTTGCTATTGCTCCCACTGATTTGGCTATCCTACAAGTCCTATTCAGGTTATGTCGGGCGCATGGAAGACGGAAAGAACCACGCCGAACAGGTCAACTCCTTGCACCTGCGTACGATCGAAGCGCTGGCTCTTGCGATTGAAGCCAAGGACCAATCGGTCCACGCGCACCTGCGGCGGGTTCAGGTATACGCTGTCGAACTTGCCAAAGATCTCAACCTCGATTACGAACAGGTGGAAGCGTTACGAACAGCCGCCATCCTGCACGATATTGGAAAACTTGGAGTACCCGAACACATCAGCTCGAAATCAGGAAAACTGACCCCCGAAGAATTTGAAAAAATGAAGATCCATCCCATAGTTGGTGCGGAGATTCTCGACCGTGTCCAATTCCCCTATCCCGTAGCGCCCATCGTCTTGGCGCATCATGAAAAGTGGGATGGAACAGGTTACCCCTACGGACTAAAAGGGGAACAAATTCCCATCGGCGCGCGAATCCTTTCGATCGTCGATTGTCTCGATGCGCTGATGACCGAAAAGGATTACCGGCCGGCCGTAGCGCTCGAAGACGCAATGGCCATGATTAGTAAGGAATCGGGCAAAAGTTTCGATCCAAAGATCGTGACGCTGCTCCATAGTCGATACACCAGCCTTGAAGCCCTGGCAAAAGAAAACGATTCAGCCCCGTCGGAGTCTCCAAGAAACGAAGGAGAAGTGGCAAAATTACGCTTTCAGTTCGAGTACGAAACCCCCAGAGTTTTCCTTGCTGAAGAGCCCGCCAACATCGATTTTCTTTCGTCCATTTCCGCTGCCAGACAGGAGGCGCAAAACCTGTTCGAACTCTCTCAGGAACTGGGCACCTCTCTAAGTCTGAGCGAAACCCTATCCCTGATGGCCTCCCGTTTGAAGAAAATGGTGCCCTTTGACGCCCTCGCTCTGTTCACGCTCCACGAAGGCCACCTAACCCCGGAATACGTGGAGGGGACCAACGCAAAGCTACTGGAACAGCTACATATTCCCGAAGGCTCCGGTATCTCCGGTTGGGTCGCCGCTAATTCAAAGCCAGTGATCAACGGCAATCCGGTACTCGAACCAGGGCTCGCCCCCGCCCAAAGCCTCGCGTTCAGCTTACGCAGTGCATTGGCCGTGCCATTACTCGGGGTAAGCGGCACTGCGGGCGTCATTACCTTATACCGCGAGCAAGCCGAATCCTTCAGTCGGGATCATCTCCGAATCCTGCAAGCAATTGCCGGCAAACTTGCTTTCACCGTCGAAAACGCCAGAAAGTATAAACAAGCGGAAACTTCGGCGTCCATCGACTACCTCACCGGATTACCGAACGCCAGAGCCATTTTCCAACGCGTTGATGCGGAACTGGCGCGCAGCAGCCGTAACAGAGAAACTCTTACGGTGATGGTTTGTGATCTTGACGGTTTCAAGAAAGTGAACGATCTTTTCGGACACTTGACCGGAAACAGCATCTTACAAATGTTCTCCGCCAACCTGCGCGAACTCTTCCGTCAATACGATCTTGTGGGCCGTCTGGGAGGCGATGAATTCGTAGTCGCGTTGCCTGGCATGACCAACGAGGATGCCAACCAGCGGGTCAGGGAAATTGAAGCCATGGCAAAGGCCGTGGGCAAGCAAGTTACCGGTACTGAACACCTTTCAATCAGCGTGGGCATTTCCATTTATCCGCAAGATGGGGAGACGGTTGAAGGTCTTCTTTCCGTGGCTGATCGAAGAATGTACCAAAACAAACGGGCCAATAAACCCGATGGGCAAGTCGCGGCGACAGTCGCTCCGCAATCCCCTAACCGCGAAGTTGCCGGTTGATTGCCTGGGCAATCTGCATCCCGTGAAAACGTCCATTTTCGATGAAAATTTCGTTAGTGTGGACGCCCGCCACCACCACTCCAGCTAAAAACATACCGTCCCGTTCGGTCTCAAGCGTTTCCTTATTCAAGCGAGGACGTTGCGTCTCCGGATCTAATTCAATTCCATGACGGCGCATAAATTCAAAATCAGGCCGGTATCCGGTCAAAGCGAAGACAAACTGATTTTTGATTTCGCGCACGCCCTCTGGCGTTTCAATGACCACGAAATCCTGGTCCACCCGCAACAAGCTCGACGACAGGTAACCCGTGATCTCGCCGCTCTTAATGCGGTTCTCAATATTCGGCTTGATCCAGTACTTGACGTTTTGATGAATCGCGGCGCCACGATGCACCAGCGTCACGCGAGCCCCAGTCCAGAAAAGTTCCAGCGCGGCGATCGCCGCTGAATTCTTACCGCCCACCACCATCACGTCGTGGTTGTAGTAGGGATGCGGCTCTTTATAATAGTGAATCACCTTCGCCAGATCCTCACCCGGCACATTCAGCATATTCGGAATGTCATAATAGCCTGTCGCAAGGATAACTTTCTTCGACCGGTAGGAAACCGAACGACCGTCCTGCCCGTTCACCAGAGTCAGGAAAGAACCATCCGCCCCTTCAATCGATTCCACTTTTTGATATTGCCGGATATCTAAACCGTAGTGGTCCGCTACTCGCCGGTAATATTTCAACGCTTCGGTGCGCCCCGGCTTCTCGTTCAACGAAGTCATGGGAATGCCCCCGATTTCGAGTAGTTCCGGGGTCGTGAAAAAAACCATGTTGGTCGGGTAGTTGTACAGCGAATTGACAACACAACCCTTTTCGATCAACGTCGCTCGGATGCCCAGCTTTCCGAGCTCAATGCCACATGCCAATCCAGTAGGTCCAGCCCCAACGATTATGCAGTCCGTGTCGGTGTCTGAATTCCGCTCCAGACTCACAACATCGCCTCAACCGAGGCATAGACCTGCTCCAAAGCCCCGGCTAACGCCGCCACATCCTTGCCGCCAGCTTCAGCCATATCCGGACGCCCGCCGCCCTTGCCACCAACCGCCTGCCCCACCGACGCAGCCAGTTTCCCGGCATGCACCTTCGCGCTCAGATCTTTGGTCACCGCCGAAATAATTGCAATGTTGCCACCTTCCACGGCAGCAAGCACAATCACGCCGCTCTTCCATTTATTGCGCAAGGAATCAGCCAAGCTTCGCATCTGGTTGCGGTCCAAGCCGTCCACTTGCGCCGAAAGAACGGATACATCCTTGATCGTCCGCGCCTTGCCTTCCATACTCCCCAACTGCCCCTGAGCAACCTTTTCTTTCAATTGCTCCAATAGCTTTTCCATGCCGCGTTGCTGATTCATCAGCTTCTCAACTTGTTCCACCAATTCGGGCTCCGTGGTATGCGTCAATTGCGAGACCCGCGCCAGCGCTGAAGTCGCGCCTTGGAATCGCTCCAACGCACCTGCGCCAGTCAATGCCTCAATTCTCCTTACGCCCGCGGAAATGCTGCCTTCAGCCACTACCTTACACAGCCCGATATCGCCGGTTCTCGACACGTGGATTCCACCGCATAGCTCACGGCTGAATCCAGGCACGGTCACAACCCGGACTTTGTCGGCATACTTCTCACCGAACAGAGCCATGGCTCCGGTGGCAACCGCATCATCCAGTTCCATAATGTCGGTTGTCACGGCGGTGTTCAGCAGGATCTGCTCGTTCACCAATCGCTCCACTTCCACCAACTCGTCTTCGCTCATGGATGTGTAGTGAGAAAAGTCGAACCTCAGCCGGCCCGGGTCAACCACGCTGCCCGCTTGCTTGACGTGCGTTCCCAAAACCTGTCGTAACGCCGCATGCAACAAATGGGTTGCCGTATGGTTGCGTCGAGTCGAGTCGCGCAAAACGCCCGAAACGCGGCACTGCACAACGTCGCCAACATTCAAGGAAGCCGCCGCGACAATTTTGTGCACGGTCAAACCAGGAACCGCCTGATGCGTGTTCTCAACACTCGCCACCGGATCGCCACTGGCGTTCAACAAGCGGCCCTTATCGCCAACCTGGCCACCGGATTCGGAATAGAAGGCGGTTTGATCCAGCACCAGCTCCGCTTCGGTTCCCTTCTCTACAGCGTCCACGGGCTTCTGGTTTACAATCAGAGCGACAATCTTTCCTGCCGCCTCCATTTGCTCATAGCCTACAAATGTTGTTCGCCCCAATTTCTGCTTCAGTTGCTGATACACCGGAGCAACTTGCGCCTTGTCAGCACCCTTCCAACTGGCCCTGGCCCGTTCGCGCTGCTTCTCCATTTCACTGTCAAAACCGTCGCGATCAATGTTCAATCCATGCTCACGCGCCATCTCTTCCTGCTCGTCCAGCGCAAGGCCGTAAGTGTCATACAGCTTGAACGCAGCCGGTCCCGGCAACACCCCTCCAACGGTTTTCTTAGCTTCGTCAGCGAAGAAACGCTCCGCCACAAGGAAGGTCGTCGCGTACCGGTGCTCCTCTTCCTTCACAACACGGGCAACGCGACCCACGCTCTCCAGCAATTCCGGGTAAGCCGGCTCCATCAGCTTGGCCACAAAGCCGGTAATCTCGTGCAAGAACGTATCCTGAATGCCAATCATCCGGGCATTGCGCATCGCCCGCCGCATGATCTTGCGCAGTACGTAACCACGGCCTTCATTCGTGGGAATCACACCGTCGTGAATCAGAAATGCCGAAGCCCGCGCGTGATCGCTGATAATGCGCAGCACGGTGTCCACGCGCGGATCGGCGCCATATTCCACACGGAATCGCGCCGCGGAATGATCAATAATTGGGCGCAAAAGATCGCATTCAAAATTGGAAATCTTGCCCTGTAGAATTGCCGCAACCCGCTCAAGGCCCATGCCCGTATCAATTGAAGGGCGCGGCAACCAGCTCATGATTCCATTGGCCCCACGGTCAAACTGCATGAATACAAGATTCCAGATCTCGACGAATCGGCCTCCGCCATCCAGCGGAAATTCCTCGCGCTCGTGGCCTTTGTCCGCCGCCCCCGGTCCCAAATCGTAATGGATTTCCGAGCATGGACCGCAAGGCCCCGTATCGCCCATCTGCCAAAAATTATCTTTTTCGTCCAAGCGGAAAATCCGGCTCTTGGGAACCCCAGCCACTTTTTGCCAAAGTTCTTCCGCTTCGTCATCTTCCCGAAACACGGTAATGTAAAGCCTGTCTTTCGAAAATCCAAATTCCTTGGTCACCATTTCCCAGGCAAACTCAATCGCTTCCGCCTTGAAATAGTCGCCAAAGGAAAAGTTGCCGAGCATTTCAAAAAATGTGTGATGCCGCCGCGTGTATCCAACGTTTTCTAAATCGTTGTGTTTTCCGCCGGCGCGAACACATTTCTGGGAACTCGTGGCGCGCGTGTAATCGCGCTTTTCCATGCCCAGGAAGACATCCTTGAATTGATTCATCCCGGCATTATTGAATAGCAAAGTAGGATCGTTTGCCGGAACCAGGGAAGAGCTGCGGACAACACGATGTCCGCGATTGGAAAAATAATCCAAAAACGTTTTACGAATCTGATGGCCAGTCACTGAACCTATTTTAACTCAGTAGCTTGGCTAACCTCATTGGAGTCGAGAAACTTCAGAAACTCATCTCTGGAAGGAATCCCCGTGCTCCCCCCGAGGCTGGTGACATTCAAGGCCCCGGCGGCATTCCCCCAACGCGCGGCCCCGGTCAAATCAAATCCGGCATGCAACCCGGCGAGGAAACCGCCAACGAAGCAGTCTCCAGCCCCAGTGGTATCCAGGACGTCTACCCAAAAGGCGGGAATGTTCACAGAAGGATCGGAACCGAAAACAGCACAGCCATTGCTTCCAAGCTTCACCACCACGCTACGCACACCGCGCTCCATAAAAAACGCCGCCACCGTCGCCGGGTCTCCGCTCCCGGTCAACATCCGCCCTTCATCCTCGTTCACGAACAGCAGGTTCAGATGCGGCAAACAGGGGCCAAGAACGGTCATCCATTCCCCTTTTGAATCCCATCCGGTATCAAGCGAGGTGCTTAGGCCCGCCGCCTTCGCGCGGCGTAAAGTCTCTCCACCGTGGGCGCGCAGCCCCGGTAGTCCAAAAATATTGGCTAGATGAAAATGCTTATGCTTGGCAATCAAGTCCGCATGAAAGGGAATTGGAGCAAGAAACACCTCACGGCTTGCGCCGGGGCAATGTTGAAAACTTCGCGCCCCAGCGGCATTCACCAACGCCACACTGGTCGCCGTTTGCGAAGAGGCTTTGGTCACTCTGCCGG
The DNA here is from genome assembly GCA_025350695.1 of Acidobacteriota bacterium. Lineage (GTDB taxonomy): Bacteria > Acidobacteriota > Terriglobia > Bryobacterales > Bryobacteraceae > JANXSF01. The sequence continues at coordinate 77,087 of JANXXI010000386.1, forward strand.
TATCGCAACCAGCCTCGCGTAAAATATCCAATGCGAAGCGGCCAAATGGATCGGGCCCCACCGCCCCCAAGAGACGCACAGGTACTTTCAGCCGTCCAAGCGTTACCGCCGTGCTTGCGCCGTTCCCTCCAAGGTGGGGCTCAATCCGCTCCACCCAGGTCGTCGAGCCCCAACGGATCTCTTCCATAGGGCGCACAAGAATGTCGTAAACAATGTTGCCGGCGCAAAGCACTCCCGCCGAAAGATCAACTTCGCCGGAACTATCAGACGAAGCCATGGTCTAGAAGCGACCGCCTATCAGAGCTTCAAGAAAGGCTCTTTCAAGAGTCCAGCGGCCAACCACCTTCTTCGTCTGGCGGTCAAACTTGCCGTGAATCAGAATGCTGCCCAAATCAGCTGGCCCTGGCTTCTGTTTTGCCCGCTCCAGATATTTGCGAAATACGTCGGTCACTCCTTGCAGTTGGCTCTCCAGGGACACCGCTGCCGATTCAGTAGGACAGTACGCTTCAAGAATAGCTTGCGGCGCGCCGCCGGCAGCTGTGATTGAAAAAACCGTGGAATCAGCTGCCTCCAAAGCCTTGGCGAATAGCTTCGTTCCATCCGGCAGATCGGCTGACTTTTGCCAGTAAGCGCGCGGGGCCATCATCCACAGCGGGGCATTTGGAATTTCATAGTTTACGGCTCCGGTCTGCGGTCGCATCAGTGCGTATGCGGCTTGTTCATCCTTGCTGCTGGCCCATCCCACAACGTTTTTCCGTAACGGCACAAAGGAAACAAAACGTTCCCCCCGGTTGCTGCTAAGACTGCATAGGCCGTTGTAGCATCGGCCTCCATGCACAATAACGTAATTTTTCAGCGCTTGAAAATCGAACCTTCCGACTGCCAAAGCATATCGGTCTTCCCCCACCAAGGAGAGAATCACTTGATCCAAATCGGTCCGATAGTCAAACGCCGTTTCGTGAACAAATCGGCGATACTCTTCCTCTTCAACAACCGGTGAGCCGGCGATAACGCTAAGCATTTCCGATGCCTTTAAACTTCGGAAATCCACTTGGATAACCAGCCCGTCCCCCTTCGGTAAACGGTCGTAAAGATCATTTGCCGAAGTAGGAGATCGAAACCGCCAATAGTAGACGGTGGATAATGCCACGGTCACAAACAGAACCAGCCCCAGAAACAGAGTTCTGATTTTCCAATTTTCACTCACTATAAACAGCCTCCGCCGGCGCTAGGCCGGCACTGCCACCCCGGCTCTCGACGCTTTCCAAAGTTGGATGTACGGTTCCAGATCTTTCATCATCGCGTGGTATTGAGGAATGTCCAGGGATTGGGCGCCATCGCTGACGGCCTTGTTCGGGCACGGATGAACTTCTAAGATTACGGCGTCGGCCCCAATTGCCACGGCCGCTCTGGTCAATGCAGGCACCAAGCTCCGTTTTCCCGTCGCATGGCTGGGGTCAAGAATTACCGGTAGGTGCGTCATTTCATGCAATACTGCCACCGCGACAATATCACAAGTGTTACGCGTCACGGTCTCAAACGTGCGGATTCCCCGTTCACAAAGCATCACGTTAGGATTGCCATGCGCCACAATGTATTCCGCCGACATCAATAATTCCTTGATCGTTGAACTCAATCCGCGCTTCAGCATGATCGGCCGTTTTGATTTCCCCAGCGTTTTTAGCAAGGCGAAATTCTGCATGTTGCGCGCGCCGATCTGAAGAATGTCGGCATAGTCGCCAACTAAATCCACATCCCGGTCCGACATTACTTCGGTGACAATAGCCAGCCCCGTCAAATCGCGCGCCTTGGCCAGCAGCTTCAATCCTTCTTCTTCCATTCCCTGGAAATCGTAGGGAGAAGTGCGCGGCTTAAACGCGCCGCCCCGCAGCACTCGCGCACCGCCTTTGGCTACTTCCTCGGCCGTTTCAAGAATCTGCTTTTCCGATTCCACCGAACAAGGGCCAGCCATCATCACAAACTCATCGCCGCCAATTTCAAGCGGGCCGCGTGGTGTGTTGATCCGGATAATCGTCTTGGTATCGCGAAACTCGCGGCTGACGAATTTGTATGGGGCGGAAATCCGCATAGCTTTCTCCACTTGGGGTAACGCTTCAAGCGACTCCAGGCAATTGGTGACATCTCCAACTCCAACCGCGCCTATCACGCAACGTTCCTCCCCTTCAATGGCATGAATCTTATATCCATGCTCACGGATATGTTCGCAGACTTCTTCTATTTCAGCCTTGGTGGCGTGTAATTTCATTGAGATGATCATAGCGTCTACTTTCTTCGACTCCCTTAGGAGTAAAAATAAAAACCCACTCGCTCGAGTGGGTTGGTTCAGAACTTTGCTTCAAACGGCGCCAACGCCACTCAGGTTTTTGGTAGGGACCAAAATCGAAACCAATAATTGGACGCGACGGGCAGCATGAACTCAAAGTGTAACCCTTACAGTTCGCGAAATGCAAGCTTTTTTTCAAGGAGAACTAACCACCTGCGCGTGGTGACAATCAGCCAGTTAACGACAACTATTGTAGCTGACCTAACACGGTGTGAACCCACCCATCTCATTGCATATATTTGAAATTCCCCGCGTTTTTGCCACCCACACTTGCCCCCATCAACCCGCCGGCTAAAGTGACACGTCGGCCACCTGTTTTTTCATGCGCTTTTCAAAACCAGTACAATAGAAAGATGAGCGAGTCCAATTTTCCTCTACCCCCTCCAACTTTTGAGTTCCTCGTTGTCAGCCTCAAGATGCAAGCTGAAATGCAGCTCGGCTTGCTCAAGTTCGGCGACGATCAGGATAAGTCGGAAGTCAATATCCAGGGCGCCCGTCACACCATCGATCTGCTTGCCATGATCCAGGAAAAGACAGTAAATAATTTGAGTTTGGATGAGAAACGGCTGATCGACAATTCCCTCACCGAGCTTCGATTTCGATTCATACAAGCCGGTAAATCCGCTGCTAGCGAAACCACAATTGAGGATGCTATCGGCGACAATTCCCACGACGAGCCCAAAGTGGATGGCGCGGCCCAGGCCTAAATGAAAGTGCTACCAGCCGGAACTCTTCGGCTTACAGTGCTTGGATCTGGCACCAGTGTTGGCGTCCCAAGCATTGGGTGCCATTGTAGCGTCTGTACTTCTACAGACCCGCGGGACAACCGCATGCGCCCCTCCGTTTGGATTGAATATCAAGGGAAGAGCGTCGTCATTGATACGACTCCCGATTTCCGCACCCAAGCCCTCAGGTCCAACATGCCCCGGCTCGACGCTATCTTGATTACTCACCCCCATGCGGACCACGTCATGGGGCTTGACGATGTTCGTCCTTTCAACTTTCGCCAAGGGGGTGCTATTCCCGTGTATGGCTCCGGCGAAAGCATTTCAGCCATTCGCCGCTGCTTCCCTTATGTGTTCGAGGTTGCGGCCAGCGAATCCACCAGGCCCAAGCTTTACACCCACATCTTGCGCGATGACGAGCCATTCGATCTGCTCGGTATTTCGGTCGCACCAATCCTGCTGCACCACGGCCAAGGACGCGTGTTTGGATTCCGCTTCGGAAAACTCGCATATCTAACAGACCATAGTGAGATCCCGGCCGAATCGATGGCAAAACTCCATGGGCTCGATGTTCTATTTCTTGACGCCCTGCGTTACAAGCCGCATCCGACTCATTCCACCGTCCAAGAATCTTTGAAGATCGTGGAAATCCTGAAACCAAAGCAAGCGTTCTTCACTCACATTTGTCACGACCTTGAACACGAGAGAACAGAGAGCATGCTCCCGGCGAACGTGCGCTTGGCCTACGATGGGCTGGAAGTTGTGGTCGAGGGTTTTCTAGGATGATTCCGCGGTCCCTGACTATTGGCAATTTTGATGGGGTTCATTTAGGACATCAAAGACTAATCGACAAGGTTCTGGAAGTTGCCGATGAAAACGGGTGGCGGCCGGCCGCAATCACTTTTCATCCGCACCCCATTCAAATCCTCGCCCCCGAGCGAGCACCGCAGCTGTTAATGCCGATTGACGAACGCATCAGTCAAATGAAGCAGTACGGAATTGAAGAAGTCATCTGCCTTCCCTTCAGCAAGGAAATGGCCTTGCTTACACCCGCGCAATTTGCGGAACAAATTCTAGCGCAGCAATGCGGCGCGCGAGCCGTCATCGTTGGAGATAATTTCCGGTTCGGGAATCGCCAGGCCGGAGACGTTAAAACGCTAAGGGATTTGGGCCAGCGCTTGAACTTCATCACGAATGTGGTTGGCGCGGTAACTAGCCGTGGACAAATCGCAAGCTCCAGTTGCATCCGGAAGCTATTGAGGGCTGGCGAAGTAAGCAAGGCCTGCCGCTTGTTGAACAGGCCTTTCTCCATTCACGGCCCAATCGTAAGCGGCCATGGCATCGGATCAAAGCAAACGGTGCCTACCCTAAATCTGGAGACGAAAACCGAAGTGTTGCCGGCAAACGGCGTCTACGTCACAAGCGCGATTCTACCCGGCGCATGCACGGCAACGCCGTCGATTACAAACATCGGAATGCGCCCAACGTTCGGTGGCGATAAGCTAACGATCGAGACATTCTTACTCGACGGAATTTCCACGCAGCCAGATTCCATCACCCTGCGGTTTCACCGCGGAATCAGAGAAGAACGGCTATTCCCTTCCCCCGAAACATTGAAGGCTCAAATCATGAAAGACGTGGAACGCGCCAGGGCCTTCTGGCGCCACTACGAGGCTCTAACGCTATAATGGTGGAACACCTTCTTTAGTAATTAAAGCTTTAGCAACCCAGGAGAATCAACCAGAGAAATGTCTTTATCCAAAGGAAAACTGAACCACCTCAAGGCACTGTCCAACAGCGCTGGCGTTATCGCCGCCGCTGCCATGGATCAGCGCGGCAGCTTGCAGAAGTCCATTGCGGCGGCCAAGGGCGTGGATCCTAAATCCGTTACCCAAGAGCAGATGGAAGAGTTCAAAGTGGCCGTGGTCAAGGTGCTGACCCCGCACGCAAGCGCCATCCTGCTCGATCCGGAATTCGGTCTGCCGGCAGCTAAGAAACGCGCCAAGAACGCCGGCTTGCTGATGGCTTACGAAGCCTCCGGATATGACAACACCCGACCCGGCCGGCTTCCTGATCTGCTTCCCCACGTCTCCGCGAGGCGCATCAAGGAAATGGGCGCCGATGCCGTCAAAATCCTCATCTACTACACTCCGTTTGACGACCCGAAGGTCAACGACATCAAGCACGCTTTCTGCGAACGCATTGGTTCGGAATGCGAAGACAACGAAATTCCGTTCTTTCTGGAATTCATTGGCTATGACCCCAAAGGCGGCGATGAAAAGGGCCTGGAATACGCCAAGATGAAGCCCAAGATCGTAATTGGAAGCATGAAGGAATTCACCAAGCCGCGCTACAAAGTGGACGTTTTGAAAGTGGAAGTTCCCGTCAATGCCGAATACGTAAAAGGCTCCAGCGTGTTCAACTCAAAAGGCGAGGTAGCCTACACACGCAAGCAAGCTCTCGATTTGTACCGCAAAGCGGCCGATGTTACCACTAAGCCGTTCATCTACCTAAGCGCTGGCGTAAGCAACGCGCAGTTCGTGGAATCTCTCAACATGGCCTCCGAAGCCGGCACCGATTACAGCGGTGTTCTCTGCGGTCGCGCCACGTGGAAAGAAGGCATCCCCGTTTATGCGACAAAGGGTGTCAAGGCTTTGGAAGACTGGCTGGCCAAAGACGGCGTCAAGAACATTAACTGTGTGAACGACGCCATCAAGTCCGCCAAGCCATGGAAGAAAAGACTTAAGTAGTTCGAGGTTGTAGGAGTTGTTGTCGTATAGGAAATAGGGGCAAGCGCCCGCACGCTTGCCCCTATTTTATTTCGAATTGCTATCTATTCTGAGCGGTAACGGCTGCGGCCTGCGGGGCATCGTAGTAGCTAATAAACCCCACCAACATTTCCTCTTCCGTGCCTTCACCCCACCGAATTTCCTTCAACGGCTTGCTTGGATTCTTCGGATTCGATTCGGAGTTGTTGTAGTAAGCCACAACATCCACCTTGGTCCCGGCAGGCAACAGGAAAGGCTCTTTATAAACATAGTTGGTCTGCCAATTAAAGTCGTAGGGCTTGGCCCAAACCAATTCTTTCTTTGTGCCATCGGGCAGCGTGGCGGTCATCTTCATTTCGTGGCCAAGCAAATGCATGTGCGGCAATACGCTGGTGACAATCACATTCTTGCTAAACCTATAGGAAGCACGTTCTTCATGGTGCGCGTCACCGGCTGGAATCCTAATTCCGATATTGGCGACAATGGCGCTCTTTGCGATATGCTTCACCGGAACTTTGTTCAGATAAATACCAAGCTCGCTTTGATCCATCTCAGTCAAACCGTTCTTGTGATAGTGCACCTCAATCACAACGTCTGAGCTTTTCGGGAAAAGGGCGCCAGTGTCTTCGGCCCGCAAATCCGTGATTAAACCAGGAGCCCAGCCGCCGATGGCGATTCGCTTGTAGGCTTGCGTCATGCCAAGAGAGCAATCGAACCCAGGAGCCGGATCAGCCTCGTCTAACTTACGAGCTTGCCCGGTGGTATCGGCGAAGGTGCGAACGTGATGCACTATCTTCCGGTTTCCCGGCCGCACTTCCATGCCCCGAATGTACTTGTCTTCCGTGAGTCCGGATGGGACCACGAAGCATCGGTAAACATCCACGCCATTGCCGGCCAGCGTAAACGGCTCGAGCATCTTATAGGAAAGATCCGGTGGACCAAGCGCCCAGCCATCGTTGAACACTCGCGCCGGAGGCAGATCCTTCGCGTTTCCCATCGGGGCGCCCGCGTCAGCCCAACGAGCCAGCGTCGCGATTTCTTCGTCGCTGATGCGCCGTTCGTTTTTGAAGTCCCCATGCCCGGGCACAGCCGACCACGGCGGCATAATGTGGGCAGTAGTCACTCGTTTGATTTCTGCCTTAAAGGCGCTAACCTCCTTATAGTTGGTTAGTGAAAAAGGGCCGATCTGTCCAGGTCGGTGACAACTCTCACAATTCTTTTGAATGATTCTGGAAACTTCCTTTGCGTACGTGGGGGCAGCCACGTCTTTGGAAGCTGCGAATAAGCTGGCGCAGGATAGTGTGGCGAAAAGCAAGCGCATAAGGCGATACCTCTCCTCTATCTTAATCCAATCCGCGAGGTTCCGATTTTTGGATTTCCTCAGCGCCACAGTTGAATGGCGGCGGTCATATTCCACTGATGATGCAGTTAATCCGACTAAGTAATGGACCTGACGGCGGCGGCTGGTAGAACTAGTACCGGCCCCGCCGTACTCTTAGAGTGTTCGGGTTTCACGGCTATTCTGTAGTTGCCGTGAAACCCTTTTTCATTCCGCTCCTCCTTGCCACTTTCGCTGTCGCGCAAAGTTCCTCCATTGAGATCCCAGCACCGTTCTCCGCTACTCCCGCGGAGTTACAGGCATTAGCTCAAAAGGTAAAAACTCCGGAGGGCGTAGGAGCAAAAGTTGTCTTCGATGACACTTCCTATTCCTTCGACATCAAAGGGCGAATGACCCACAAGTGGCGGAGGGTGTTTCAAGTTTTGAATGAAGAGGGCGCTAAGGATTGGACCTCGCTTAGTTGGGAATGGATGCCCTGGCATCAATCAAAACCGATTCTGAAGGCAAGGGTTATCGCCAAAGATGGGACCATCTATCAACTGGATCCCAAGACGATTGCCGATGGCGCTGCGCGGGACGATTCGCAAGACATCTACAGCGACCAGCGAGTGGTTCGGGCTCCTTTGCCGGCAATCGCTCCGGGCTCGATCGTTGAACAAATTGTTGAAATGCAGGATACGGCTCCGTTCTTCGACGGCGGCACGCTGAACCGTCTCTATCTATCTCAGTCTGTCCCTGTCGGACGTTCGCGTTTGAAGCTGGAGGCGCCAACCAGCCTCAATCTGCAGTACAAGCTCTACCGGATGGTGTCAGCGAAACCGGTTCGTACAGAGGCGAACGGAATCACTCGTGTCGTAATCGACGAAGGCCCTTTCGAGGCCGTCAAAGTCATTCAACCGCTACTGCCGCCAAACGCCGCGACGTTCGCAACGGTTGATTTCTCCGTCGGCAAATCGTGGCGAGATTTGGCCAGCCGCTATGCAGTCCAGGTCGATTCCCGCCTTCAATCAGGTGGCTTCGAACACCTTATTAAGGATGCCGCCGCCGCGAGCACGAGAGAGGATAAGATCGCCACCGCGCTGGCCCGTTTGCACAAAGAGGTCCGTTACACTGGCGTCGAATTTGGCGAGGCTGCGCTTGTGCCTCATCAACCCAAGGATGTTCTGGAACGTCATTACGGCGACTGCAAGGACAAGGCAACATTGCTGGTGGGCATGCTTCGCAAGATGGATATTCCGGCCTACGTCGCGCTGCTGAGGACGGGACCGTCCCTCGACATTGACCCGAGCTTGATAGGCATGGGCATGTTCAACCACGCCATTGCCTATGTTCCGGGCTCGCCCGATTATTGGATTGACGCGACAGCGGAATTTGCTCCGTTGGGTGAGTTGCCCACGATGGACCGCAACCGCTGGGCGATCGTAATCCGCCCCGATGCTGACGGACCGGTCAAGACTCCGGCGCTCACCTCGGCGAGAAACGTGACCATCGAAACTCGCGAATTCTACCTCGCCGAAATCGGGAAGGCGCGGCTGGTTGAAACCACCCAGTACAGCGCCCATGCCGCAATTCCGATTCGATCAAATTACGCCTCACCCGATCCGGTGAAACTGAAGAAGGATCTTGAGGGGTACCTGAAAAACTACTACGGAGCCGAGAAACTGACCAAGGTGGATTACTCGCCAAGCAACGATTTGAAGCAGCCTTTCCGCCTGACGCTCGAATCGGACAAAGTGCAACGAGGCATGACCGATCAGACGGTAGCCACCGTCGCGATCTTTCCGGCGAATCTCATGGAGAACCTCTCCGCCTACTTCCGCGATCAGGATGAAGAAGGCGCGGCGGTTGAGCCGCGCACGGAAAGCTTCGTAATCTCAAGTCCGTTCGTCAGTGAATGGCGCTACAAGATAGTCCCGCCTGCTGGATTCAGGACTCGGAAATTGCCGGACAACAGCAAGCTAACACTGGGACCGGCCTCACTCGAACGCAAATTCGAGACGGCTAAGGATGGGGTCGTTATGGCCACCCTTCGATTCGATTCCGGCAAGGCCGACTTGACTCCGGCTGAGGCTAAAGCATTGCGCGATGGCGTGAAGGGATTCGCAAAAGGCGAACCCGTAATGCTGAATTTCGACCAGACCGGCGAGTTGTTTTTGTCCCAAGGCAAGGCTAAGGAGGCGTTGGCGGAGTTTCAATCCTTGCTCAAACTTGATCCTAAAAACGGACTGAATCAAGCTCGGATTGCGCGCGCCTTATTAGCCTGCGGCTTAGGGGCGCAAGCTCGTAAGGCGGCGGAGGCGGCAACGAAGCTGCAACCTGATTCGGCTGAAACATGGCGAAATTATGGCTGGATTTTGCAGCACGACATGGTGGGCCGCTTGCGGCAACCTGGCTTCGCGTTGGACGCGGCGATCGCGGCATATCGCAAGGCCAAGGAACTTGCGCCCACGGATTTCGGAATGTCCGGCGACCTCGGCATTCTGTTGGAACACGATGCCACGGGCTTCCGCTACAGTCCCAAAGCTCGCTTGACCGAAGCGATCCAAGTCTACAAGGACGCCGGTGACAAGTTGGAACAATACGGGCTTTCCGACAACCTGCCATTTGCCTTGCTTTATGCCGGCCGCTATGATGAGTTGGCCAAGCAATTGGAAAATGCAAAAGCTACGGCAAATCACAGGGCCTTGAAAATCGCCGTCATCGCGCTGAAATCCGACGTTGCCACGGCTGTTGCCGAGGGGAGTAAGATCACTTCCGATGCCGACCGCCGGGCAGCATTGGCCCTGGCCGGCAACATGCTTTTAAGGACTCGGAGCTACGCAAAAGCTTCTGCATTACTCACGGCAAGTGCGCAGGGATCGCCCAACGGAACAGCGGTCCTGAACGCAGCTCGGATAATCGCCAACACGAAAAAGCTGGAAGAGTTGAACAAGATCGACAATACTCCGATCGGGCTGGTGCTTGAAGTGATGACAAAACTGCTGGGACCCGAAGAAAGCAGCGTCGCTCAGATTGTTGATCTTATGGCAAAGGATTTGAGTAAGGGCGAGGATCCGGAAGAAATCAGAAAGACATTCCAACAGCAAAAGACGCTAGCCCAGAAAGGTGGCGCAAAGCAGGGGCTACCGGGCGCTGTGATTTTAGACATCGGCTTTTCGGCGGCGCAATTGACCTCCGACGGAGACGACGCGCTAGGTCACCGGGTAAAGATGCGGTTCGCCGCCGAGGACGGCGCGAAGAACGAAACCTTTTTCGTCTTCAGAGAAAATGGCAAATACAAACTGGGAGCTTCAAGCAATTACTTAAGCGGATTGACGCCGGAGATTCTCCGTCGTGCGGACAAAGGCAATTTGGCGGGGGCTCGCAAGTTGCTTGACTGGGCGCGGGAACTGGTGGAGCGAAGTGGCGGAGATGATCCGCTGGGTGGCAGTATTTTTCCTCGGATGTGGGAACGAGGAACGGAAGGGGGAGTTGACGTGATTCGAGCCGCGGCGGCCAGCCTTGATCCCAAGACTTCACTTGATCTACTGAAGAAGCTTCGGGCAAAAACCACTGACACGAACATGAAATTTAATTTGGATTTGGCGGTCGGTCAAGCAGCGATTTTGAACTGGGAGCCAAAGACGCTTCTTGAAGCATCGCGTCGGATGCTTGCGGCGCATCCCAATTCGGAACGGGCATTTACGTGGGAGCAGTCGGCGCTGATGCAACTTCGTTTGTTCAAAGAAGCTAATGAAGCCGTGGAAAAGCGACTAAAGCGGCTGCCCGAAGATGCGGTTGCCTTGCGAGCTGGGGTGAGCCTCGGGATGGCTCAAGACCAATGGCAACAGATTCGTGAATACTCGGCGCGTCTTGAAAAGGCGGGCAAGGAAAGCGGCAAAGACCTCAACGCTCTGGCTTGGTCCGTGTTCGTGGAAAAGGGCGGAACAGAGGAGGCCATCCAACATGCGCAGAAGGGCTTGATGCTCCTGAAGAACGACTTCGGATTACTGCACACGCTGGCGGCGGTGATGGCCGATGCGGGACGCACGGCCGAAGCGCGGGAATATCTATTACAGGCGATGGACGCCGCCGGAATGGAAGCAGCAGAACAGGAGACGAGCGATTCCATCAAACTTGTGCTCGGCGTAATGGCTCAGCATCTTGATTTGCCTGAGGCTGCTAAAGAATACTATTCGCAAATGAAACCGCCCAAAACCAAAACTGAGAGTATGGAGTCCTCAGGGTCGAGTTATGCCATCGCACAGAAAAGATTGAAGTCACTTTGGTTGGGGTCCTTGAGGTTGTTAGAATGATATTTCCGACCTAACCTAAGGAGACCTCACCCCTAATGAAATACCTGCGCGATTTGTGGGACGAATCCGTAGCCTCTGCGCTGCCTGACGAACTGGAGCTACTACGCTATCGTTCCAACCTGCTGGGAGCCGACCTGCGCATCACCAATTTTGGCGGCGGCAATACCAGCTCCAAAATCACCCTGGCCGATCCGTTCAACGGTAAGCCCACCGAAGTGCTTGCGGTAAAGGGCAGTGGCGGAGATATAGGCAGCATTAAGCGTGAAGGCTTCGCGCTGGTCTACATGGACCGCCTGATTCAGTTGCAATCTGTCTATAAGGGTGAGGCTCACGAGGATGAAATGGTGGGTTATTATCCGTTGGCGGCCTTCGGCGACAACCGTGTTGCTGCTTCGATAGACACCCCTTTGCACGCGTTTCTTCCGTTCCCACACATTGACCATCTGCACCCCGATTGGGCCATCGCCATTGCGGCGTCGGCCAACGGGCGCGAAAAGATGGAAGAGTTCAACAAACAATTTGGGCACAAGATGGTTTGGTTGCCTTGGCAGCGTCCGGGGTTTGAGCTGGGTCTGATGCTGCAGAAAGCGGTTAAGGATAACCCGGGTTGCGATGGTATTTTTCTGGGGAGCCACGGGCTATTTACTTGGGGCCTGACACAGCGCGAGTGCTACCTGAATTCGGCCACAGCTATTGATCAGATGGGCCAGTTTGTGATGAAGCATCAAAAGGCGAAGGGCAAGATGCTGTTCGGAGGCTCGAAGGTTGAAGGGCACAAGACTCCAGATCAAATCGCCACTGCTATTTTTCCTTATCTGCGCGGCCAGTGCGCGACCACTCGACGCAACATCGGCCATTTTGATCGCAGCCCTGAGGCGTTAGCATTTGTCAACTCGGCGGACGCGAAGAAGTTGAGCGCGCTTGGAACGAGCTGCCCGGATCACTTCATTCGCACCCGCATATGCCCGTTCTACGTGGAGTGGAATCCGCAGACCGGCACGATAGATCAATTGAAGAAATCGATTTCGACGGGCTTGGTTGCATACCGCGAAAACTATTCCGTCTACTACAATAAGTTCGCCACTGCCGATTCGCCAAAGCTGCGCGACTCCAATCCGAGCGTGGTGCTGATTCCCGGAATCGGCATGTTCACGTTCTCGCGCAATAAGAAGGAAGCGCGGATTACTAGCGAGTTCTACCGCAATGCGATCGGTGTGATGGCCGGCGCGACGAGCATGGATGATGGCAGCAAGCCTAAGATTCTGCCTCAAGCTAAGACTTCCTCCGCGAACAAAGGCTTTGCAAGCTACAGCAATTATGTTTCGCTGCCGCCGCTTGAAGCGTTCCGCATTGAATATTGGGCGCTGGAAGAAGCGAAGATTCAGCGCATGCCGGCCGAAGCGGAATTTAGCCGCAAGGTTGTGTTGGTGGTAGGCGGAGGCAATGGAATCGGGCGGCTGGTTAGCTTGATTCTAGCCAAACAAGGCGCGCATCTTGTCATCGCGGATCGTGACTTGAAAGCGGCAGAGGCCGTAGCGGCGGAAACAAAACTGGGCGAAGCGGTGCATGCCGTGGCTCTTGACCTGGTTAACCGCAAGAGCATTCGTGCCGCTGTTGACGCAACGGTCCTGAAGTTTGGCGGGATTGATTCCATCATCAATACGGCGGCGGTGTTTTTTGCGCCTGACACGGCGGGCAATCTGCCGGACGAACAATGGGGACTTACGTTCGACATCAACGTTACGGGCAACTACTACCTGGTGGATGAGGCTCGTTCGGTTTTGACCGATCAAGGAATTAGCGCCTCTGTGGTGCTGACCAGTTCGGCGAATGCGGTTGTGGCGAAACGCGGGAGCGAGGCTTATGACGTTTCAAAATCCGCCGTCAACCACCTGATTCGTTCATTGGCTGTGGGTTTGAAGCCGCATGTTCGGGTGAATGGGATTGCCCCAGCTACCGTGGTTGAGGGTTCGACCATGTTCCCACGCGACCGGGTGATTGCTTCGTTGGCGAAGTATAACATTCCGTATTCAGAGGACGAGACTACCGAATCGCTGCGTGAGAAGTTGGCTCGATTCTATGCCAAGCGGACGTTACTTGATGCGGCCATTCGTCCTCAGGATTGCGCTGAGGCGATTGTTTGGTTGGCTAGTGATCGTAGTTCGCGGACAACGGGGCATGTGATTCCTGTGGACGGCGGATTGAATGAGGCGTTTCTGCGGTAGTCGTGAACTGACGTTTCCGGGGTCCGCTTGCTTACGCGCGCGGCTCGCTGGTCCCGGAGATGTTCTGGATGTAGACGCAGTTTTCCCACTCGCCGTTGTGGCTTTCGAAATTCGAACCAGTGCGGGTCGGCTGTATTTCACTGAGTGAAGCCACCGCCCAGCGGCTTCACTTGTTTCCATACAACCAACCCCACCGATTATTTTTTAGCTTCCTGAATCGATCCAAGAGCTGGCTCCCCTTGCGGGAAGCACTTCTAAAAAGAGCATTCTGGCCAGAACTTTATCTCTCTGCTTAAAACATAGCAGAGCGAATGGATAGTTCCGTTTGCCTCACGGACGTTAAGCTGTTGATTTGGATGGCTCAAATGATTTAATTTGTGCGGGGAATAGCAAATTCACCATAATGAGGAATGACTCCAACAGCAATTCGTCACTCGGTTTGCGCTCTTGATTGCCCGGACACATGCAGTCTATTGGTCAATGTTGACGACGGGCGCGGCAGCCGTTTGCGAGGGGATCCGGCGCATCCCATCACGCAGGGTTTCCTGTGCGGCAAAGTGGCGAAGTATCTGGATCGGGAATATTCGCCGGACCGGCTGCTGCACCCTTTGCGGCGAGTTGGGGCGAAAGGGGAAGGTCGATTTGAGCGAGTGTCGTGGGATGCGGCACTGGACGAAATCGCATCGCGGCTTGGGTCGACGGTCACGGAGCATGGGCCGGAATCAATCCTACCTTATAGCTACGCCGGCACCATGGGGATGCTGCAAGGATCGGGAATGGATCGACGGTTCTTCCATCGGCTGGGGGCTTCACGGCTCGATCGGACAATTTGCGCGGCGGCGGGGAGCGCTGGGCTGACCGCTACACTGGGTCTCCGTTATGGAACCGAGCCGGAGCAATTTCGCCATTCGAAGTTGATCATCGCCTGGGGCGCGAACATTCTTGGGACAAACGTCCATTTGTGGCCGTTCATTGTTGATGCACGGCGGAACGGTGCGAGGTTCTATGTCATTGATCCGGTAAAGAACCGCACGGGCGCGTTGGCCGATAAATTCTTTCCAGTGAATCCGGGAAGTGATTTGGCTCTAGCCCTGGGGCTGATGCATGTTATCTTTCGAGACCAGCTGGAAGATGCCGATTATCTTGCGCAGCATACCAGTGGGTCCGATTCGTTACGGGCTCTTGCGGCTGAGTACACGCCGGATCGGGTTGCGGTTTGGACTGGAATTGCCGCCGCGGATATTGAGGAGCTAGCCATTGAGTATGCCACTACGCGACCGGCTGCGATTCGGGTCAACTACGGCGTGCAGCGCAGCGACCGCGGTGGGTCGGCCGTTAGGGCTATCGCAATGCTGCCGGCGGTGACTGGTTCGTGGAAAGAGATTGGCGGTGGACTGCAACTTTCCACATCGCAATCCTTTCAATTTGACCGGCCGTCGCTGGAACGGCCTGATCTGCAACAACTCTCGTCACTGGGGCGCGAGGCTCGATTGGTGAACATGTCTGGGCTAGGTTCGGCGCTGACAAGTTTGAACGAGCCGCCGGTGAAGGCGCTAATTGTGTATAACTCCAACCCCGCGGCCATCGCGCCGGATCAAAGCAAGGTTCGAGAAGGATTGCGGCGCGAGGATTTGTTCACCGTCGTGCTGGAACAATTTCAAACCGACACGGCTAACTTCGCGGATATCGTATTGCCGGTGACCACTTTCCTGGAACACACTGACCTCTATTTGGCCTATGGCCACTACTACATCCAAATGGCCCGACCGGCGCTTCCCCGCCCTGGCGAGGTTCGGTCGAATAATGAGATCTTTCGGGATTTGGCAAAAAGAATCGGGTTCACGGATTCGTGCTTCGAGGAATCGGAAGATGACATGATCCGTGGTTTGCTTCAAAGCGGCCATCGCTTCCTTGAGGGGATTACGCTGGAGAGGCTGGAACGCGAACATTTTGCACGGTTGAATGTAGCCGGTGAAGGGGAAGCGTTTTTGCCATTCGCTAAAGGCAATTTCGGAGCGCCTGATGGGCGGGCCCGGCTTGATGCAACCGGCCTTGCCTACACACCGCCGGTTGAGAGTCGGCAGGGCGATCAGCTTCTTCGCGCCAGTTATCCGTTGGAATTAATTACTCCGAAGAACGACGACAGCATGAATTCCACTTTCGGCAATCGGAAGGGAGTGGATGAGCAGACGGCGTCGCTATGGCTGCACGAAGAAGACGCGACGACGCGAAGCATCCGCACCGGGGATTTCGTTCGGATCTTCAATGCGCGAGGCTCCTTGCGTTTGCAGGCGAAGGTGGACGGGAAAGTAGCGCCGGGAGTGGTGATGTCGCCCTCCGTGCGTTGGGCCAAACTGGCCGGTGACGGAAAAAATACAAATATTTTGACATCACAGCGGCTAACAGACGTCGGGGGAGGCCCCACGTTCTACAGCTGTTTGGTACAAGTAGAAGGATGCGGAGATTAATCATTGTCATGGTGCTGGTAAGCACCGTGGCTACCCTCGACAGTTGCAAGCGGCGGAAACGCGATCAGGTGGACTACATCGACGAAGGCGGCGGCCAGCTTGCGAGCTTAGTGCAGACGTCGAATCCACGGACGGCGATTCAATTGTTGAAGGGATTCCATGACGTGGAAAACAACGCGTGGCGCTGGACGGCCGGCAAGTTTTCAGTGATGCTGCGGCCACCAGGGGAAGCGGCGAAGAAGGGCGCTGTTCTGAATTTGAAATTCGTATTACCAGAGACCATTTTGGCCAAGCTGGAAGCGGTTACAATTACGGCTGCGATAGGCGGCAAACCACTGGAACCGCAAACCTACAAGCAAGCAGGTCCACAAGAGTACAAACGGCCTGTCCCGGCAGCGATGCTTGCAGGGGAGGCGGTCACGGTGGATTTCACGTTGGATAAATTCATACCGGCTGGAACAATGGACTTGCGTGAGTTGGGAGTGATTGCGGCCTCAATTGGGTTGGAAGCGCAATGACGTTGTGGCAGCGCCTAGCCTATTGGGGGCTTGCGCCGGCCATTAGCTTAGCGCTTTATTGGCAGGGGCTGCTCTCATGGTTCCGTGAGGACGATTTTGCTTGGCTGGGACTGCACCTTAGCATTAACGAACCGCGCGACATTTGGTGGATTTTGTTTTCGCCGATGGCGCAAGGAACGATTCGGCCGCTTAGTGAACGGCTCTATTTTTTAGTCCTTCACAAGCTGTTCGATTTCAATGCCTTGCCGTTTCATGCAGTGGCGTTCCTGACGCAATTCCTTGCGGCTTGGCTATTGCAAGCAATTACCTGGCGGCTAACCGGATCTAGATTCGCGGCGGTTGCAGCGGCCGTTTTTTGGACGGCGAATAGCAGCCTAGCGCGGCCCATCAGTTGGGCCAGCGGGTATAACCAGATACAGTGTTCAGCTTTCATTCTTGGCGCCTTTCTGTGTCTTCTGCGGTACTCGGAATCTGGTGAGAAGAAGTGGTTATATGGTCAGTGGGCCTTGTTTCTGCTTGGGTTCGGTTCGCTCGAACTGAATGTGGTCTATCCGGCGCTGGCGGCGTGTTGGGCGGTTCTGTTCCGCAGAGATTTACTTAGCCGGGTGGCGCCGCTGTTTCTGGTTTCCATCCTGTACACAGTGGTGCACCGCCATTTTGCGCCGGCGGAGGCTCCTGCCCTTTACAAGATGTATTTTGATTCTGATCTGGTTCGCACTTTGGGCAAGTACTTCTTGCTTGTGTTCGGTTCATTCGATGAGGGGCTCTCTGATGTTTGGTCGAAATGGGCATTGATTTCCACCGGCATCTCCGCAGTTACTTTGGCGGCATTCCTTGCTTGGCAATGTTGGCGACGGCAGTGGTTGGCGGTATTTTGCCTGGCCTGGTTTGTGGGTGTGCTTGCCCCTTTGCTGCCGCTGAAATTCCACATCATCAGTTATTATCTGGTGATCCCAGCGATTGGCCTGGCGATAGCGGCGGGTTGGGGCTGCCAAATTGCGTGGCAAGCGGGCCGGACCTATGCGATGTGCGCCATGCTGGGGACCCTATCTTATATAGCTGGTAGCGGCTACATGGGGCATTTCGTCGCCGGATATCATGCTGAGCAAACCAAGGTCGCCAAACCGCTGTTCTTTGGAGTGCAGCAGGCGGCGCAACTTCATCCGGGCAAAATACTTTTGCTAGCCGGAATCAGTTCCGAACAATTCTGGTCGGTGATGTCCGACAGTGCGTTTCGATTGCTGCCAGGACCACCAGAGGTGTACCTGACGCCGGAAGCTGGGGCCAACATTGATCCTCACCCAGAGATCAACGACATTGCGCCATCAGTGATGCCGTCAGCAGCGGCGCGCCGTGCGCTTGAAGCCGGCGACGCGCTTGTTTATCAACCTCAAGCGGGCAAACTGAAAAATGTCACCGCATTTTATAGAACTTTATACCCTCAGCTTTGGCCACTAGAGGCGCCCTCCCGAATTGACGTTGGCCAGAAGTATCTTTCCGATTTTGTTGGTCCGGGATGGTACCCGATTGAGCATAATAAGCTACGTTGGATGAGCCATCGCGGGGAGTTGACAATGTCTGGGCCGGCAAAGACCGCAACCCGAATCGAGGTGACTTGCTTTCGATTCGGAAATGATCCACGACCCGGTTCTCTGCGCTTGAAGTTAACAGTGAACGGCCATGACTTGGGTTCACAGGAAATCCCGGCGGGAGAAGCCGAACACCATCTTGGATACGAATTGCAGGGAAGGAAATTCGAGGAATCTAAAACAACAGTTATGCTTGAGGTAACACCGGTTTATTCCTCTAAGAACGACGAGCGGGAATTGGGTCTGGTTCTGGGCAACTTGGCATGGAAATGAAATTGAGTAGAAGAGATGACCGTTCGTTTGTCCGTAGACACTGGTTTGTTACTTTGACCTTTTGCACGGGATTATGTCTGCTCGCCTACTTGGGATCGAACACTTGGCGAGGGCGCAACAAAGCGTACACCATCGGCTACACGGCAGAGCCACCGGTGATGATTCATGCGCGAGGACAGCCTCCTAGCGGTTTTGCCGTCGAGGTGATGAACGAGGCCGCCAAGATTGCGGGCATTCCGCTTGAATGGAAGCTGGTTACGGGTGAGGACGCACTGCTTGAAAAGAAAGTCGATTTGTTGCCTTATCTGCACAACAAGAAAGGTCCGCAATCTTCCATCTACTTCACCGAACCGTGGTGGGCAACCGAATACCGTTTGCTGAGTTTAGGGAACCCGACGGGTTTGGAAATAGGGTCGGCCGTAGTTGCGTTTATCGACACGCCTTTCAATAGGGGATTGGCTGCCGGGACATTTCCGAAGGCCAAAGTTGTCCCGTACCAGTTGCCGGTGGCGGCATTGATGGCTCTTTGTTCCGGCGCCGTTAGTTACGCAATGTTGGAGATTTCAGAAGTGAACCGGGCGAACACACCCAGATGCGACAAGGGCGCATTGGCTGCCTACCCAGTCAACATCATCGAAACAGAAATTTCCATCGCCTCGCAGCCGGCCCGAAGTAGAGTCGCCGATCAGCTGAGAAACGCGATCGATCAAATGATCATGGATGGCCGATTGGCGGTGCTCTCTTCCGAGTACTTGCTGGCGCCCTCGGAAGAACCCATTCTTTATCGCAAGTCGATCAACGTTCAGAAACAAAACAGCTATCTAAAATTGAGCTTCGTGGTTGCGTGCGTAGCCACCTTCCTCACTTTTTTGTCGTTATGGGCAATGCGAAGAGCGAAGAATGCGGCGAGCGATCTGAATTCGAAGTTGGCGGCCGCACTTGAAAAGGCGGACAATCTGCAGCAGCAGGCCCAAGCAGCGAACGAAGCTAAGGGGCAATTCCTGGCGAATATGAGTCACGAAATCCGGACGCCGATGAACGGCATTATCGGGATGTCTGAATTACTAATCAGGACGCCGCTGTCACCAGAGCAGGCCGACTACGCGGAGACAGTACGCAATTCGGCCAACTCGCTGCTTGTGATCATCAACAGCATTTTGGACTTCTCGAAAATCGAAGCTGGAAAGTTGGAACTGGATAACCACACTTTCGACGTGGAACTGCTGTGTGCGGAAATCGCGCAGCTGTTTTGCGCGGAAGCATTCGCCAAACGTTTGGACTTCAACTATGAATTTCACCCAGCCTTGCCGAGGATGGTGAACGGAGATTCGACCAGACTACGTCAAGTACTTTCAAATTTGTTGAACAATGCGGTGAAGTTCACGGAGAAAGGGTTAGTTACGTTCCGGATCGATCCGCCGCGACGATCCGAACCCCCGGTAAGCGATGAGACGAGTAACTTTCTGTTTTCCGTGATGGATACGGGAATCGGAATACCGGCAGCCAAACAAGACAGTATTTTCGACAACTTTAGCCAGGCGGATACGTCAACTACTCGACGCTATGGCGGTACCGGGCTGGGCCTAGCGATTTCGAGACGACTGGTGGAGCTAATGGGCGGCAAGTTTTGCCTTAAGAGCAATCCTGGTGAGGGAGCCCATTTTAGTTTTGCACTGATTCTTCCGAAAGCCGAGGACGCCAGCGGCGAGTTCCAGATAATTAATGCATTGAACAGGAATATTTTAGTTGTCAGTGAAAGCCGCGAGCGACGGGAATGGTTCGAGCATCTCTTTTCGTATTGGAATGCTCCTTGCCGGACGGCCTCGACCCTGGAAGCCGCAAAGGTTCTGCGCGAATCGCGGTCGGGTATGCCGTTTGACACGATGCTGGTTGACACTTTGAGCGTGCCGATGCCTTTCGAGCGATTCCTCGACATTCTAGCGAAGCCACTGCCGAGGAATATTATCCGGATGGCCAGGCTAGGAGGCTCGGACACATACGATGCCCCATTCGTTAGAGAACTGCAGTATCCATTCCGATTCGCGCACCTGAGAACCTTGATTACGGAGGGAACGCCACCACAAACGACCGCAGTCGTGGTGAACGATGTAGCAGATTTCCTTGGCGCAACCGTCCTGGTGGCCGAAGACAACGTGGTGAATCAGAAAGTGATTCAGGGTCTGCTAGTAAGGCTAGGTTGTGAAGTTCATATTGTCGGTGACGGAGCACAGGCTGTTGCCTTCTGCAAAGAAGTGAGTTTTGACTTGGTGTTTATGGACTGTCAAATGCCTACCATGGACGGATACGAAGCGACTGCCGTGATCCGCGGGATGGGAGGAAAGCGATTACCAGTAATCGCAATCACAGCCAACGCGATGCCCGGCGAGCGGGAAAAATGTCTTTTGGCGGGTATGGATGATTGCCTTTTAAAGCCTATCGGCGAAAAGCAACTTCGGGCGGTGCTGCAATCGTGGTTACCGCGAGCCTCCCGAACCCACACACAGCAAAACACTTAGCCGGAATGTTTGGGGAACACACTTGTCTGGTGAAGTGTGTAAAAAGGACACTAGTCACAGCGGGTTCAGGAACCATTTGAAAAAAACTTTCCTCTGGGGTTGTAGTCACCTAATGTTTTTATCAAGAGCCGACGATATGTATACACGTTGTTGAAAATAATTGATTTACGTAACGACGTACGGCGAAATAAACTTGCGACTAAGTTGGATGAAGTGGTGTTCGATAGGGACAAGGGAATAAAATGGCCCCAAAATTGCTTGACAGCTATGATATGCTATTTCCGACAGCACAATCTCTTGTCAGAGCTTCAATCCTGAGCGCGTTGCCGGTCAGGATGCAGGCGGACGAGCACGAATCTTTAGTCGCCATTGCTAAGATTTTTGAAACTTTTCGTATGAATCGGCGTCTTTTCTATTGCATCCAATTGAAGGAAACAAGGATAGGAAAGATTGAAGGGGTTGGTCAGATGTAAGGCAATCCAGCCGATGCGGGGATTCGTAGTGTAAAGTGATTCGTACTGTAATTTGAAGAACAAAAAAGGACCGCCGCAGTAATTTAGACCAAGGAGGGACAGTAGAAATGACCAAAACTGAATTAAATAAATTCCGGGAGATGCTAGAAGCCAAACAAGCTGAGCTATCTGGTTTGTTGCGTCACAAGGAAGACATCGCCATCGAGAAAAGTCCCGATGCGCTTGACGAAGTGCAACGCGCCGCTGAGCGTGAGTTGGCAATTCGCACACTCGACAGGGAATCCAACTTGTTGCGTAACGTGCGCTCCGCACTACGCCGCATTAGTGATGGCGGTTTCGGAACCTGTTTGCATTGCGAAGAGGAAATTAGTCCGAAACGTCTAGTGGCTGTGCCGTGGAGCCCGTATTGCATCCAGTGCCAGGAACAAGCTGATCAGCATCAGGACGAGAGTAGTGACGCGTTTGACGATGTGCTTGTCAACGCTGCTTAATTCAAGCTTGTAGGTTAGTCCCTCTAACATTGAAGAGGCGCAGCGTTTGAGCTGCGCCTCTTTTTGCATTCTATGTACTTATTTGCACTGCGGAAACCATTCGGCCTTCCGTTCGATTCCGACGGAAACTGTGGAAGCCGGGGGAGGAGACGGTGCAAAGCGGGGAAACGTCGACATTTGCCTGAGACAAACCGCTGCTTAGAAGTTGGTGTAGGTTCGCGGCCTTAAGATTGACGTGAGCTTTGCCTGTTTTGCGGTCGGTAAATGGCTCGAAGTGAGTGGCCACCTCTTCCCCTACCTCAAAGCAACAATGATCGATGCCCGGCCCGATCGCGGCGAGTAACGTAGTCGGCTTTGACCCAAATCGCTCAACCATACTTGCCACGGCTGCTCTTGAAATTTGAGCAGCGGTTCCTCGCCAACCAGCGTGGACGGCTGCAATGGCGCGATTATCAGGGTCGATGAGGAGTATGGGAAGGCAGTCAGCCGTGCGGATCGAGATCCAGAGCCCAAGCGTCCGGGTAATTAGGCCATCGCCGTCATCCTGCTTTTCTCCTGATTGTTCAATAAAGAGAACATGATCCGAGTGGGTTTGATGGAGCGACGCATGAGCATCGTTTTGAACTGGTGAGCCCGTAGCGGTTCCAAACCCGTGGGACGCCCAGGGCACGGAACTGAGAACAGTTGAATAATAAACCTGGTTCTGACCCAGAACGAAAGCCATGGCTAAACCGGCTTTTGAATCTGACCAACCATCACTTGGCGTTTGAAATTTTCAAGCATGGCTTCGTCCAGCCTTACTTCGGTGGGACGCCGGACAAGATTCGGAGTATTTTCAATTTTGTCTTGCAGCTTCAGTAGCGCATAGAATAAATTCTCTGGCCGTGGCGGGCAACCGGTAACGTAAACGTCGACGGGGACGACGCGGTCCACGCCTTGAAGCACGCTATAGGTGTTGAACGGGCCCCCGACGCTGGAACAGGCTCCCATTGAAATGCACCATTTCGGTTCCGGCATTTGGTCCCATATACGTTTCAAAACAGGAGCCATTTTGAGAGTGACAGTGCCGGCGACGATCATCAGGTCGGATTGCCTGGGACTGGGGCGGAAAACTTCCGCGCCAAATCGCGCAATGTCGAAACGCGAGGTGGAGGAGGCTATCATCTCGATGGCGCAACAGGCCAAGCCGAAAGTCAGCGGCCAAATTGAGGATTGCCGAGCCCAATTGAAGACATAATCCACTGAAGTGGTTACAAAGTTCTGTTCAAACTTATTTTCGAGGTAGCTCACCTACCCTCCAACCTCTAGGATAACCCAATATGTAAGCCCGCCCGCCAAACGGATTGGCGAGCTGGAATGAGTCTAAGCGGAGATGGACTTTTTGTACCAATCGAGGGTTAGCTTTAGGGCCTTGTCGATAGGGAACTTCGGATCGTGTCCTAGTTCCTTAATTGCCAGAGCCGTATCGGCCTGGGAATCTCGCACATCTCCTTCGCGGGGAGGGCCAAAGGTTGGCGGAATATCGACGCCCTCGATTGCTTGCAGTTGCGACCAGATGAAGTTCAAAGTGTAGCGATTGCCGTTGCCGGCGTTGTAGACATTGCCTTCGACGCCTTTAGCTTTCGCGGCCTTGATGACCAGGGAAGCCACATCATCGACGTAGGTGAAGTCGCGAGATTGCTCGCCATCTCCAAATATGACCGGAGCCTTGCGCTCAATGAGGCACTTCATGAACAGGCTGAGAACGCCGGAATAAGCGCTGGATGGATCCTGCCGAGGTCCGAAGACGTTAAAGAAGCGCAAGGCAACGAATTCCAAACCAAAGCAGGAGTGAAAAACGCTGCCATAGTATTCGCCAGCCAATTTCTGAAGCGCATAGGGCGATTTGGGCTTAGGCAGCATGGTTTCCACTTTGGGAAGCACCAGTGTGTCGCCATAGGCGGAACTGGATGCGGCGTAAACCACACGTCGAACTTTGGCGTCAGATGCGGCACTAAGGACGGTAAATGTCCCGTTAATGTTCACGTCGTGCGAGGGAAGCGGATCCTGGATGGATCGTGGAACCGAGGGGATAGCCGCGAGATGGAAAACGACATCGGTGCCCTCGAAGATTTTGCGCATGGCGGCATGATCGCGGATATCGGCGTTGTGGAATTCAATGCGATCGCGAACCTCCGTCAGGTTTTCTTCCTTACCACTCAATAGATTGTCGACCACGGCCACGTGCTTCACTCCGTCGGCCAATAGGGCCCGAACCAGGCCAGACCCTATAAAACCGGCTCCTCCGGTAACAACAACTCGATTCATTTAAGTCCTCACAAGTTCATTGATTTGCGCTTCCAAATGGCGAAGCGATCCGGTGGCGATAGTTTCCGCCCCGGGCTTGAAGTCGAATGCCTCAAGCGATACCCAGCCTTTGTAGTTCAGGCACCGAAGCGTCTCGAGCAAAGATTTAAAATCATAGGTTCCAGTACCACAATACCCGCCGTCCAATTCATTAACGTGAACGTGGCGGATTTTTGTGAAGTGCCGTTCCACTAGAACCGAATGAGGCTCTGTTTCGTTGACGGCATTGTGCACATCGAACATGGTTTGGATGGCGGGGCTGCCGATTTCGTCAACATAACGGGCCGCCTCATCGAGCGAGGTGACAATGTCGGACTGTTCGACTGGCAGCGCTTCTATCAGCGCCGTAACGCCGCGCTCTTCTGCTTGCTTGGCGATGCTGGCCAAGCCGTCCACAAAACGACGGGTAGCCTCGGCGGGCGTTGAACCACCGGTGGAACTACGTTGAGATGGAGAACCAAAAACAAGGACGCCGTTGGCGCCTAGGTCGGCGCAAAGATCGATTAGATTCCGAATGTGCTGCCAGCTGCGAGCGCGAAGAGCGTCGTCGGGAGTGGTGACATGTAACCCCTTCGGGGAAACCATTAACCAATGGAGTCCAACGAATTCTAAATCCTCGGAAGCCATGATGTCGCGCAGTTCTTTCCGGCGGGCTTGGGAGACGGTTGCAGGATCTTCGGCTAGGGTGAAAGGGGCAATTTCTATCCCCGTATACCCGGCCATCCGAATGGAACGGGCGGCTTCGGCGAAATCCCATCCCTCGAAGGCTTCATTGCAAATTGCTTGTCGGTAAGTGTAAGCCATTGTTATTCTTAGTCTAACCTGTGCACAAGCTTAATGCTCTCTCCCGAACCGGAAATGATCGTTTCTTTGGCTTCGGCGAAGCTTCGGCGTTCAATTAGACGATTCAGCAAGTTTCTATCTAAAGCAGACAAGTCCTTGACAGCTAATGCGAAGTGATGTGGTGCGGCATTCACGCTTCCGGCCACCACCTGGTTGCCAACGATCATCCTCAGAAACGGGATCTCTCCTGATCCATCAGGCGCACCCAGCACTACCAGAACACCCAAAGGCGCCAGACACGAAATCGCCGAACAGGCTGCGGCATTCGAGCCTACCGCTTCAATAATTACATCGGCTGAAAGATCGCTGAAGTTTACCTGATAGCTACAACCTAATTCCTGAATCAGTTGGGCGCGTGGGCTATCGGCTGCCTCACGCGAAACGATAGTTACGTCATGTCCCTTCAAACGGGCGAGCATTGCCGTTAGTAGGCCAATTGTACCAGCCCCGATCACGGCGACGCGACGCACTTCGCCGCTGACATGTAGCCTTAGTGCCAGTTCGTAAGCCTTTTCCACTACGCTCATGGGCTCGACAAGAACGGCCACATCAGCAAGTTCAGAAGGAATGGCTTGAAGGTTTGCGGCTTCATCAACCGCGAGGGGGCGGAAAAAGCCATCGAGACCTGTAATGCCGCGTTCCTGATAGTTGTTGGTAAGGCACAGATCGGAACGTCCGGCGGAGCAACTGGAACACGATGGCCGGCAACTATGCCTGACCCTTGGAACCACCAGATCGCCTGCCTTACAGGTATTTACCAATGGCCCAACTGACTTGACGCGGGCCAGCGCTTCGTGGCCAAGAATGAGATGATTCTGTCCGGCTGGCGGCTGGCCAAATCGGAATTTGGCTAGATCGCGATCAGTGCCGCAGACACCAACTTCGATTATCTCCAGAAGCACCTCACCGGGAACCGGTTCGGTGGGTTCCGGCACATCCAAATAGTCGAGGCGACGGTATTGGAAATCTAATACTAGGGCGAGCATTTCGCTATTTCTTCCGGGCCACGGCAACGATGCTTAGTCCACCCCACGGTAAGAAGCGGTCGACCCGCTGCCAGAACCAAACCGTTAGATCGAAGGCTTTCAAAGTGAAGCGGCTGATTCGATCGCTCGATAGGAGCTTCGAATTTATCCACCAAGCGCAGGCCCCGGCCTTATTCATGGTGAAACATCGCTCTACCTGGTAACCGTTGCTCTCAAGTAACCGGCTCAAATCTTTCTCGGAATAGCGGCGGAGGTAGCCCATGGAACGGTCAAGACTTCCGAAGAGCGCAGGGTTTGCGGGCGAAAGCACTACAACACACCCATTAGGTTTCAATGTTTCCCGAAGTTTTTCAAGAGTCTGTTCTGGCCGATCCAAGTATTCAAGAATGTTCACCAATAGAGCAGTTTCGATTTGCCCTTTCAGTTGATCGAGACCATTAAGCGTGGCTGGGTCGACTCGCATCACCTCGACGCTTGGCGTACGTAGAAACCGGTTAAGAAGGGCATGCACGTACAACGGATCATTTTCCGTGGCGACATAGCGGAGGCGCTTGGCCATTAGACGGCCTGTCAAATTCCCTATGCCAGCGCCTAACTCTAGTACGGTATCGCCAAGGAAGGGGCGAATGGTTTGTCCTAGCCAACCAAGATATGACGGCGTCCCCGTGAGGTTGTACAGATGCCCACGGTCATAGGGAGGCTTGTACAAATCATCAATCAGCCAGAAGTAGAGAATCACGCCTAGCGCCTTGACTCCGTCGCGCCAGCCTATCTTCTTCCCTTCCTCGTAAGTCCGGCCGTGATAGCTGATCGGCACCTCGTAGATGCGTAGCTTCCTCTTGGCCGACTTCATGGTAATTTCGGGTTCGAATCCAAAGCGATCTGAGCGGATGGGGATGCTCTTGATCAGGTCCGTGCGAAAAACTTTGTAACAAGTTTCCATGTCGGTGACATGGATGTTTGAAAAGATGTTTGAAGCAAGGGTCAACGTCTGGTTGATCTTCGTGTGCCAGTAGGGCAATACTCGGCGCTGCTCTCCATTCAGGTAACGCGAGCCGAAAACTGCGTCGGCGCGGCCATCTAGCAGTGGCTTTAGAAGAGCTGGATACTCGTTGGGATCGTACTCGAGGTCGGCGTCTTGGATGAGGCAAAAATCGCCCTCTGCCAATTCGATCGCGCGGCGGACGGCGGCGCCTTTTCCTTGATTGACGTCTTGCCGATAGAGGCGGATTCTAGAGTCGGATGCGGCAATGGATTTGAGGATGTCGGAGGTGCCGTCGGTGGAGCAATCGTCAACCAGGATGATTTCCCGATCGACCCCGTCGGGCAATGGAGCGGCAAGCACGGCGGTTAGACTGCGCTCGACGACGGTGCGTTCGTTGTAGACGGGGATTAGGATGGAGAGGAGCATTTTACTGAGGTCTGGGGCAGTCGGACCAGGGGGTCCGCTCTACCTTGGGCTCATCATAATTTTCTGGCGATTGCGGCGTAATCGAGTGCTCCGAAGAATGCTTCTCGAAAGCTTTCCGGTAATGTAGCAATAGAAGGCATCGTTTCAATAGCTGGAGAAATCCTATGTACCTCAATTCGACCGAAACCTGCTTCTTCTAGATAGAAGGACAAAAGAGCTGGAGGAATTGGCCGGACGTGGGTCGGATCCAAGTAGAAATGGGTGGCGAAGATTGCCAGGCATTCCGGATTAGGAGTCTCGAAGGCAATTACACCGCCTTTTGCGGTTTTGGCCGAGAGGAGATTGATTAGCCGTGGTATGTCCGCCGGTTTCAAATGCTCGATTACTTGCGAGCAGAACACGCCGTCGAATTCGCCGTCAGGTTGGGATTCCAGGTAGGCAAACATATCGGCCTTTTCCACCGACAGCCCTTTGGACTTGCACATTGCGATAGATTCGTCGTGAAGATCGACCCCGAGAACCGGTACGCCGAGTTCGCGCATACGTTCCAGAAATTCGCCGCGGCCGCAACCTAATTCAATAACGTTCTTGGCATCCTTGAAATAAGGGACATAGAGTTCCAGGCCGGCGCGGACGCGATCCTCTTGCCCACGAAACTTTTCGGCGAAGTGGAGTACATCGTAGAATTCATCGCTTGCGTCGGACCCGAGTTGGGAGGGCGCCTGAGTTTGGGGAGTTGGAGGCGCCAGGAACGCTCTTTGCCGGACTTTCCGCAACTCATGGTGGATAAGGCCTTCGTATTCAGTGCGGATCCTATCAAGGTCAGCCCATAGGCGCTGTTGGACATCCAGGTTGGAGCGGTGGAGAGCTGCTTCAAAATCGGAATGTTGAGATTTGGCAATGTCGCGGAAATTTCCTTCCATCAGGGTGGCGCGATGATTGAACGCTGCCTGCAGATCGGCCGCGCTACGCAGGAATTGTACTTCGTTGATGGACAGCTTTCGCTCCCACTCCTTGCGCCACTCCTGCCAGTGCATGCGGATATCTTTCAACTCGCGCGCCTCACCGTGGAGTTCTTCGGCGCGATCATAAATGTTCCGAATTTCGTGGCGAAGTTCGGATTGGGTGGCGGCGGTTCGTTCAGCGAGTTCCTTGAGGGCGTGATTTAAATCGTTGAGGGCTTCGAGAGTGGAATTGACGCAATCGATTGCCCCTCGGTTGAACTCAACTTGTTCGCGGACGTGCCAGTCAAGCACGCGCGAAACAAGGCGCTTCCAGGATTGGACAATGCTGTTCAGTAACCCTCCTGCCCTGGGGTTCACCGTTCCAATGGATGCAACCTTAGCTTCAGCGGCGTCGCGGGCGTGCACCAGCGGCATTAAATCAGCCAAGCGTACGTCAAGGGCGACATGGCCTTCCGGGTATCGGGATTGGAGCCGTTCCCGGATGGCGCTGATGGCGCGTTCCAGTTCCGCTAATTTTTCGTTATCAGAGGCCACGCTTGCCCTTCCGTTCGTAGGATGCCGTAATTTTCGAGTAAACTCCACCGCGTGGAGTGAATTCACCGATGACCGTTGCACGCACAGGCTTTGCGTAACGCACAACATCTTCCAGAAAGCGATTGACGGCGTTTTCTTGAAAGATACCCAAATTGCGGTATGCCAGCCAGTACATCTTTAGGGACTTCAATTCCAAACAGACCTTGTTTGGAACGTATCGCAGGGTTAGTGTACCGTGATCGGGAAGGCCCGTCTTGGGACAGACGCTGGTGAATTCCGGGGTGACGATTTCGATTTCGTAACCGGCATATTGATTGGGCCACACTTCGATCTCGGGCAGTGGCGCGTCGAGACCGGCAGCAGCATGTTCGTCGGTGTAGGCTTTCTTTTTCGTCATTGCCTTATTGTCCATTCTCAATGGCCCGGGCTAAATGGTCGAGGAACAATCCTACGTCGGTTACGACGCCGACGGCTTGTCCGGTGCCGCGGTCGCTGACCTTAGTGGCGACGGCGGGATTGATATCGACGCAAACGATCTTCACCGAACTAGGGAGCATATTACCCGCCGCGATGGCATGCAGCATGGAACTTAAGCAGAGAACCACGCTTGCGCCATTAAGTTGCTGAGTATAGGCGTCCTGGGCCTCATTCATGTCGGTTATCGTATCGGGTAGCGGGCCATCGTCGCGAAGGCTGCCAGCCAACACAAAGGGAATTCCCTTTTTTACCGTTTCGTACATGATGCCTTTGGTGAGCTTCCCATCGGCCACCGCGCCCCCTATGTTGCCACTGTGGTAGATGGCGTTGATGGCGCGCATATGATTGCGGTGACCGTGCTCTTCTTGGCGGCCGTCAGATTGGCGCACGCCGAGCGAAGTACCGAGCAGGGCAGATTCAATGTCGTGCACGGCGAGGGCGTTGCCGGCAAGCAGAGCATCTACCCAACCATTGCGAATCAGCCATGAGAGAGGCGTAACACCGCCGGTATGCACCACAACGGGTCCGGCAACGACGATGATTTTCTTCTTCTCTTCCCTGGCCCGCTTCAACAAAGATACGGTTTGGCGAACGGCTGTTTCTACCTGACGTTCGGATGAAATTTCGTTACTCATGAAGGCGAACGCAAGTCGATCGCGTTCCTTCGATTCCGGAATGACCCGAATACCACGCATGCCGACGACAACCACTTCGCCCTTCTTTAGGTCTCGGAGCTTGCGGCACTCGGCTTTGCCGTCTTTCAGGATTACAAGCGCATCCATGCGTTGTTTGGCCACCGTAACCCAGGAGCCATTAATTTTTACTTGTGTTTGGTTGTTGGTGGTGGAGTAGAAATCTTCGGGGGCGCAACAATCCTTGACGGCGTCGCGCACGTCCGCATCTCCTGCATCGATTGGAGTGCAGCCCAAGCCAAGAAGCTGCGTGACGAGTTGTTCCATCAATTCACGGGTTGGAGTTTCCAGGCGAAGCCGCAAGTGGGAGTCGTCGGAATTGGTGCGCCCAATTACAAATTTTTCAACATCGAAACGTCCCTGGAACTCGACCACGGTGTCGAAGATACTTTCCATGATGTGGGAGTCAATCAAATGACCATGCGCTTCTACTGTTTCCACGAAGGGAAGCGCCAAGTTGGGAGAGCTCATTACTCTCTAGGATATCGGACTGGCGGGGTGTGGCGCCTAAAGAAGTGATTAATGTTCGTGGATACACTCAGGGTATTCAGAGAGAACGGAGCCGCCTTTGTAACCCAACTCGTCCACCATGCCAGGGCGGGAAGTGTAGTAGCCATCGGCCGTCAAACTCTTCATAGAACGAAACCAGCGCTGCTCGGGGGACTTGATCGTCCCTTCATCGACTGCTTTGCAGAGCGGAAGGAGTAACGCCAACTGGCCGTCCGACGGTAGACCTTCGAACCCTGCTCGCTGAAGCCACGCGAAGCCCTCCGTAAAGTTGCGCTGTAGATCCCTGTTGTTGGCAACAACCTGATCAATATACAAGGGCACTCCGGCACCGGAAGCCGACGGCGTCCCGGATGCGGGAATAATCAAATCGGAAATCGTTGCCAACAGCTTCAGTTCCGCGGCCTTAAAATATTTTGGAGGAGTTGGTGGAGCGGCGGCGCCGGCCGTATGAGAATGATCCTGCTGGCCGTATAATTCATCGGCCGAGAACGGAAAGGCACAGGTGGCACTAACCGCTCCGATGATCTTTAGGGCGTCTCTTCGTTCTTCAGCCATTACAGTTCCCCTTTCTTGAATCTTCCAGCGATGTGATCCGCCGTGCGGGCGGCAAGCGCCATGATAGTGTGGGTTGGATTCTTTTCTGACGCCGATGAAAATACGCTGCCATCGACAACGTACAGATTCGGCACATCGTGGCTGCGGCAGTAAGCGTCGAGTACGCTGGTTTTCGGATCGGTTCCCATTCGCGCGCCGCCCAGTTCGTGATTGGTTTGTGGCTGTTCGCCAACGGCAAAAATATCGCCACCGGCACTCTTCAAAATTTCCTTCGACCAGTTGGTCATGTCCTTGAAGATCTTCATATCATTGTCGGTCCAGTTCACGTTTCGACGGGCGAGCGGCAAACCGTATTTGTCTTTTTTCTCCCAATCGACGTCGATGAACGTTTTCGGATCGGGCAGCTTTTCTCCATACGGGGAGAAAGTGAAAACGGCGGGCATACGGTCCTTCACCGCCTTTTTGTAGTCAGCTCCCATGCCGGGCACTTGCCGGGCCCAACCAACGGAGCGGCGATTCTGATAGCCGAACTGGGCGCCGAAGCTGCGGGCGTAATCGCGCTTGCGTTCGTGCATGAAGCTGGGCAAGTAGGCGTGATCGAGGAAACCTTCGTCGGGCAACAGCGGTTTGCCGATTAGGTCGTGCAGGAACACTTGGACACCGCCGGTGAAGTGCGGAATGAAGTGTTTGCCCAAATGGCCGCTTGAGTTACCCAGTCCATTGGGATAGGCTTTCGACTTGGACATCATTAAGAGGGCCACGCTTTGGACGCAAGCGGCCGAGACGACTACGGCTTTCCCGCGGATCTCTGTTTCGGCTTGCGTGAGACGGTTGAGGGCGCGCACGCCAGTCACGCGATTTTCGGTATTGATTAGAACTTCGGCAACTATCGAATCGGGGATTAGTTCCAACTTGCCAGTTTTCAGGGCGGGGATCATGTGGACGTCGTAGGAATTGTACTTGGCGACGACATCGCAACCAGCCATGCAGTTACCACAGAAGTGGCAAGCGGGGCGGCCATCCTTCGGCTTTGAGAGCGTGGATTTTCGGACGTGGATTATTTTCAATCCCAGTTTTTCCGCACCCTTCTTGACTATTTTGTCGCTGCACTTCATCGGGACAGGCGGGAGGAAAATGCCATCGGGCAGATCCTTGAGCCCGTCATAGTTGCCGCAGACGCCGACTTCGCGTTCGATCTTGTCATAGTAAGGGGCGAGGTCGGGGTAATCGATGGGCCAATCGGCTCCGGCGCCTTCGATGGACTTGCCTTTAAAATCACGGTGGGAGAGACGCCAGGCGACGGCGTTCCAGGTCTGCGTTTTGCCGCCGAGGCCTCGGGCGCGTTCACTATCGAAGCCTTGCTTACCGGGCTTTATGGTGGGGATGGCGCGGTTGGGAAACTCAAAGGGCATGGCGTGGGTGTTGAAATCGGTGCGGGTGTTTATTTTGGGACCGCCTTCGACCACGGCAACGCTTGCTCCGGCGCGTGCGAGATGGGCGGCCATAACGCCGCCAGCGGCGCCGGACCCGACAATCACGACATCATAAATTTTTGTGGGCATTGGACTTTGGTTATTGTACAGCGAACGAGTATGGGAGATTTTCCAAGCCAGTGGCGAATCCCCCGATTTTCATCGGGGGCTACTGTGGGGTGGCTTGGTAGAGAGCTAGGGTTTCCTTGCCGTCTTTGTTGTAAATGTAAGCGCCGAAGTAGACCTCACCGGCTTCACCCATCGCAACTGAAAATGGCATCAGAATCCAATCGCCATCAATCGTTTTTTCGCTGCTTCGGGCCACGACGACATCTGTGCCATTGGACTTATGGGCGAACACGCCGACAACGCCTTCGGTCATGTTGCCGACAAATGCCACGTCGCCATTTCCGGCCGCTGAGTGCTCGTAGGAAAACACAGTGGAGAATCGCGCGCCGCCATAGATGGAAAAATCGGACGAAGTGGCGAGCGTGGATTGGCTTCCGTCAAACGTGCGCAGTTCGCGGACGTCTCCATAGTTGAGCGCGTAGTGGAATGCCTTGGCGGATGCGGCGAGTGTGCCGAATTCCTGCAAAGGGAGGTCACCAGGGCCAACGCGGTCGGTTGTGCCAATCACGCGGGTAAGATTGGACCCATCGTAGAAAAACAACGCCCGGCGGCCATTGTCGAGCGAGGAAAGGAAGGCGATGCGGCCCAGTTCATCGATCGTTAGGGGTTCATATCCGCTGAAACTTCCACCACCGGGCGCGGGGCTGCCGATACCGGCCACCAGTTTCACTTGAGTGTCGCCGGGCTTGTAGGAAACGATTTGGTTTGTTCCGCCGAAGTTGGCCATGAACACCGCTTCGCCCTTGTTGTTAGCCGCAAGGTAGCGTCCACGATGGGAAGGCGTGTAGTTCAAAGTGCGCTGCCCTGGTCCTTTCACAGTTCCCAAGGTGTCGATGATTGTAGTGATCTTGCCGCCGCTCAGGTAGAAGTATCCGGAGCCATTGCGGTATCCCGCGTTGAACAGGATATCGCCATTGCGGTTGGAAGCAACTCCACCGATCCAGGTAGCGACCTCGTTATTTGGAAGTTTGGTTCCCATGCCGATCATTGTTTGAGGAACGCCTGTGGTTGCTTTCACGACTGCGTCACCTGCGCCACGGGCTGTTAGACCGGATCCGCTGGTGGCTCTCGGCAAGTAGCGCCAATCGAGGCCAATCGGAATATTGATTGGCAGAGCGTCCCCTTTTGTGAAGACCGGGGTGCTGCCGTTTGCTCCAAACATTTGAACGCGGTAATTCTCTTCGCCCGAGGCTAGGACGTTTGCAACAACATTGCCTGATTCGGTAACGGCGGCCTGCAACACGCCATTGTATGCCTGCAATTTCGTAAGCGGCTTAATGCTTGTGTCGTTGACAACTGCGAGCTGTGTGGCGGTAGAACCGCTCAAGGTTAGATCCATGGAAGCAGCAATGCTACCATCGCGTGCATCGAGAAGGAAGTGGACCCAGCTAATGGGGGTTCCGCCAAGAGGAGCGCCGCTAGTCCCGATCATCCGTGGGGCGGCAGGCGCTATTTCAGCGATGGCAACATACCCACTACCATTGAAGCGCGTGTAAAACTTGCCGTCATTGGATGGGACAGGGTCATCCATGCCAGCGGCGACTTTTCCGCCAATAGAATCGCCCGCGGTGAATACCTTCTTCAATTGCTTGCCATCCCAATGCGCCCAATAGGCCGAACCGGAATTTTGAAAAAGATACAACATGGCCGTCCCGGTTCTGGAGGCGACCACCGTGCTGATGGAGCGAATTCCAGTTGCTGTCGTGGGCTGTCCGTAAACGGCGACCACCGTGTCGATAGTTCCGTCGGGCTGACGAGTCTGCACCGCACGGCCGCGAGGAGTGTCGAGGGTGTAGGTAACCGCGCCTTCCTCGGAAATCGCCCGGCTGGGCAGAATTACAGTGCAGCTTGAAGCGATCTCAATTTCCGGCTTGTTCCACTTAAATAACAGCACCGAACTGCCGCACCACTGATGCGGAAAATCAATTTGAACCGCCGCGTCGCCCCGGCTATTGGCGGCGATGTTGACCACGCGCAAAACCAGGCGATTAGAATTTTCAAGCATCTGGCCGGTGGCGGCAAGAACTCTTAAGTTTCCGTTCACCCACAGCAGCGCGGATTGTCCGCCCGTGGACAGCGTGGCGATGCCGGCGACTACATTGTTGCCTGGCGCTGTCACGTTACTCATTGCCACAATGGTTGCCGGAGCCGTTGTGTCGGCTGTGAGAATCTTGCGAAGCTTGTAATCGGCTTTGCGCAACACGCGAACGATGCCGCTGGAGGAGAAGCCGAAATTTACGTTTGGAATGTCCAACTCGGCAACTACGGAAACAATTCCCTCGGCGATTGGAGTCAAAGAGCCGTCGGTGGAAACGGTGGCGATGGCGGGATCGACTGTGCGGAATTTGAACTTTGCGCTGGAAACTATCTTGCCGTCAGCATCGTACGCTTTGGCCGAAAGCTTGACGGTCTCCCCTACCCTGATCTGCAAATCAGCGGGTTCAATTTCAATTCGTGATGGAAGGATTCTGAATCGTAATTTTGACGAAACACCACTATTCTGGTCCCGCACCGTCAAATCCACAGTACCGAGTCCAACACCGCGAATCTCTCCGTCTTGATTCACTTGAGCAATGGAGGGATCAGAAGAGGTCCACTGCAAACGTGCGTTTTCGGCGGGAGTGCCGTCAACATAAAGAGCTTGTGCCTGCACCGTGAGCGTGCGTCCTGAGACAACGTATTGTTGCTGAGCGTTCACGCTAATTACGCCAACCTGGTTCAAGTCGGCGAAGAAGAATCCGAGGAGGAGATTAGAAAAGGCGTTCAGCCACATATGCCACGTATTCGTCCTGATAACTGAGCGATAGAAAGTAAATAGTACCGTCATCCCGCAGATCGATCTGATCAACGGAGCGGAGAAAGTCCCCGGTTTCTTGCGGATCGGCGAAATTAGCTACAGTTCGCCATTCGCCTTTTGAGTAGCAAAGAAGCAAGGTTGTACCGGCGCCGCTGACGCGCACGGCAACGTCGCCCTTGCTGTTGACATCGAAAGTGCTGACCCCATCAATCACGTTTCCGGAAGGTAATTGGTCAGAGCGAGTGAGCAAGGAAACCCATTTGCCATCGCGCCATTCAGCAATCACGGGAATGCCGCCGAACAGGGTGAGGTAGGCGTAGAATTTTTCGCCTCCGGTGCGAATCAAATTAATGGCAGTGACTGCGCGACCCAGCATTTCGCTCTCATTGAGTTTGAGGATGTTGGTCCAGGCGCCGTCCGCGTAAATGAATAATCCGGATGGCCCATTGTTGGCGCGGATGTTGGCCAATACGCGTCCGCCTTCATCGATTAACACGTCGTTGAGCGCCTCAAAATTTCCACCAGAAGGGCTGTCGGTTTTGTAACTAGGATTGGTGGAGCCGAAGTGCGCCAGCAAAACCGGTTGCCCGTTGTCCCATCGAACCAAACGATTGATACCAACGGAAGTAGTGTGGCCCGTAACCAGCAATCCTTTAGAAGTAGCCGCGTGGGTGAAAGGGGCGTTGATGGTGATGGAACCCATGCGCGCCGGGAAGCGGCTGATTAGCGTGGCCGAGTTATCTGATCCAAGCCGGTGCAAGCTGCTACCCGTGGTGACGTACAAATCACCATTGGCAGCCTTGCGCGGTGTGTACCCGGCTTCGTAGAAACCTCCGTCCGGCAAGCGGTCGCCAAGCATTACTTTCGGCAGCAAGTTTGATCCGGAAACTTCCATGATGCTGCTAGAGTTGCCGCCGGTTAACAGGTGAGCCGGGCCAACACGCGCGCCTTGGGCAAAGTTTAGGAAGACCGGATTGGCGGTGGCGGCAATTCGAATGCCCGATTGGAAGACCAAGCTGGTTTTGGGTGAGGCTTTAGCGACAACGAACAAGTTATTGGATGTGCGAGCTTGCGCGTAAACTTCGCCGGCTCCATTGATCCCGGCAGAATCGAACTCGACGAACAGCTCTCCATTTGGGGCGGGATGATTGATGATGAAAACATCTTTAAGCGTAGTGCCGTCCCAAGTATAAATTCCCGTACCCGGTGCATAGTCGCCACGGAAAACAACTGTACCGGAGGGACTAATGCCAAGCAAACTGTTGGCGGATACGTTTACAATTTTGGGATCAGGGTCATCCTTCTTGACTGAAACCACATAAGCGTAGTTGTTTGTGTTTACGTAGTAAGCAAAATGGCCGTAGGGGGACACCGTTATGTTGGAAATGCGCGTGATTTTTTGGTTTAAGACCTGGTAGTCGTCGCCAGCGCCAAGCATGCGAACCAATTGTCCGGTTGCATCCTTCTTGTAGAGGTTCCGTAGTGTTCCATTGGTGGCCAGAAAGTAAATGTTCGATTGATTGTCGATACCGAAATCAGTGTCAAGACTGATGGTCCCTTCTAAGCCGGGCAGTTTTCGGTCGGTTGCATATTCAAGAATTAATGCACCGTCGGCAGTGCGGCGGAACAGCCCAGTGTTGGTGGTGGTCATTCCTTCATAGCGGAAAGTTGCCCGGAACAGAATCTCTCCGTTATCGTTGAGCGAATATCGAGTAAGGGTAATGCCGGTGATGTTCTCATAGCCACCCTCGCTATAGCTGTTCAGAAGAATCCATTTGTTGCCGGAACTGTTGGCCGACAACAAGCTAGTGCCCAATCCATAGCCATTGCACGCAGCTACCACATCTCCTCGATTGTTCAGCGCTGGTTCACCGCAATCGTATAGAAAGGTTCCGGGAATCAAGGTTGGAGTACCGGAGGATGCCAATACTTTGACTACATTTTGGTCCCACAACATGAGCCCCGCCGCAAAGCCTTCGAGCGATCCCATGAAGGCGATCTGACCCGATTCATTCACGCTCATCCGCAAATTTCTGCGCGGAAGAAGCAAGGAACTGTTGCGAACATCGCTCGTGCCGACAACGCGGCTCAATCGCCATTGCTTGGGGGACTTAACGCGCAGTGCGGCAGTGCCGAAGAACTGCGGGATGAACTGCCCAGGGCCTGCTGAGTAGGACACGTAGGCTCGCACCACGAAGGTTCCGACCGCGAAAGAGCTAAGCTTGCCATTGCGGTCAATTCCAACAGAGACGGTGGAAAACCCATCGGCTGCGATAGTACCCCAAGTGAACGTAACATTGGGGATCGTCTGACCCTTCAGGTCCAAAGCTTTCGCCGTGAAGGTAATGTTGTCGCCCACCATGATTTCTGTGTCACCGGGTGTGAGCTCAATACTTTGGGGTAGAACCTGAATTCGAACAGTTGATCGAACGTTCGAGGAAACCGCGGCGATGTCGGCAATGCCAAGGCCCTTGGCGGTCACCACACCGGCCTTATCAACAGAAAGAATGGCGTCACTCGAACTGGACCAGGTAATCACTGCGTTGGGCATGACGTTTCCGCTGGCATCGGCAGCCGCGGCCGCAAGGGTCATGGTTCCGCCGGAGGTAAGGCGTGAATCAGGAGCAGTGACATAGACTGACCTGACCTGACCGATTGCCGCGAGAGCGCCGGCCAGGAAGATGATGGCCAAGCGGGTCATACTAACCGAACACCTCGTCTATGCTTGAATACGTGCCTTGCACAGCATAGGGAACGTATTCGAACTTGCGTCCGGAAGGGGTTTCCGCGATGGATTTAGTCCAATTGATCCCGAGGGCCGAATAGATGGTGGAGGCGATGTCTTCCATGAAAATGGGACGATTCATGCTCCAACCGGGAGTGATGACCTGAGCTCCATCTTTATCAGACTCGCCAATAGCCCTGCCGCCTTTGATTCCGCCGCCCATCATGGCCGCGGCTTGCAGGAATTTGTGGTGATCGCGGCCGCCACGTGGGTTGAGCGAACCCGGGGTGCGTCCAAATTCCCCCATCATCACGATTAAGGTCTTGTCGAAGTCGCCAGAGGCCTTCAGATCCTGAACCAGATTGCCAATGCCACGATCTAAATCGTTACATAGCGTATACATGTTGGGAGCGTAGTTCGTATCGTACATGAACTGATGCGTATCCCAACCGAAGGAATGCAGGTTGATGAAGAAAACTCCAGCCTTGGCCTTGATCGCATTACGGGCAACGATGCAGGCGCGTCCGAAATTCGTATTTCCGTACCGGTTGTTTTCGTCGGTGGAAAACTTGAACACGTTGGAGATGGTTTGGTTATACATCAACCTTTTGGCCGCATCGTAGAAATCGGCGTGACTGGCCATTTCCTTGCCCAGTGGGTTTTTACGAAGGTTGTCGTCAAGGGCCAAAAGCATCTTGAACTTTTCTTCAAAACGCGATTGACTAGCGGCCGCGTAATAGTTGTGCTCAAGCGTGGTCAGGCCATTGGCACTGGCCGGGGCGAGCATCGGCTCATTCACGCCGCCCATGAACTTCGAGCCCTGGAACAATGTGCCACTGGTGTTTAAAGCCAAAAAGGGAGGCAAAGGGCCGGGCGCGCCTTTCTCCATGGCGACCACTGAGCCGATGTGGGGTGATTCGGAAATGAAAGCTGGATTTTGAGGATGCGAAGTCTGCACGTAGAACGCGCCACGCTCGTGCGCCGCCTCCCAACTTTGAACCGAATGGAGCAGCAACAAATCGTTTGAAAGTTTGGAAAATTCAGGGAATAGCGTACGGGAAAGGAACATGCCTTTGCCTAACTGTTGAATGTCGGCATCATCGGCGTTCCACGGTCCGTCCTTCGCGTCGAACGTATCTAATTGGCTTGGCGCGCCGCTCATATTGACGAAGATTACGGTCTTCGCCGTATTGCGGGGTTTCACGTTCAGCGCCGTAGTTTCAGCGTCCCCACGAGCAGCCAGAGCAAAATAGGCCGCAGCCTGGCCGCCACCAAACATCAGACGGCGGCGCGAAACTTTATGATCGACTCCATGGCAAAACATATAGACAGCCTCCGAATTCTAATGGTGGAAAACAAAGTCCAGTTTATTGAGTAGCGCCCACTGTACGTCGGCCATCCACTGCTCGCGGTTGCCGGTGCGGGTCTTCATGATGGAATCAATCTCATTGTCACTTGGAAAGCGCGTGAGTGTGGCCAGGAATAGTTGTTCAATTGCCAACCGGTCAGAGACGCCCGATTCAAGCAAAGTGGCGACACGCGTTGGCCGTCCTCCGTCCTTATTGGCGAAGGTACGGTAGTTGACCGTAGTGTCGTTCATCACGAACAATACTTGAAGAACAGTGCTGGTGAACGTGCGAGGATTTTGCCACCAATCGCCACGGCCGAAGTTCGACAGGAAGTTTCGAACGTTGGCGTCGTTGCGAGGTTCAGTCGGGTCGGGCAACTGGTTTGCGTACATTACCGGCAAGGCGAAACCCTCAACTGCCATCGGCGTTTCCGTGTCCGTGGCGATAGACATGGCATCGTAAATCTGTTCCGCGGTTAAACGACGCGTATAGTGGCGGGCAAAATAACGGTCATACTCTGGACGCCACGGGCCGGGGTGCTGGCTTGAGAGTTGATAGCTGCTGGAGGTGGCAATCAGGCGGATTAGCTTCTTCACGCTATAGTTGCCGCGGATGAATTCATCCGCCAAGGATTCCATTAATTCCGGATGCGATGGCTGAATAGTCCAAGGAGCAGGCGGTGGGTTATTCGGGTCAATACGGGCCAGATCCCAACCGTCGACCGGATCCACGATTCCTTGCCCGTACATGGCCGCCCAGATATAGTTCACCGCGGTGCGGGCAAACTGGCGGTCGGCGGTGATCATTTTGCCTAACTCTTTGCGCCAATCATTTGATTGCGGCTTTTGGCCGTTGAACACGTAAACAGGCTCATAAGGTCCACCGGTACGAGCCGGGCGTGGACCAGGGCTTCCAGAGTTCACCAGGGAATAATAGCCGCCATTAGGACGGTCGAAAATCACGTTGCGAATCTGGCGCGAATAAGAATCAAGCGGCGTTTGCTGAATTTCCATGCGCGAAAAGAATGCCGACATGCCCCAGAACTCTTGCCGCTTGCGCTTGGTCAAATAGAGATTAATTTCGTCCAGATGCCGGCGACCGTCATGGCAGGAGATGCATTCGCTTTTCATCCCCAGAAAACGAACCGTAGTCCGATCAGTCAGCGTATCCCAGGTATCTTGGATTGGGTCACCTTGCTGGAACCCGCGGACAAGGAAATTAGGTGGACCAGACAGGTGGGCGTCCCCGCTGGCGGAAACGATTTCGCGGGCGACGTCGGCGTACGAACGATCCTTTGAAATGAAGTCGCGAAGGTATTGATTGAAGCGATTACGCCCCTGTACGGAAACGTAGTTGTAATAGCGGCTGGTGATCTCAAACAAGTTGGAATAGAAGAACGACCACTGATCGACGAAAGCCTCGGATGCCATCAGTTCGTCAATAAGCGCTTGCCGCTTACTTGAATTCTCGTCGGACAGAAACTTTCGAGCTTGCTCAATCGTTGGAATGCGTCCAGTCAGATCGACGAAAACACGCCGAAGAAATTCTTCATCCGAGGCGATAGCCGCCGATGGAACCCCGTCGGCTTCCATTTTCCCGAAAATACCGGCGTCTATGAGGTTCACGCGATCAATCGCGGCCTTGATGCGAACTTTTGAAGTTCGCTTAGAAAAAATATCGAATGAGGATTCCCGCGCGCGAACTGCGTTGTCGAGCTCCCTTTGCGGAATTGGGTAGCCAGGACAATGCGGATCAGTGGCCCAAAGTCCGTGAATGGCGAAAAGTGTTAGGACTAGCTTCTTCAATTGCCCCTCCTGATGGAGCTATCGATAGACTCGCATCTAGTTTACACGATTCTCTTAATAATGTTAATAGAGCAAACGGATATTCTCGAGAAAAGTGCTAGAGCGTTGGGTTTTTATCCAGCGGAAGCATGATTTTCCGAACCAACTTCAACGGCATCGGGCCGACTTTGATGAATGCGTCATGAAAATTAATGAGAGAGTATTCAATCCCCTTAGCCTGCCGGTAATCCTCTCGCAACTTGTAGATTTGCAGTTTCCCCAGCGTGTAGTAAAGATACGTGGGATTGTAGGTCCCACGACGCGCCTCTTCAAAAGCATTGGCTCGCTCCTGGAATCCTTTTTCCATGAATAGCTTCGTGGCCTGTTGAACCGTCCAGCCCTCGGTATGGAGCTTGATTCCAGCTATGTAGCGACAATCGCGAAGCAACGCTTCGGACAATTGCGCTAACGCCAATTTCGGATCATTCAACCCGTAGCCTTCCTCAACCATCATCTGTTCGGCGTAATGAGCCCAGCCTTCGGCGTTGCTCGATGTGAACAGCAACTGACGGATCTTGGTGGGATATTGCTTGGAAAACAAGAACTGCGTGAAGTGCCCTGGGAAGACTTCATGAATAGTGATCACGTCCATCACGGGCTTGTTATACAG
This sequence comes from Acidobacteriota bacterium, assembly GCA_025350695.1. Lineage (GTDB taxonomy): Bacteria > Acidobacteriota > Terriglobia > Bryobacterales > Bryobacteraceae > JANXSF01. The sequence continues at coordinate 119,356 of JANXXI010000386.1, forward strand.
TCGCAAGTGCTCTTCCGTGTGCTTGGCGTCCCAATCCTTTTCCGGCGGCGTGACGTAATAGAAAGCTTCGTTGGCTTTGGCTTCAAGAACACCAGGGGAATCCATGGAGGCAAAGCTCCCATTCCGGGCGAAAGGCGGCGTCTCCCGGACAATCGGCAATTGCTCGTTCGGCAGATTGAGGATTTTCTTATCGACCAAAAACTTACGAATTCCGGCAAGAGTCTGCTTTGTGGCGGGGAGTAGCCGCTCAGCGGAAGGGTGCTCGCTGGAAAGAGAAGCCATCACTTGGGCCGGGGTTTTCTTCGGATCTATTCTGTCGGCGACTTCCAAAAATTTGCGATAGTCCTTTTCAAGATTGGCCTCCCCGATGGCCAACAATTTATTCAGCGGAATGTCTACCATCTCTTCGTAAAGCAGCTTTTTCGAGAAGGCATCCGCCCCGATGGAGTAGTCGCCTTTGGACGCGGCCTTTAGATCGCTGGACAACCAAGCAGCAGCGGTCTTCAACGCTGTCAGGGCGGCCTCATCGGCTTTTTTGAATTCGGCAAGAGCGGTGGCATCGCCGGAGGACGCTTCGGTTGCCCAGGCGGCCACGTCCTTTTCCAGGAACTGAACCGTGCCTTTAGTCATGCGAATAGCAAGATCGGTAAACTCCTTAGGAGGATTTGAAACGTTAGCCTGCATCGCCTCATAGGCGGATGGCAACTGTTTTAATCGGGCGGTAACCAGTTGCAGCCTTGCCTGCGGTGGAGCAAAATCGCGCTTCATCAATCCGTCCACGGCCCCACCGGCCAGTTCGATGTAGTGCATCGGATTTCGCTTCCAAGTCTGAAGGGTTTCGAGATCATAAACCTCGGCCTTGATCTGCGACGCTAGAAATTCAGCGTCCACCGCATCGTCAGCCGTTTGCGTTTTAACAGCCGCAAGCCTAGCTTGAAAAGTTTTCAGTTTTGCGATTCGATTGGCTACCGCCGTAGCGGAAAGGTCATCCAGCTTTGCGTCGTATGTATGAAGCCCAGCCGCCGTTGCCGCCGTGGGGCTGTATTCAAACATGGCCAGGAAATAGTCGTTGGTAAGGTCCGCGAAAGGGTTGGTGATTTCACCGGTGTGCGGACCCGGTTGGGTGCATCCCACGAATAAGAGAGCCAATACGAGTACAAAACGCATTCATTGAGACTAGCATGCAGTACTTCGTTTAGACTATAGATAGGGGCGCGTAGCTCATCTGGATAGAGCACCGGCCTTCTAAGCCGGTGGTAGCAGGTTCGAGTCCTGCCGCGCCTACCACTCCCTAGGCTGAGTTTCAACCTTTTGGAATAAACTGCCGCAAGTAATTGCGCGCAGTTCGCAGCGCTGTTTTCCGTAATTCCAGACTGCCTTCGTACGACCGGTCCTCCACTTCAATGCAGACAGGTCCCTTGTATCCCGTCTCAGTCAAAGTTGCAAAGAAACAGGGCCAGTTCACATCACCCATGCCAGGAAGTTTCGGAGTGTGCCACAAGTTGGGGTACGCCAGAATTCCGTAATCGTCCAGTTTCTCCTGGTCTACGTGCACGTCCTTTGCGTGAATGTGGAACAGCTTGTGCTTGAACTCACGCATGGCCTTCAGATAATCCATTCCGAGCCAAATGAAGTGCGAAGGGTCGAAATTCAGGCCAAAGTTTTCGCTGGGCAGATCGTTGTACATGCGTCGCCAGATGGCGGGGGAATAGGCAAGATTTTTGCCGCCTGGCCACTCGTCACGCGTGAAGGTCATGGGGCAATTTTCGATGCCAATGCGGATGCCGTTGTTTTCAGCATGTTTCAGAATGGGTTTCCAGGTCTTCAAGAATCGAGGCCAATTTTCGTCAATGGACTTGGTGTAATCGCGGCCAACGAATGTGTTCACAACGCCAAGCCCTAACAGACGGGCGGCGGTGATCACCTTCTTCAGATGCTCGGCGTAGACCGCAGCCTCGGCCAAATCTGGCGCAAGTGGATTAGGATAATAGCCAAGTCCGCTGATCTTCACGCCAGCCTGAGCCATCATTTCATTCACACGCTTTGCGTCATCCGACTTGAACCCGGCTACGTCGATGTGGGTGATGCCGGCATAACGCCGGTCGGCCTTGCCCTTGGGCCAGCACATCACCTCTACACAATCGAACTCATTTGAGGCAGCGAAGGCGGCCACTTCTTCCAAGCTCAACTCCGGCAGGATGGCCGTTACGAATCCAAGTTGTAACATATTTACTTTCCTCTCAACTCTCTACGCAAAAACTTTCCTGACGCGGTCTTTGGAATCTCCGAAACGAATTCAACAATTCTCGGATATTTATACGATGCCATGCGATCGCGGGCAAAGGTAATGATTTCTTCCGAGGTGACGCCGGCAAACTCCGCTTTGAGGGAAATAAAGGCTTTCACCGTTTCTCCGCGATAGGGGTCAGGCACACCGACCACCGCAGCTTCGCGAACGCCTGGATGCTGATAGAGCACGTCTTCCACATCGCGCGGCCACACCTTGAATCCCGAAGCAACGATCATGTCCTTCTTGCGATCCACAATGTAGAACCAGCCTTGTTCGTCCATCACCGCCACGTCACCAGTTAGAAACCAGCCATCGTGATAAGCCTGTGCGGTTGCTTCCAGCTTGTTCCAATATCCGGCAAAGAGAAAGGGGCCGCGCAGGGCAATCTCACCGGGCTCGCCGCGGGGAAGTACTTTTGACGGGTCAACCATATCGACAATGCGAGCATCACAACCCGGAATGGGCAGTCCGATCGCGAGTGCTCCCGAGGCGGGATCCACCGGCCCCGAACTTCCTAGCGGAGTCAGATGGCTGGGCGAATTGCTTTCCGTTAGTCCGTAGGTATTGTGAATCCGCACACCGAACCGGCTGTAGAATTCCTCTACAACAGAAGGCGCAACCGGCGCGCCACCTGTGCAGCATTTCGTAAACGAGGAGCAATCATGCTGGCCGCCATGCTTTAACAACGCAATATAAGCGGTGATAGCGGCTACAGCCATCGTTGCCCGATGCTTTTCGATTAAGCGGAATGTTTCGGCCGGGTCAAACCGGTGGTAAAGGATGACTGGAACTCCCGCCAAAGCAGATAGAGCCATCTGCGCCACAATGCCAGTGATGTGGAACAGCGGCGCGATGCCCAGAATCACATCGCCCGGCCCTATTTGGAACCAAGTCCGGAACGTATTCGCATTGTATGCAATGTGTCGATGAAGGCAGATGGCGCCTTTCGGGGACCCGGTGGTGCCTGAGGTGTAGACCAAATAAGCCACATCATCGGGCGTGACATTGAGTCTCATCGAAGCATCGTAACCGACGTTTTCGATTGCCTGATGGAACTCACTCAGCGCCAAAACTTGTTGGACGGCAGTTTCCCTCAATACCGCTCGTGCTTGGCTTTCAAGGATGGCGTCTTCAGCGACGTAAACCTTCGCGCCGCAGTCAGCCAACTGGTAGCCGATTTCGTTCTGTTTAAACATAGGGCTTAGGGGGACGACGATGGCGCCGCGCTTCCAAGCCCCGTATTGGACGATCAGAAACTCGGGGTCATTTTGAACTGACACCGCGATGCATTCGCCATGCCCAACACCCCATTTCGAAAGCAGCGCCGCGAAGCGCTCTGCTCTTTCGTTGAGTTCGCCAAACGTAATGGTCTTGTCAAAGTGGAAAATGGCTGGAGAGTCAGGAACCGTTGCCGCTGTCTGCTCAAATATGTCGATCATGCTCGACTGAGGCAACGGGAGTTCCGCAGGGACAAAATCAGAGTATTGGTCGAGCCAAGGCTTGGTGGAGTGCATCGAGCCCTACGAGTTTATCGCAACCTTGGGATGCCCCCGCAACCCTTGAACGCCGCTGTAGCAGCCCGCCAAGCATGCCTCCAAACAAAACGAACGCAATTCCGGCACGAATCGATCCGCCCCAGTCAACTTCATAGCGCAACTTCACCAGGTTCGCAGAGCCTGGAAGGGTAAGCAGCACTCGGGAAAACTTGTCTGGCCGAGTCTCCACGCGTTGGTTATTAGCATAGGCCACCATACCCGGGCGCCAAAGATAGTTCACCATAATTTCTTCGCCGGCCAAGCCACCGCCACCCACAACGACCTCGCCACTATAAATCTTTACGGGCAGGCTGGCTCCGTCGCTCCGGCGTTTGGCTAAGGGGTCGCTACCCTCAAGAGCATAGAGCGAGGCCTTTCCCCCGACGAACAATGCTTTTCGTTCGGCGGCGAACTGGCTAAGCTTGGCGGTCCACTCGGCGGGCATTACCTCGTACGGACTTCGGTCCTTATCTTTGGGCACAATCGGATGGATCACAGAATCATGAATTAACACGCGCGTCACGCCGTAAGTGCGCAGTGTCCCAAGATAGTCGTCGACGAATGCATTTTGAAAGTCCTTGTAAGGGCTCTTGGATCTCCAAAGCGGCTCGTAGCCGTCAATCGATTGCACTTGAACCAACGTACCGATATTAAAAAGAAGATTGGAAAGAAACTCCGGTTGCGGCCCTCTCTGCGGAGCAGCGGGGAAAATTCGTTCCTGTCCGATGCCGTTCAACAGGCCGGTCGATACCTTAAAGTCAGGCCGGTCACCGTAAAGGTAGAAGGCTTCGGTGGCGATAGAGGCGTGATGAAACATCGAAGCAGCGAGGAGCCCAAAAACCCCGACAGCAGCCAGTCTTCGCTGCTCAGTACGGCTGCAAAGCCATTGCACGAACAAGGCTCCAATCAGCAAAGTAAACAGATGGGTGTATGGAAGAAACTTCGCCGGTTGAGAAAATCCGCTCAGCACGGGCAGCTTCGTCTGAATCACCCAGACCCCGCCGTTCTTTCCCAGGGCGGAGAGAAAAGCAATGACCGATAGCGAAAGGAGAGGATTCGCACGAAACGCCTTAAGCCCCCCGTTGCCGACACAAATCACCACGATCCCTATCAACCAAGCGAACGTGAACAGCCCACCAGCATAGTAGAATTGACCGCTGGGACCATCAAAACCCGATCCCATCTTATTGAAGATCAAAGAATTTACCAGCGGATTCGGCAATAGTAATGAGAACAATCCGCGCTCAATCCCCTCGCCAAACGATTGCCGGATTAGGCCAGCTGTCACTTTCCATTGCGGGATAAGCAACGGCAAGCTCAAACCCACGCCAATCAACAGTCCCGGAGCGGCGACGGCTAATCCCCTCCAATCCCACTGCTCTTTCCACATGCGCAGCAGAATCACAATCAACAGGAAACTCAACCCGTAGAAGCACATTTGCGCATTGCCGGAATGGAAGTAGAGACCGACGCACGCGCCTAACGAAGCTGTCCACCCCCATCGGAATCGTGAACGTTCAAAGCGAAGGCCCAGCAACATCAATAAAGGCAGCCACAAGGCAGTGGGAGTCATATAATACCAACTGCGTCCCGCGATTAAGGAATAACCACTCAAGGAAAAGCAGATAGCGACAGCAGCCGCAATAGGTCCCCACAATCGCATTTGACGGCCCAAAAGGTAAGCTGCGCCCGAGCCTAACACCAGATGGAACCAACAAAACACATCCAACACCCTCATCTCGTCGCCCAGCAGAAATTTCGCGATCCCAAAGCTGAAGTAAGTGATAGGATAGGTGAGCGCGTACGTTCCCAAGTCAGCCAAAGGCATTCCCATCATCTGATACGGATCCCAGTTGGCGAATCGTCCGGCAAATGCTTCCCGGCACCCATAGACAATTCCTGGTAAGAACTCTGAAAAATTGTCGTCTTGCACAAAGTAGTAGCGCCGCGCGGACTCGGCGATTCCCAAGCCAATGGCAGTCGCCGTCATCGCCAAAGTCAGCCAAACCCAGCCCACCGAGGTTGGCCGGGCAAATTCGCTCTCCAATCCGTTAATGCCGAACATCGAGGCCGCATCGTGCCCGGTTGCCTTCAAGTATCTGGCCACAGCAAACATCAGCAATCCGAAGAACACGATGAACGGAGTCAGCGGTGTTTCCCTCATCGCCAAAAATACCTTATTGAAATCCTTCCATACTGAGAAAAAATCCAGTTGGAAAACACAAATTAGACTCCACAAAAAGAGCTGGATCCAAAGAATGACGATCTTGCGGGCAGGACGCATGTCTACCCGATTCTAAAGGTAATAGCGAATTAAAGGAATAGGAGATATACCCCAGCATTACCTAAGTCAAAAGCCCAGGTTACTCACTGAACCAGTAGGTTGGCAGACCCTTTTTGGTCTCCCGAAGGATCTCTAGAACCGCGCGACGGTCCGAACTTGTTAACGACCTGAAATCGGGACCGTTATCCTTCCCGGAAAGCACCTCCCAAAGGCGTCGCAGAATGTAATTGCGGGCGTCAGCGGGGATCGCATCAAAGGCCTCGGAATAGACCAGGTAACTGCACGGATAAACAAAAGTTTTATGCTGCAAATCAAGGTCACGCAACGAACGGCCTCTTAAATCTCGCGGTCCGGCCTCGGCGAACATCTTTTCGAATCCGGACGTCCCCTTCACCGGAGCCTTCAGTTCCGGCTCTTCCACAAACAGCATATAGCGCAACAGCACTTCGGAGGGAGAATGAATCCGCCTCTTGGTGGAATCGCTCCATTCGCCTTTCGGACGGCCAAGCGCCTTGTTCATTTCATCTTGCGTGCGTAGCGCAACCTTGGTTTCGTAGCTCACCCGAGTAATCAGGTTGTGCATGCGGCTCTGATGTTCCAGCAGCATTAAAGCGACAATGTCACTGTGCGGAGTTATGTATGGCGACACGTCAACAATATGGTCAAGCGACTCCAAATTGGCCCCTGCTTCCAGGTCCAACTGGTCGGGATGTTTCTTGTCTTCCCCCACCACGTTGCCCATGTGCCGCGCCGCTCCGTGGGTGCCGGTTACATACCAACCACCCCAACGCTCTTCGAAGGGGCTGCGATGATCAGTAACAAAGCCGCCTGCCTGCGTCTGCGGGAACCCTTCGTTGTCGGAATAGACGGAACGCACTAAGTGGCCGGGCACTCCCAATGTCCGTGGAGAAGCGTGGCATTGCAGACATTCGTCGCGACGATCGAACTTGGGCTTGTCCACCTGCTTCTGGTCTAACGTGTAGAAAATTGCTCCGCGTTCGGGATCGACGGAAGACACCTCCACCACTTCTCCGTTCTGGACCCATCCTATATATACGTCGTCGTTGAAATAGAGCGACCGCGGCGTTACCGGCGAAATTCTCCCGAACTGAAAACTGGTCTTAGAGAACACCAACATCTGCGTTTCAACCGGAACGTGCAAGGCATCAAGCACGGCCTGTAGATAACCGTGCTTGTCGTCAAAGCCAAGCTTCACTTCGCCGCTGTCGATCCTGCGTTGCAGCAAGGCGATGGGATCGCGGTTAGCCGGTGCCGCATAGCCGATTGCGTTTCCTTCCAAGGGAAAAGTGAAGGAGCCGCTCAAGTCTGGCATCTGCGCCCAAAGGTTCCCGCTTAAGGCAAAGCACAACGTCAAAGAAAACGGCGTTCTCATGCGCTCACCTCCGCAATGGAGTGAAGCATCTCGCACAAGGGCCGCTGCTCGCTACCGGGCCGCAAAACATCGGCAAGCGTGGTGGTTCGAAACGACTCTTCGACAACCGCCAGCGCCTGATCCATCTTCTTGTGTAAAGGGCAAAGCTGCTTACTATGCGATTGAAGATTGAGCGGGCACGACTTGATCCGGCGAATTGGATCAACCACGTTCACAATATCGAGGATCGAAACAAGTTCAGGAGAGTGAACGAGCTCGAATCCGCCATGCAGTCCTCGCACAGCCCGCACAATGCCGGCGCGTCCCAACGATTGTAGAACCTTGGATAGGTAACTGATCGGCACCTTGGTTGCTTCCCCCACCTGTGCCGTAGTTTGGGGGGAACCGGTATTTTGCGCGAGCCATACGGCCGCCCGCAACGCATATTCCGTGGTCTGGGAAAACATTCCGGCCTCCTTACTGGATATCAGGACATGGATATCCAGTATTATACACGATCCATCCGTGCAGCGGAGCGCAATATAGTTTGCGTAATGAACTGAAGTTGCTCGGTACGACTTCTCGTTAGCTATCGCCTCAACATCCCTCGGCTGCCTGCTTCCAAGCCTGATAGGTCTTTGGCCCATTGAGCTTTTTCACTTCGGCCCACGCCCACAGGCCATCAGCTCTCACTGCGCCTTTTTCCGCCGCGAAGAAATCGCTGAGGAAGTTGATGTAGCATGCTAGCGGCGCACGTTCGTGCGCAAGGTCCGGTCGGTTTAGCCGGACATATTCGCGCACCAAGTCGCCGTAATTGATCTTCACGCCGGAAGCGATTTGCTGCCCCCTCCAGCGGTTCAACCGATAGCGTGAGCCGGATCGCTGCTTGTGTTCGGGAGATAGCTTCCGCGATTCGCGCTCCAGGAAATCTTTAGTCTCAGAGTCGTTGGTGTAAGTCATCACAGGAAGTTTCAAACTTAATCCGCGTTCCACGTCCTTGACCGGCCTCAGCGGGCTTGACGCTCCTTCGGGGAGGCACGACCTCACCCGAACTTAGAAAGCCTCGTATGGATGCTTCAAGCTCCTCTTTGCGCAACTGCGACGCGCGAGGTATGCCGATTTTGGAAGCGAACGACTTCAGCTCAGATGCATACCAATAGCCGTGCTCAAATTCAGTGAGGGTCATGGATGGCGTCAACATTATCTTTAGCGTAACGCCAGATTCTCACCCGTTGCTGGTGCGGCTTTTGCTCAAACGGCAATTGCAACTGCGGCTTGGCTCCCTCCGCGACCTGGCCGCGAAGCAGGAACGTCTTTGCCAAACTACCGTGGCCGCAGATCTTGAACCAATCTTTGTACCAGTCGCCGGCTGGAACTTCCTGCTTCGTGTCAATCCAAAGCCGAAGGTTTCAAATTTATACACGATGCCTTTGCTCGATGGTTGGCATTGGTTTGCCAGACGCCACACGGCTGCTCGTTGCTGATCGTTGTACGCCCGCCATCCGGACCGGCCAGTGAGTGATCAGACGGTGACCACAACGGCTTCACAATCCGGTCGCGCTCATGGCATGGACTTTCCTTGTGCCGCTTCGTCAGCTTTCGTCACGTGGATCGGGGCCGGCCAGGGAGTCCTGCGGCGAGGACTGGGATCCAGGTGGCACACAAAATGGTTCCACCGAAATGCGCGCGTAACACACTTCCAGCACATCCAGGTATTCTGTACCGCCCGGCGCTTGGAGTTCAACATTGTCGCCCGCTGCTGACTTCAGCAACGCGCGCCCCAGAGGCGACACCCAACTGATGTGGTTGCGGTCCAGATCGACTTCGTCCGTGCCCACGATGCTCACCACTCGCTCCACTCCCGCGGCATTGGCATAGCGCACGGTCGCGCTGAAGAATGCTTTGGTGGCCGCTTGCCCCATTCTCGGAGTTTCCGGGTTCACCACTTCCGCCGCTTCGATTCTCTTGCTGAGAAAACGAATCCGACCATCAATCTGGCGCAGCCGCCGCTTGCCGTACTGATAGTCGGCGTTTTCACTGCGATCGCCGTTGCTGGCAGCCCACGCCACTACCTCGGTCACTGCCGGGCGTTCCCTGCTAAGCAGAAACCGGTGCTCGTCTTGCAGTCGCTGCAGCCCACTCGGCGTTATGTAGTTCTTGCCTTGCGTCGCAGGCTCGTCCGCTTTCGGTTTTCTGGTAGACCCTTTTCTCATCTCGTAGTCCTTCCTGCGCAAATCCGGTGGGCGCCACCACGCCCTCAGGACAAGGTTATACGTTGTCGGACCGGTTCTGCTTGAAATTGGCGCAACATACGAGAAGAGCTTGCCGAACTGATTTGACTCCCGCCGTCGATCTACTGAGGCAACGCAAATCCGGAGACCTCAAGATTGATTTGTTCTCCGGTGATGAGGTGGTGGAATCTCAGATATTGGGCGTGCAGGAAATATCCTCCATCGCCGGGGAGGTCGGGTAGATTTTCTGAATTTTGGGTATGTTCCAGCGGTTTGAGGAAACCACGTGAGCGAGAAGTCGGCAACCCGTATGTAGACTATTCCGCACACCTTGAGGAATGTGCCTGGATTACGGCTAATTCGGAAGTTATCGTAATCGCCCGACCGCTCAGGATAACAGCCCAGGCTAGAGCCAAGCGGTACATGGCTGTTTCCAGTACCAACGCCCGAAGGGCTATCGCGTTACTAGCGCGCAAAGTTCTACGCCGCGAACGTCAGTGCAAACTGGCATCGACTACCCTGAACCATCCATGCGATACTCCAGGAAGTGGCGCGTCAACTTAGCATCAAAACTTCCAGTGGCGGACTCCGCACCGTTCTCCTCGACAATACTCGGATCGTTCTAGGCCGGTCGGAGTCCTGCGTTCTTTCCTACCCCAATGACACCATGCTGTCCCGCACCCACCTGGCCTTCGAGCCCGGTCCAGACGAATGGATTCTCTGCGACCTGGGTAGCACCAACGGAACGCAACTCAACAACCAAAGGGTCAGCGGCCGGAAGCCATTAAAATTGGGCGACAAAATTGTGGCAGGCGGTCTCACCATTCTCTACCTGGGAACTGAACCTTCAGCCGAGTTAAGGCCACCAACCATTGAAATCACTTCCGACCTGCTTTTGGACAATAAGACCGTCGCGATGACACTGGAAAAGGTCATGGCGTTGGCCGCCGACCCCAGTTCCGGTCACTCCGACCTACATGCGCAAGCACGAATGCGCGCATTAATCGACGCGGGACGTGAGTTGGCCGCCCATCGGCCGCTCGATGAGCTTTTTCAAGTTATCGTCAAATTGGCAACCTCCGCGGTTCTAGCGAAACGCGGAGTTCTGATGACATTCCAGGGAGCCGATCTTGTGGTTAGCGCCACCATTGGAGAAGGCTTCCGGCTTAGCAGTTCCGTCGTTACGCGGGTGGTAGAAAAACGGGATTCGATCCTCATCGCAGATACCTCTCTCGATGAAATGTTCCGCGAGGCGCGCACCATCGTGGAACAACGGGTCCGCAGTTTTATTGCAGTACCTCTGCAGACTGAATCGAAAGTGATCGGCCTGATCTATGTGGATTCGCCCGACGTGATCCGACGCTTTTCCGCCGACGACCTTAGCTTGCTAACCGTCATGGGCAACATTGCGGCCGTCCGAATTGAACATTCAAGACTGCTTGATGTGGAGCGGGCCGAACAACTAATGGCCAAGGAACTTTCGCAAGCGGCGGAGATTCAAAACGGCCTGTTTCCGCAATCTGCCCCTGTGATTGCTGGGTTGGAACTAGCAGGTAAGAGTGTTCCTTGCCGTTCGGTGGGAGGCGATTATTTCGACTTCTTGCCTCTCGAAGAGGGCCGCGTCCTGATTTTGGTCGGCGATGTGGCGGGAAAGGGTATGCCCGCATCCCTACTGATGACGAGCTTGCAGGCCCGCGTTCACTCCTTGGCCAGCCATTACCAGGACATGGCCCAGTTAAATACAGTCCTCAACAAAGGCGTGACGTCGAAATGTCCACAAGGAAAATTCATCACGTTTTTCATTGCGGTTCTCGATCCCGCGGCGGGAACCATTTCCTATTCCAACGCGGGGCACAATCCGCCAATGCTGCAGAAGCGGTCTGGCGAAATGATCACACTGGAGCAGGGCGGCCCTGTACTAGGAATTCTTAAGTCGTTCGAGTACTCCGGAGAGACCGTGTCGTGGGAACCAGGCGACGTTTTACTGCTCTATAGCGACGGCGTGTCGGAGGCCATGAATATGGCTGAAGATGAATACGGGGAAGAACGTCTGGCCCAGTTCCTTGCGGCAAATAGGAATGAGTCCGTGAGCCAAATTCTTGAAAACATCTACGAAGATCTTCGGACATTCATGGGTGAAGCGACCGCTGGCGATGACATCACCGTCGTAGTCGCCAAGCTTACTTAGTCTGCTCAGAGCGGCTCCCGCAGGGCGGGTGAAGTTCGCACGAGTCTCATCCCATTCATGTTCTGTAGTACCGGCCTTGCCATTACGCCCAGTCACATTCTAGTCGCCTTGAAACCTTTTCCATCTCGAAGGTGTCCATAGGTCTAGATACTGTAAGGTATTTGCGTTCAAGGCTGACCGCAATCGGTGCGCTAAACTAGTAGCAGCGGTTTTCCATATATGCTTGACATGATACTGGCCAAGATTTTCGGCACCAAGACTGAGCGCGAGATCAAAGCCATTCGTCCTCTAATCACCGCCATAAACGGTTTAGAGGATCAGATGAAAGCTTTGAGCGACGCCGAATTGGCCGCCAAAACGATATCTTTTAAAGAACGACTAGCCCAAGGCTCCTCCCTTGACGACCTACTGGTTGAAGCTTTCGCGGCTGTTCGCGAAGGCAGCCGGCGCGCACTCAACATGCGCCACTTCGACGTGCAACTGATCGGCGGCATTATGCTTCACAAGGGCTCAATCGCCGAGATGGGAACGGGTGAAGGCAAAACTTTGGTGGCTACCCTGCCCGTCTACTTGAATGCTCTTTCCGGGCTAGGAGTCCATGTTGTCACCGTCAACGACTATCTAGCCAAACGCGATGCGGAGTGGATGGGGCGGCTCTATAGCTTCATGGGTCTTTCCTGGGGCACGGTTGTTCATGAACGGAGCGATTCTGACCGGCGGGAATCCTACGCGTCGGACATTACTTACGGCACCAACAACGAATACGGGTTCGATTATTTGCGCGACAACATGAAGTTTCGGTTGGAAAATTGTGTCCAGCGGGGTCATAACTTCGCCATCGTCGACGAAGTCGATTCCATCTTGATCGACGAAGCCCGCACGCCTCTGATCATTTCCGGCCCCAGTGAAGAGTCGACCGACAAGTATTACAAGATCAACCGCTTCATACCGAAGCTGGTCCGCGGTGAAGTGATCGAAGGCCGCGAGCCCGGGGAAAAGTACTTCACCGGCGATTATACGGTGGATGAAAAGCATAAGAACGTCGCTCTGACCGAAGAAGGCGTGCATAAAGTGGAACGGCTGCTAGGTTGCGGAAATCTGTACGACCCAACGAACATCGAATCCAATCACCACATTCAACAGGCGCTGAAAGCCCATGTGCTATTTCACCGCGATAAGGATTATCTGGTGCGCCCCGGTGACGATGGCCAACCGGAAGTTATGATTGTCGATGAATTCACTGGGCGCATTATGCCCGGTCGACGCTGGTCAGACGGTTTGCATCAAGCCATAGAAGCCAAGGAAGGCGTCAAGATCCAGCGCGAAACGCAGACCCTTGCCAGTATCACCTACCAGAACTATTTCCGGTTGTACAAGAAGCTAGCCGGTATGACCGGTACTGCCGAAACGGAAGCAGCCGAGTTCGGGAAAACCTATAAGATCGACGTCAGCATTATTCCGCCCAACAGGCAACGCTGCCGCATCGATTCTAACGACATCGTTTACCGGACGGAAGAAGAAAAGTTCCGCAATGCAGCCAAGGAAATTAAGGAAAAGAACGAAAAGGGTCAGCCGGTTCTTGTTGGCACGATTTCCGTGGATAAGTCAGAACGGCTAGGGGCAATCCTCAAGAAGATGGGCGTGCCGCACGAAGTGCTGAACGCAAAAAACCACGAACGCGAAGCATCCATCGTGGCTCAGGCCGGACGCAAAGGCGCGGTCACCGTTTCCACCAACATGGCCGGGCGCGGTACCGATATTTTGCTCGGTGGCAACGCCGAGTTCCTAACTAAGGAAAAGCTGCGCAAGAAAGGTATAGATCCCGAAACTTGCGAAAAAGCCGAGTGGGACGAAGTTTTCAAGGAAATGAAGCAGCAGACCGAAAAGGAGCACGAAGAAGTCGTCGCCGCCGGAGGCCTGCATATTATCGGCACCGAAAGGCACGAATCCCGCCGCATCGACAACCAGCTTCGCGGCCGCGCCGGACGTCAAGGCGATCCGGGCAGTTCCAAATTCTACCTCTCGCTACAGGACGATTTACTGCGCATCTTTGGTGGTGATCGCATGCAGAACCTGATGTTGAAGCTCGGCATGGAAGAAGATGTGCCGATCGAGTCGCGGTTGATCACCAAGCGCATCGCCTCCGCCCAAAAAGCAGTGGAAGCCCAACATTTCGCCAGCCGCAAACACGTTCTGGAATATGACGACGTGATGAACAAGCAACGGCAGGCGGTCTATTCGCTGCGCCGCGGCTTGCTCGATGGAACCGATCAGAAGGCCAAGATCATTGAGATCGTGGAGGGTATGGTGGGATCGCTGGTGGATGAACGCATCCCTCCCAAAGTCCACCCTGACGCCTGGGAATTGGCTGAGCTTGAAAGCGATGTTCTTTCGCGTTTCGGCGTAAAAGTTACCGTTGCTGAAATGAAAGGCAACAACAAGAATCAAATTGAAGAGATGATCCTGGAAAGGCTCAAGCGGCGCTACGACGAAAAAGAGAGCACCGTAAGCTCCGATTTAATGCGCGAAGCCGAGCGCATGATCATGCTGAAAGTGATCGACGATCAGTGGAAAGATCACATGCTGACCATGGATCACTTGAAGGAAGGCATCAACCTCCGCAGTTACGGCCAGAAGGATCCGCTGATCGAATACAAGCGGGAAAGCTTCACCATGTTCCAGGACATGATGGATCGGATTGAGGACGAAGCCGTCCGTTATCTCTACTTCCTGCAGGTGGACGAAGGAACCACGGCGCGCAATTTACTGCCGTTTGATCCCGATGACGAGGATCGCGACGATAACGCCGCGCCTGAGGAGGAGGACCCCGATCACCAAAACGGAGCAGGTGGGCAGGCTGTCGCAGTGAACCAGGCGGCTCAGTCGAGCATCGCCGATTTCACCCGAAGCATCGCCCGAAAAAAAGAAAAGGAAATGGAAGCCTTGCAATTTCTTGGCGGCTCAACGGCCAGCGAAACACCCCAACCCCTGCTTGCGAAGAAGACGCCCGGGCGGAACGATCCGTGCTGGTGCGGTAGTGGGAAAAAATTCAAAAAATGCCACGGCTAGCAGCTTTGTTACTACTCACTTCCGGCAGCGCGTTCGCCGGTTTGTTGCC
The DNA here is from genome assembly GCA_025350695.1 of Acidobacteriota bacterium. Lineage (GTDB taxonomy): Bacteria > Acidobacteriota > Terriglobia > Bryobacterales > Bryobacteraceae > JANXSF01. The sequence continues at coordinate 134,374 of JANXXI010000386.1, forward strand.
TGAAGGGTTTGAGGGCGCCACGCGCACCTCAAACCGCAAGCCAGACATTCCGGACGCCGCAATCTGGAAAGAATGTGGTTACCAGGATTCTGACTATGCCGAATACAAAAAGGCCGGCAAGTCATTCAACATTACAGCATGGCGATTTACTGATACAACAGCCTCACTTGAGGCTTTTGAGTTTCTGGTCCCGGCAGATGCTCAAGTAGCCGACCTAACCAAGGTCTCGGCTAAACGGGGAGCTATTACATGGGCAATTTACGGAAACTATCTTCTTATTTTTGATGGCGTTACACCCACAGACGACGATATTCTAGCCCAGTTGATGCTTTCCCTGCCCCGCCTCGATCAGGCCCCATTCCCTTCCCTGCGGGGAGCGCTACCCCAAAACGGAAAGATCCAACGCTCCGAACGTTACATTCTCGGTCCAGCCGGAATGGCCAAATTTGTCCCTCAGATCAGCCCGTCGCTCGCCGCCTTCTCCATGGGCGCCGAAGGACGGACGGCTCGCTACAAGGCGCCGGAGGGCGAAATGCGGCTGACCCTTTTGAGCTATCCCACCCCGCACATTGCCCGTGACCGCCTTGCCGAATTTCAGAAGTTGGAGGGCATTCGGGTAAAGCGTTCCGGTCCAATTCTGGGTATTGTTACTGATTTCACAAACGCAGATGCGGCTGAGAAGCTGCTGGCTGATGTTCGTTACGAACCCAATATCACGGTAAATGTTAAAGGCGACACCTACGAGCCACAAATTGGAGAAATTGTTGTAACTGGCGTCAAATTTGCCGGTATGCTGTTTCTTTTCTCTCTCTTAGCAGCCTTCGGCTTGAAGGGTGTGCGCCTCCTGATCTCAAGAATGCGCGGAGAGAAGCCTGGCGATCAGGAAGAAGAGATGACGCTGCTCCGACTTGGGGGTCGGCAAAAATAAATCTTGAAGAATCTCTGCCTTAGAGCGAAGTCAAGAGACTTTTTCAGATGATTTCCCCAGTTTATCCACTGACCCTCTAAAATAGCCCATCCCAGCAATCTATTGAAAACAAGCTAGTTGTTAGACTGAAAAATCCACTTACTTTTTCACTTGACTAAAACTCCCGGAGATCTTACCATCCAAACAACACACAGGATTTTCGGCTTCGTTTCAAGCGATACCGTTGGTTCTGATTCTCCCGACATTGCGGCAGCTGATTCCTGCCGCTGTCAAGCTAACGCGGTCGGTTTATCAAAACCGCCGCGTTTGTTTATTATGGCCACTTCAAATGCCGGTGAAGAAATTGAAAAGTTTCATTTCCGAAAATTTGGTGTGGGCCTTTGAAGTATTCAATTTCGGTTAAATTTGGCAAACTAAAATCGGCATAATGACGTCTGACTTTGGCATACTCCGAGCTGATCCATTCGTCGATTCCAACGCCATCGTAATGACCGCGCTCTACCATGAATGGTCGCGGGAAGATCATGTAAGCGGATTCGGCGTGGTTGAAGGTGTCGCCCGAATCGAATTCCAGGATTTCATACTCATGGGTGAACATATAGCTGAAAGGCTGATCTACGCTTGTGATTTTTGAAATCCATTCGTTGAAATCGCCTGAACAAATGATCGCTTTATACCGGGGCTCAAGTACCGGAACGCGCATGGCCGTTTTTCCGCCATAAGACAAACCGTAGAAAGCGATCCGATTCTTGTCCACAAAGGGAAGCGTTTCAAGCCAGTCTATTGAGCGCTGATGTTGCGGCGTTATGAAAGCAAATAGTGTCCTTCCCAGGGGATTCCCTTTGCGAGACAGGACCCTGAATCGTTCCCCGAAAATGTACGGATTCTGGGGTACAAAGACGATGAAGCCACGCTCAGCCAAACGTGCGGCGTAGCGCTGGTAGGTCAGCATCATTTTCGCGTCTTTAGGATCAATCAGATCTTGCGGGCGCCCTTCAAGTCCGTGCTGGGCGACCACGACCGGCCGACGTTCGCCGGGCTTCAAATCCTTCGGAACCAGCAAGACGCCATAGGCAATAACTTCTTTGAACACCGGAATCACGGCTTCATAACCCGTGAAAGCAGGCATATCGTAAATGCGGCGCGTCTTTACATCAAGCGCGGAAAAGGGCTCGCGGATGATCCCTGTTATCTCTTCTTCAAATTGCTTGCGGTACGAAGGCATAGACGCTTCCCAGGATTCCAGACTGGTCTTCGAGGCTTTAGCCCAAAAGTCCTTGCGCACAAATTCTGAGCGGCGGACAGCCGCTTGCGTGTACTCAACCAGTTGCCGGAATTGCGCCTGCATGCGGGCATCGGCGCCGCTCTCATTTAACGAAAGAATAGGAGCACTCCTGGCAGGGCCGCCGAGAAACGCTTTGAACGTTTCCTCGCCTGGATTGGCGATGAATGTAGCTTTCGTTCGGGCCACCTCGGCTCGGACTGCAGCAAGAGGCTCCTGTTGTATGAACCCAGGAGCGGCCCCTCGGCGCCCAGCCTGTTCGGCGGGTGGACCGGAAATTCGCGGAAATGGCGATGCTTCAACGATTAGCTGTCGAGGGGCGATGAGCGCGGCAAGATCGACGTCGCGAAAGCCTCGCAGTTGCGTCCAGATGTTGCGGTAAATCGGCTCCTGCCACATTGCCGTACGTGAACCAAAATACCCGCTCACAACAGTGCTCAATATTCGTTCGTCAACCGCCGCCGAGTGCAAGGCGATCAACCCGCCTTCCCCATATCCCCAAACTCCAATTGACGTTCCTGGCGCGGATTTGGCAAACCAATCCACGGCGGCCAGCACCTTCTGCACTTCATAACCGATGATGTGGCGGCCAACTTGATATGCCATCCGATAGATGAACTCCCGGTGCGGTTGGTTGGTCATCTTAATGCGCGGATTGCCTGACCATGTGTCTTTGCGATCAATCAGAGTCGGGATAAGGACTTGGCATCCACTAGCCGCAAGTCTACCGGCCCAACTTGCCGCGATTGATTCGGGCGTTTGATCGGCATCGGGAATCGCCACCACATTTTTCTTCGGCATTCGGCCGATGGGTTTTAATAGTAAGCCTTCGGCCGTGACTCCGTCGAGAACGGGCCAGGAGACCCGATGCACCTCGAAGGTAGAGGCTTTGGCCAAAAGGGAGGCTGTGTTTAAGGTTGTCTGCAGAGTAGGGGAATCGAAAGGAACGCGTGCGTCCTTCAGCCCGATGAGGCGCCGAAGCCGCTCGCGACTTCCTGGAGCAACCGGCGCCGCGCCCGCTGATTCCAGTTCGCGCATCAGGAATGTGTCTATACCGGAAACGAGATCCGACGCAATATCGGTGGTTTGGCTCAGAGGGGCCGTTCCAGGCATCGGCTGCGCCATCGCAGCCAAAACCGCCATGTACAATGCAGCAAAAATTTTCATAGAGTTCAAACAAGCTGGGGAAATAGTCGACTTTTTGCGATCACGAAACGACGAGGAGACTTACTTCCGGACGGCAATTGAGGCGATATCCATGCACGGTTCCGACACCCCTGGTAACGTGAATCAAGCCATATTCATAGGGTAAGAGTCCCGCGACATATCGCTTGTCTTTAACCGGCGCATAGGGCGTCCCGTATTTGGGAATAATCAGCTGACCGCCATGCGTATGGCCACATAACATCAGATCCCAATCCTGGTCCAAAAACAATTCCTTCGAATCGGGGTTGTGGCTTAACAAAATTGTTGCCTCCGCCGGCCGCGGATCCGAAAAGGCGGCAATGGGGTCCACTTGTCGAATCCACAAGTCACCGACGCCTGCAAAGCGCACAAGGGAGCCCCCTACGCTTAAGTATTCTGACCGGTTGTGAAGCAACCTGATACCACCACGCTCCAACAACGCAGTGACCTTCGTCTTTTGCCCGGGAGATGGGTTCCAAGCGGCATCATGATTCCCCAACACACCAAAACAGGGAGCAATGCCGGAAAGCCAGCGAAGGGCTTTTTCGTAACCGGCCTCGTTATACCGTTCGCCTTGAGTAATGTAATCACCCGTCAAGCAAATTACATCTGGCTTTCCGGCTGCACCCATTTCAAAGGCGCTCTGAAGGAAAGGGGCCGAGATGAATTCAGATGCGTGCAAGTCGGAAAGGTGCAAAACGCGTAGCGGACGATGAAGCGAAGCACCACGAAGTTTCACTTGTTTGGTGGTCAATTCAAGCCACCCAGGCTCAACGTAGCGGGCATAGCCCACTCCCGCCGTAACCCCGGTTACGCAACCCAATACGATTTGGCGCCTGGAAAATTTCACCATCTCCATGGTATCAGGCCTGAATACTTCACAACGATTGTTAGTCCGGACTCATTCGAGTCCTAGTCGGCTAACTTGCCGCCTGCTTACAGTAGGCAAAACACTTCTTCATTTCCGCCACCGTGTCGGCGCCCTTATATTCGTATTCGATATTTGCGGGAATCTTGAACTTCTTATCTTTCAGCATTTGCAACACCGGCTTGATTGGAGTGTCTCCTTGGCCGAATTCAACATTGGCGCCTTGATCCTTCTTCCGGTCCTTGATGTGCAACGTCACAATGCGTTCATGATGCTTTGAAAGATAATCGACGGCGTCAAAATTCGCGGCCGTGAAGTGACCGATGTCCAGGTTCACGCAGATGTATTCCGACATGCCGGCCATGGCGGCGGCGAAATCTTCGGGGCGCGCGAATTCGTTTTCGTGGATGCGGGAATGGTTATGCATGCCGACTTTAATTTTCGCTTTCTTGGCAAAAGGGTCGATCCGCTTGGCAACGGTCACGGTGGCTGAAGCTGTGATGATCTTGCACCCCAACGCTTTGGCGAATTCAAAGCCACGCTCAATCTCCCGATCCGTGAAATTGTCGCGGAAGCTATAGTTATAGGCGTAAATGGTCACACCGGCGGCATCGGCCTTCTTCCGCAAATTCTCGAAATGAGATAGGGGTGCTTCCTCGCGCCACTTCTTCAATGCATCCGCCTTCATTGCTTGCGGCTCGGCATGGCCCTGCCACATTTCCATCTCACCCAAGCCGACTTCCTTCATGCCCTCCAGGCACTTGTCAAAGTCACGGTCACGAAAGCTGTAGGATTGTGCGCCGATCCAAACGCCGTTCGTCTTCGAGTTAATCTTCGCGGCGAAACCCGCGGATCCGGCAAGACCCGCGGTTAGCACTTGGCCAAATTTTCTTCTGTTCAACATAGTTCTCGTCATCATATCACTGGGATCGCCTATCCTATAAGGGATGAAGATCACATTTCGCGGTGCGGCTCAAACTGTTACGGGCTCTATGCATGAAGTCGAAACAAATGGCGCAAGGCTCTTGCTTGATTGCGGCCTGTTTCAAGGCAAACGAAGGGAAGCGAATGAAAGGAACAAAACCTTCCCTTGGCCCGGCTCGTCAGTGGAAGCAGTCTTGCTTTCGCACGCACACATTGATCACAGCGGCAACCTTCCGAACCTTGTGAAAAATGGCTTTTCAGGGCCGATTTACACTACTTCAGCCACTGCGGACCTATGTAACGCGATGCTTCAAGATTCGGCATTCATTCAAGAAAAGGACGCCACGTTCATGAACCGTCGCGCGGCCCGGCGTAGGGGTATCGGCGTTGAAGACGGCCAAGCAGAGATTCAACCGCTCTACACAATTCAAGACGCGCTGGCCGCCATCGCACTGTTCCGGCGTGTCGATCTTCACACACCCACCGAGGTTTCCCGAGGGGTCACCTACACAACCTTCGAGGCCGGTCACATGTTGGGATCAACCGCCATGAAAATAGAAGCCGACGGAAAATGCCTCATCTTCTCTGGCGACGTCGGACGGAAGGGACTGCCCATCATTCACGATCCGGAAACGATGCCAACTGGCGATTACCTGATCATGGAAAGTACCTATGGTGACCGCCTTCACAAGGACGAAGGCGTAGTGCAAGACAAGTTGGCGGACATTATTAACCGTACAATCGCTCGCGGTGGGCGAATCATCGTGCCATCTTTTGCAGTCGGACGAGCCCAGCAGTTGGTTGTGCTGATTCACGAATTGTCGAAGAACGGCAGAATCCCGTCGATCCCGATCTTCGTGGATAGCCCGCTTGCAGTGAACGTCACGGAGGTATTCCGAAAGCATGAGGAACTATTCGACGAAGATATGCGCGCCGAGTTCCGCAAACCAATCGACCCCTTCGGATTTGGCAAGCTACAGTATATTCGCTCCGTCGAAGAGTCCAAGGCATTGAACGATCTACGCGGTTCTTACCTGGTTATCGCTGCCAGCGGGATGTGCGAAGCTGGGCGCATTTTGCATCATCTGCGAAACGGAATCGGCGATCCTCGGAATACAGTGCTGATCACGGGCTTCCAGGCGGAGAACACTTTGGGGCGCAAGATACTTGACGGCGAACCGGAGGTGAATATCTTTGGCGAGCCGTCGCCCGTGCGCGCGGAAATCGCGCGCATCAATGAACTATCGGGCCATGCTGACCAAGGTGAATTACTGGCGTGGATGGAGCCTATCGTGACACCCCGGCTTAAGTCTGTTTTCCTGGTGCATGGAGAACCATTGCAGCAGGAGGCATTAAAAAAAGCGATTGAGGCGAGGTACAAGCTGCAAGTGATCATACCGAAACGGGGCGATTCGGTTACGTTGTAGCAAGCAGAGCACAACTGTGAAACCAACTCACGGATTGCGAGCGTAACCTGTTGATATGAAGATCGGCCACTGCCGTGCATACCGCATGGCATGAAGCGATCCCAATTCATTTCTCTTGCAGCTCACATCTTTGTTATTTGTCTGCTGGTCTTCCCTCTGGGAAAGGTACCGGCCCCAAAACCTTCCCCCAGGGCCAGGGAAGTATTTCGATTGGTATTGCCTGCCTGGCCCAAAATCGAACAGACGGTATTCGCAGGTGGCCGTGGCGGTGGGCCAGTACATCTGCGGCCTGCCAGCCAAGGACGTCTTCCCCGCATGGAGCCCAAACCCTTGCTTCCGCCAATGCCGCGGCCAGAGACCAACTCGAAGTTGGAAATAGAACCTGCTGTTGAACTAAGCGTCAAAGTGGAACAAGCTCTTCAGAAATTACCGCAGCTAGGTTCACCTTGGGCCACGCCCGGACCGCCTTCGGCGGGCAACGGGACGAAGGGCTACTTGGGAGATGGAGACGGCGGGCCGGTTGGACCGGGCAAAGGCAAAGGCCCTGTCGGTCCTGGCGATGGATCTGGGTTTCTCGAAGTAAGCAAATGCGGGCCTCCGGTGGGTCCCGTAATTCTGCACAAAGTGGAACCGGAATTTTCTGAAGATGCACGCAGAGCAAAACTACAGGGCGCAATTTTGATCAAGGCAATGGTTACCGAATCAGGAATGGTACGTGAGCCAACGGTGCAGCGTGGACTGGGTCTGGGCTTGGATGAAAAGGCGATTGAGGCAGTTTCTAAGTGGCGATTCAAGCCGGGCATGAAGAATTGCAGACCAACGGCAATGCCGGCATTTTTCGAGGTGAATTTCAGACTACTGTAGCGTGGCCTTAGATCCGCGATGCTCTCAGCGCCAACCCTCGGGCGACTGACGTAAATTCGTTGCCCGCCTGAATCTTCCCGACGCCAAATCGCGATTCGAATATTTGTCTCACGGCGGGGACGAAAGAGGATCCGCCAGTGAGGAAGATCCTGTCAACGGAGGCGGCTGGAATTCTGGAGCTGGTAAGCAACCGGTCAACGCATCCTTCAATCGACCTTAGTTCGGGGCTGATCCAACCTTCAAAATCGGACCGCGCCACTTTCGCCCTGATCTCCACACCCGCCTGATCGAATTCGAAAGTAGCGCTCTCAAAGGCCGAAAGCTGCACTTTCAAAATCTGGACGGCCTTATGCAATTGAAAGCCAAGATCAGCCTCCACCAGATCGATCAACGCCTGAATCCGCTCAGGAGATACCGCTTGCACGCGAACACTTTCCAACATTCGCATCGTGTCCTTGTTGCGTAGTAACGACAAGTGATGCCAACGCTCTAATTTGTTGTAGACCCAACTGGGCACGGGAAGCAACTTCTGGAAAGAACGAATCTCGGTGCCGAGTCCGAGCGCGGGCGAAACCAGATTGCGAATGATCTTGGCGTCGAAGGCGTCGCCGGCCAGACCAACACCCTCGTTACCGAGCAAACTCTTGCCACGACGAGCCATCACCCGAAAGGTTGGACCAACGCGCAGCAAAGAAAAATCGCTAGTACCGCCGCCGAAGTCGCCGATCATTATTAGCTCGTCAGTTTCCAGCGTCGATTCGTAATGGTAGGCTGCCCCCATCGGCTCCAGCTCAAACACAACTCGCCCGAAGCCCGCTAGTTTCAACGCGTCGCGCAGTCGCCCTAGAGCGAATTCATCATCCGCGTCGGAATCGGAAGAAACGAAACGCACTGGGCGGCCCAATACAATGGTTCCGATTTTCGCACCGCACTGCTTTTCCGCCTCTGCTTTTATGTCTCGCAAAATCGCCGCGATCAGCTCCTCAAGAGAAAACGCCTTGTTGAAGATCTCTGTCGACACAAAGGTTTTTGACCCAAGGAAAGACTTCAGAGATTGAATCAGCCTGCCTTTCGTTTCAGCAGACAGATAGCGATCCATTCCCACTGGGCCGCTGTAACTCTTAATGGTGGATCGCCCGGCGACTTTTTCCATTTCCAAATACAGAAGGGAGCGATAGGATTCCGTCAACCCGTTCATCGATGGGAAACTGGCGAGTTGCGGCACACCATCAGGGCCGAGCCAGGCAATGGAGCTGTTGGTAGTGCCGAAGTCTAAACCGAAGCTTACGCTCATGGGGTGGGGATGGGCCTTTGGGCACAGGCTGAGCCTGGCCGGTCGTCTTGGGGGATCATTGGGAAACAGTTTTGTTACGAATGGACAGAGGGTCTAACGCAGATAGTTTTAGTATGACAGTTTGAACGAGACTTCGGGCATGGTAGGATTCTGTCGTGAGACTGATTCTTGCGTTTATTCCAATAACTCTTTTCGCTGCCGCCGAAGACGCGCCGGTCTTGTTTGAAAAGCATTGCCAAACCTGCCACCAACCGGAACACGTCACCAGAGCGCCGTTGCCTGAAGCGCTTAAGTCTAAGCCCGCTCGCACCGTCCTAGCTGCTTTGGAAACAGGCTCCATGAAAGCACAGGCCTCACAATTGACGGCCGAGCAGCGATTGCTGCTAGCCAATTACCTAGGTAGTCCGGACGGGACCAAACTCAGTATGACCGGCTACTGTCCGGATAATTTTCCCGCCCTCACGGATTCTACTTTCTGGAATGGTTGGGGAGTGGATGCACGCAACACGAGATTTCAACCTCAGGCTCAAGCGAAGCTGTCGCCCAAGGACATCCCAAAATTGAAGCTGAAGTGGGCCTTCGGCTTTCCACAATCGAGCACCGTGTACGGACAACCGGCATTGGTGGCCGGCAAGCTTTATTTTGGCAGCGATAACGGCATGGTCTATTCGGTGAATGCTCAGACGGGCTGTATTTATTGGACCTTCCAAGCTGGGGCCACCGTTCGAACGGCAATCACCGTCGCCGGAACAACGCATAATCGCTACGTGGCCTACTTCGCCGATACGCAAGCCACTGTCTACGCCGTTGATGCGGTAACGGCCAAACTTTTGTGGAAAACGAAAGTGGACGAACACCGTTTAGCGCGAGTAACCGGAGCGCCACAACTCAACGAGGATCGGCTGTTTGTGCCCGTATCTAGCACCGAGGAGGTTTCCCCCGCCAATCCGAAATATGAATGTTGCACTTTCCGGGGCAGCGTGGTGGCGCTTGAGTTGGAAAAAGGTAAGGTGCTGTGGAAGACCTATATGATTCCCGACGAACCGAAGCCCGGAAAGAAAAATGCGGCTGGAACCCAGTTGCATGGACCCTCCGGCGCGGCAGTTTGGTCATCGCCGACTCTCGACGTAAAACGCAAGGCGCTCTACGTCGGCACCGGAAATGGCTACTCAGATCCGGATACTTCTTATTCTGACGCGGTCCACGCGTTAGATATGAGAACCGGGGAACGGCTGTGGGTCAAGCAGTTCACTAAAGGCGATGGCTGGAATTTTTCGTGCGTAAATCCGAACAAGTCCAGTTGCCCAGATGTTTCCGGACCAGACGTGGATATTGGCGCGGCTCCGATTTTGGCGCGCACCTCAGCAGGAAAGGAATTGTTAGTGGTTGGTCAAAAATCAGGTGTGGCGCACGCCCTCGATCCTGATTCGAAAGGGACTATCCTGTGGCAGACGCGAATAGGCAGAGGTGGCTCGCTGGGCGGTATTCAATGGGGTATGGCGTCATCCGCCGAACATCTTTACGTGGCGTTGAGTGATCGGACTCCTGGCAAACCGGAACAAGAAGGTGGCATGTTTGCCTTGAAACTGGAGACCGGCGAAAAAGCTTGGAGTACCGCCGCCCCTGAACCAGACTGCAAAGGAACCCCTAATTGCAGCGCGGCGCAGATGTCCCCAGTCACTGCGATGGACGGAATTGTCCTTTCCGGCTCCATGGATGGGCATTTGCGGGCCTATGATGCGGCATCCGGCAAGATCGTCTGGGATTATCCCACCAGGCGCGAATTTGAAACAGTGAATGGAGTAAAGGCCAAAGGCGGCTCCATCGGCGGCTCTTCAGGGCCAGTGGTAGCTGGTGGAATGATTTACGTAACAAGTGGCTACGGTGCGCTCTCGGGCATATCGGGAAATGTACTTTTGGCTTTTGGGCTGGACTGAAAGCTATTGGGGAAGCTGCTTGGCCAATGCCGGGTAAACGTCGCGCGTGAACTGCAAGGCATTTCTATTTGCAAGCTCGCTGTTACCGCCAACAACCTGCGTAATTACACGAACTAAACTTGTGTCGGTTCTGTTATAGCGAATTGCGTCTGCCATCACAAACACCTTTGCTTTGTACTCACTGGCAATTGTCCGTTGGCGTGACTGATACCAATACAAAACCACGCTCCTCACGTCTCCTTTCTGCACTGTATAGCGATTGGCTTCGATGGGAGCAAATCCTGGAACATCGACCGTTATTCGGTCGCTGGATTCCTCGACCCAACCGTTCCCAGGTAAGCAGTTCTTAGGAGAATGGGGAGCAATTCCACTTCGTTGGGATTGGAAGTAGGCGATGTATAGATTTGCTAGGGAGTTGTCTTTGACATAATCCCGAACCAAATAGTCAGTGGCTTTCAATACTTTTTGCACTTCCTCTTCCATGGGATAGTCTTTTCGCATTTCCCATCCAGCAATCGAGTTCGGGAAATCTTTCAGCGCAAAAGCTTTGGGCGCATTTTCCTTTCGACGATCGATGGCAAATGAGCCAAAGGCCTGAACGGCAAGTAGAATGGTAACGAGTATTGCAAAGCGGCCTTTAAGAAAGTTCATCTTGGGGATAATCCAATCAGTGATATCAGGCGTGACTCTCGCGCCAGTTTAAGAAACGGCTCAACAGCAAGTGGCACATAGCTAACAAAAGACCGGCGATCATGAATACAACCCAACCTTCCACTTCATGATAGAAGCCGCGAGCGAGCTCCGGACTTACCTTCTCACTCAGAATTCCTGTAATTGCAACGCGGCCAGCGTTAGCAATAATTGCAATTGGAATGGTGGCGGCCAAAAGGTACCACCGCATCGCCGGTCGCTTGTCGAAAAAGTAGGCGTACACCAAGGAAAGGAATGTGAGGGAGAGAAGAGACCGGATTCCGCTGCATGCTTCCACAACCGAAAGCGTCTGGCTGGCCAAAGTGAGGACATTTCCATCACGATTCACCGGAATATCCAAGAAGAGCAATACGTTTTCCGCCACACTGCTGGCAAACAATTGAAGAGGAAACGTGATTCGGTTATAGACGATAGCGGGAATCGGAATCATGAAAATCAAAAGACATAACGGGAAGGCCAGAGCGCGCAATAACCTCCACCCGCCGATAGCCAGAACCAAGCCTACAAGTGAGATCAACAACGCCGACCGCTGTACGAAGTACTCGGCCCCTAGAGCCCCAAGGTAGAGCTGAACCATTCCCCAAATCATCAATACGATTCCGAATGTAGAGGGCTCTGGCTTAATATTAAGAATCTTTTCCCGACTATCCCAAGCAACGTAAGCCGCCACAAGCGGTACGAAGAAAGCATGCCCCATGTCCTCATCGTAGTTCCATTGCTTGACCAAGCCGATTACCACGGGTAGGTAGGCAAGGATCAAAAACACCGAGAACCAGCCAATCGCTTTCCAGGGTGGGTTCAGACTCGTTACAGATTCACTCATTTTAACTTTCTTTTAAATTATACCTTACAAAGTCGGAAGATCTGCTTTGCCGTCCCCTGCCCAAGCATCCCCCCAATTCGCATGACGAGCAGCCCGGAATTGGTTCTTATCTTTCTTGGTAACACACTGCACGCTAATTTTCTGCTGTTGACATACACATATCTCTATTAACCTCGGCTTATGAACTGGACGCCGGACAATTCGGCCGGGCGCCGGTTCTAACGGTGTCTTAGAAAAAACCAGATAACTGAACTTCTCATCTTCGTATCCCATGGTTCCCTGCTTTAGTCTCCTGTGGATCGCAGATCGTTCCACACGTTGAGCGAAGTGGCACCAATCCGGACTCTGAATAGGACAAGCTTGCGAATTGGGACATGGAGCCGCCAAGTGGCCTCCCAACTTAAGGAGCAAATCTCGCATCAGCAAAATGCGAGAAAACGCAGGAGACGTTCCTGGCTCAATGATCACCAGACCCTTCAAGGATGCGTTCCACGCGCGCTCCAAAACGGCAGTTCGATCCGTTTCAGATAGCTCGCCAAGGCAATAACCCAAGATCACCAGGTCCGCATCTGGCAGATCCTTCTTGGTTGCCAGGTCCGTTTGGATGAAGGTCGCGTCGGGCAAAATAGCCTTTGCTTCACCAAACAAAGCCGAATCATCATCCAACAGCGAAAGCCGCACTTCACTGCCAAAAACCGATTGGCACGCGAGGGACGCGGCGCCGGTTCCCGCCCCTAGATCGAGCACCGTTTCGATTGCTGGAAGGCGCTGGGCCGTCTCGGCCAACACATGCATGGCTGCGGCATAGGTTCCTGGCATTCGGGTCGCCAAATATGCAGCCGCTTTGTGCCTAGAAATAATTGGCAGAGTGGAGGTGGGACGGGCAGAGCGGTAGTGCGTAGAAAGACCTTCCGCCGCCTCTTGAAGCTTGGCGAAGGGGATTCCTTCTACTCTAGTGGAAATGTAATGCTGCACAAAGTGCGGAAGTTGCACACTTCCATTATGATGGGCAGGATGCTCAAAGTATTCTTGGCGATGTATCTGACGGCGTTTGGCTCTGCCGAAGTAAGGTGGATGGAAGTGCGGGAACTTGGCGTTGAAGGCCAGGGTTGGACCGAACTGAAACACCCCTACGACCGTTTACCATCCAAGGCCGAAGGTATGGTACGAGGGCCTGTTTGGTCGCTGGGTCAGGATTCGGCTGGAATGCTAGTGCGGTTCACAACCGACTCAACCGAATTACGCGCGCGCTGGACGTTGCGAAAGAAGTCGTTGGCGATGCCCCACATGCCCGCCACTGGCGTCAGTGGATTGGATCTGTACGTATTCGTCGAAGGAAAATGGCATTGGCTGGCCAACGGTCGCCCGGAACAATTCCCTACCAACGAAAAGACGCTTGTTACTGGTTTAGAGGCCAAATCGCGGGACTACTTGCTGTACCTGCCACTTTACAACGGTGTGGAACAAGTGGAAATCGGCGTGCCCGAATCCGTCAAAGTGGAACGAACAAAAGTTCAAAGAAAGAAGCCCGTGCTGTTCTACGGCTCGTCGATTTTGCAAGGAGGTTGCGCCGCCCGCCCGGGAATGGCGTATCCGTCAATCATCGGTAGAATGCTGAACGTCCCCACCATCAATTTGGGATTCTCCGGCAATGGAAAGTGTGAACCGGAAATGGCCTCGTTGCTCGCTGAATTGGATCCCTCCGTTTTCGTCTTTGACAGTCTCCCCAACCTCACGCCGGAGGAAGCTATCGAGCGGGTTGAACCTCTGCTTGCGACGTTCAGGAAGGCGCATCCTAAGACGCCCATCGTGCTGGTGGAAAATACGATACCTCATGGTTCCCTGGTGCTCACATCCCGAAAAGACTCAGCAGTGAAGAAGAACGCAACACTGCGGTCACTGTTTAGTAAGCTCAGCCCAGAGGACCCAAATCTCTTCTATGTGGACTCGCGGAACTTACTGGGTAATGATGACGAAGGCACAGTTGACGGAGTGCACCCGACTGACCTGGGCTTTGTGCGCATGGCCGAGACAATCAGGCCATTCATCAAGCAGGCTCTTGAGCGGTCAAACTAGTGCCGTTGACAGAATGGGGTTGGCTGGTTACACCCGAGGAAATTGCCTCATGGGTGATCCATGACGACCCGGACGTGCTGGTGATCAATAAACCAGGGCTGGTGGTTTGCCATCCCTCCAAGCATGGCCCTTGGTCCAGCCTGATCGGTGCCTGCCGCGAATACCTCGGTGTGGAGCGGCTGCACATGCCCTCGCGCCTTGATCGAGAAACTAGCGGTGTGGTTGTGTTCGCCAAGCACACCGAAGCCGCATCCTCCATGCAAAGGGCTATCCAAGTGAGGAAGGTAGCCAAATCGTACTTCGCCATTCTGAAGGGCGAATTGAACCATGCTGTTGAAGTGGATCAGCCGATTGGCCAGCACGCCACGGCCGAAGTGTTTATGCGTCGGGCGATTGTGGCGGAAGGCCAAGCGGCGCAAACTCGCTTCGTGCCAATTCATTGCGCTAATGGATACACAATTGCGCAGGTGCATCCACAGACGGGAAGAATGCACCAGATCAGGGTGCATGCCGAATGGTTGGGGCACCCAATTGTGGGCGACAAGATTTACGGCGGCGACGAAACCATTTTCCTTCGCTTCATCACAGCCGGACTGACGCCCGAATTAGGCAAAGAATTGGAACTCCGAAGACACGCGTTGCACGCCTCAAGACTTGCATTCGATTTGCCTAGCGGACTGCGGGTGTTTGATGCCCCATTCCCCGCCGACTTGACGGAGTTTTGCGCGCAGCATCACTTGCGGC